>NZ_QGTV01000001.1:0-480090 GCF_003182335.1 Chryseobacterium sp. AG844 | reverse complement strand
TGGTGAATTTAAACTTTACAGGATTTTTTATCTGCGCATTAATTCCTGTCGCTAAAAATAGTAGAATTAATAAAAACCAGTTTCTAAATTTCATTGTTCATTTCATTAAAGTTTTGAGACTCCATTTCGTTTTCTCATTCTTTGCATATCTTCTGTTTTCCCTGAAGGATAGCTGTCAAATACAGTATTTTTCCTGATGAGTGCGTGTCCGGATTTTTTGCCTCGCTAAAATAGATAATTTTTCGTCCCTAAAAAATTTAGAAACTTTCTTTTTTTAAGCCTGATGCCTAAAAATATTTCGTCTTCTGCCTTTATCACCATAGCGCTATCACTTATTTCATCATTTAAAGTGATTATTGATTTTGTCAATTTTTCCAAAGTGGTATTATGATGATGATCGTTTGTCCTGATAACAGTTTTTGGATCAATCAATTCAGGTTTTTTACAATATCTTCTAGGGATGCTCTCTTTTTATAGTCTGTATCAAAATGTCTCCATGTAATTTCTTTCCCCTCATTAAGGATGAAGGTTGCCGATACAGGAAGTCTTCCGGAATGATCTGATCTGCTGTCGGCAAAATCCTCCTTTAATTTTGAATTATATAAATTAAGAGTTTCACTGTCAGGAGTATAAAGGACGTCAAATGCTTCTGCTATTTTATAGCCTTCATCATATAAAACGGTATAATCGGTCTTTGTTTTACTGATTGTCTTTTCGATAAATTCCGGTTTTTCAGGAGAAATAATAATGAGTTTTGCATTTTTCGACTTCAGTTCAGGAGCCAGATTCTGTAATGTTTTAATATATTTGTTACAATAAGGGCACCATTGTCCGCGAATAAAAACGACCACCAGTTTTTTGTTTTCTTCTGATGAAGAAAATGTATTTCCCAAATGATCTTTCGCACTGAAATTACCTATCTTATCTCCAATCATTTTTCCCTTTACCTGATCTAAAGTTTTACCGGACTGAGGCATTTTTTTTTCAATAACAGCTGCTCCTACGCCTAAAAACTGTTCAGCATTATAATAGCCGAAATCATATTGAACCAGTTTTCCCTTCGGATCCAGGAATAAAAAAGAAGGGTAGTTGACTACTTTAAATTCTTTGGCCAGGCTCAGGCCTTCTTTTTCTGCGTCTATGGCAAGGTTTACAAAATTTTTGTTGAACATTTCTCCGACTCTGGAATCTGTGAAAGTGTTTTTTGCCATGAGTTTGCATGGACCACACCAGGTAGTGAACAGATCAATGAAGATCAGTTTATTTTCTTTTGTTGCGATTTTTTTCGCGGCTTCCAAATCAATTTTTTGAAAACTGATGCCTGTGCTTTGTGCATGTAATGAAATTCCTATTGCTATAAGAAAACTCAAAACGATTTTTTTGAACATATATTTCTTTTCTTATTAGGTTCCCTGATTTATGAAAAAATCACCCACAGATTAAATTATTTTTTTTAATGATTTGATTGTCAGATAGAAAAAATGCTATTATTTTTAATCCTTTTGATCTGCTCTACACATTTGTATTTTTGATTCTGAGCATTATGCCTGCTTGAATACTGATATTTATTCTGAATTTCCTCTATACTTTTGTTTTCAATAAAAATGTCATGAATCAGATTCTGACAATGGGAAGAGATCGATTTGATATAACCAACCAGTTTTTCCCAGTAATATCTTTCATTTTCAATGGCCGTACCTATTTCCTCCCGATGTTCCATGAAATAGTTTTCAGGAGACTCAACATAAAAGTTTCTGTTTTTTAGTTTTTTAAACCACAGATTTTTTACAATTCCGATAATATAATTTCCGAGACAGGTCTGAACTTTAAATTCGTCAGCATTCAACTTTTCGTAAAGAATGAGCAGTGCATCCTGGAAGATATCTTCTGCATCTTCAAGATTTCCTTTATTTTTGAGAATGAATTTCTGGGTATAACCAAAATACTGTTGGTATAAAATTCCAAAAGCTATATTGCTGTCTTTCTTAAAATCATCAACAGCTAACGAATTAGTTGTTTTTCTGTCCACTTTACAGTTATCTTTTTTTGAGTAGTACTGTCTGCCTGAAATCTGCGATCCTGTCTGAGAGGGATAACTCCCAGGATATGGTTTCCGGAGTCACATAATAACCAGGTCTTTTCCTTAATCAAAGGAGATAGTTTTTCGTCTCTGAAAAATTTAGAAACTTTCTTTTTTCCTGGAAACGCTGTCGGATAAAATTCATCTCCATCCTGCTGTTTCCTCAAAAGAAGTGGAAACTGAAGCTTTTCAGCATCGAAATCCCATTCAAATCCTTTATTGATTCCGGAAATGTTTTCAATATCATCTACGAGATTGATGCTCATCTGGTTTTCAGAAAAATCAAAGTGTTCAATCAATACTATTTCTTCCGTAGTTTCCTTTTTTCCACTTTTATCAATAAAGATCAGTTCATCCCGGTTGACAATCAACTGATATTCCTTTGAAAAAAAAGAACTGTTATTTCCGGCTTTAAAAATTTTCGGAATTTCTTCCTCCTGATTGAATCCGTATTTCTTTAATATTTCAAATTTTACAAAGTCGCTTTCACTATCCAGCTTTCCCTTTGATAAGATTTTATAGTTTGGGTTAAATATGGTCAGACGATTTTCTATTTCCTGAATCTGTTGTTGTACAAACTCTTTGGTTTGATTCAGGTATAAAGAACTTTTTCTGAAGTTCTCCAGAAAGTGATCGTTGGTCTCCATCAGCATCGGAACAATCTCATTCCTGATCTTATTCCTCAGATAATCACTTTTTTTATTAGAAAGGTCTTCGCGGAATTCAATAGTATTCTGCTCAGCAAACTGATAAATTTCTTTTTTTGAAACATTTAAAAGGGGACGAAGGATGTTATTATCATTCGATGGAATTCCGCTCAATCCATTAATACCTGCAGCTTTGGAAAGATTAATAATGAAAGTTTCCAGCTGGTCATTAAGATGATGGGCGGTAACAAGAAATTCCAGCTTTTCTTTTTCCCTGATTTCGTTAAAAAAACGGTATCGCAGTTCCCTGGCCCAAAGCTGGATTGAATTTTCAGGCTTCTGGTCTTTTTCTGAAACTTCATACAAATGAAATTTTATATGATTTTTCTCACAAAAATCCTGCACTGTTTTCTGATCCAGATCCGAATCATTTCCCCGAAGTTTATAATTGATATGAGCTACCTGAAACTGAAACCCGGCATCTTGAATTTCCTGCCTGAAATCCCTGAACAATGAGGCCAGAACCATAGAATCTGCTCCTCCGCTTACCGCTAAAAGATAGGTGTGATTTTCCGGCTCGTGAACGAGATTTTTTAACTGACTGATAAAGGCTGATTTATTCAACATATATGTTGAGAATTTCTTTTATGCAAAGATAACCGATATAATTCAATTGAATTTTCCTAACT
Organism: Chryseobacterium sp. AG844; assembly: GCF_003182335.1. Classification (NCBI taxonomy): domain Bacteria; kingdom Pseudomonadati; phylum Bacteroidota; class Flavobacteriia; order Flavobacteriales; family Weeksellaceae; genus Chryseobacterium; species Chryseobacterium sp. AG844. The sequence continues at coordinate 476,674 of NZ_QGTV01000001.1, read as the reverse complement.
TTGAGTAGTCTAAAAATGATTATTTATGAAGATTTTAAAAATTTTAGCAGTTTCTGCAATGGCGCTGGGGATGACATCTTGTGTCAGCAAAAAGCAGTATGATGCTTTGAGCACAAACTATAAGCAGTGTATTGAAAATATTGGGGAAAGACAAAGAGAAATTCAGGATTTGAAATCTCAGAACTCTGCATTGGCAGGGGAAAATAACTTATTGAAAAGCCAGCATGATGCTTTAAAATCATCACTTGATGCATGTTTGTCGAACACAGGAAAAAGTTCTGCTAACATTGATAAACTGGTAGGAGAAATCAATGCTTCCAATTCTTATATCAAGCAATTGATCTCCAGTAATGCCAAGAACGACAGTCTGAACCTTGCATTGTCTAATAAGCTGAAGAGATCTTTGGATAATGTATCTGATGAAGATGTACAGGTAAAAGTATTGAAAGGAGTGGTTATGATCTCTCTTTCAGATAAAATGTTATACAAAACCGGAGATTACAATATCTTGCCGGCAGCTCAGGAAGTGTTAGGTAAAGTAGCAAAAGTAATCAACGATTACGATAAATACTCTGTATTGATCGAAGGTAACACGGATAACGCTCCGTTGAACTCTCCAAATCTTCCAAGAGACAACTGGGATCTTTCTGCATTAAGAGGTACTTCAGTTGCTAAAGTTCTTCAGACTCAGTTTGGAGTAGATCCGGCAAGAATTACTGCTGGCGGACGTTCTGAATACAACCCGAAAGCGACTAACATGAGCGTTTCAGGAAGATCAGAAAACAGAAGAACGGAAATCATCATTATGCCTAAACTTGATGAGTTTATGAAACTGATGGATATCGCTCCTAAGAAATAATAACTACACCTTATATCATCACAAATCCCGAAGTAATTCGGGATTTTTTTATGGTGTGTTAATCTGTTTCGGAATATAATTTGTCGATTTTTTTGAAGAAAAGATTGTCTTTATTTTTGGAATGAATTCGACCGTTTAAAACAAAAATAAATCCCGAAGGTGGCCGGGATCTATTCTTAATCAAATTAATTCTTCCTTTTTCAGGAGTGAAATAATTCGTTGCAAAAATGAAGTGGATATTTCTTTCTTACTTTTTGCTGCAGAAGAATCAGTTCTACTTTTCAGTACAACTTTAGTGTGATTCTCATGGTTAGTTTGTGTCTCTCCTGCAATCATCATGTTTTCTCTTAGTGTTTTTACCCCTTATTCTTACTGCAAACTTATAACTAATACCACAAAAATACCATCCGTGTTTTCACGGTATTTTATATGGGGTTTTTACTGGGATACATATTTTTTTACATTTAATAAGCGATTTTAACGTATATAATTAGCTGATTAATAAAAGAATATGTATATTTAAATCTCCATATAAGGAAATAATAACAGAGGTATCCGAAAATCTTAAAGAGTAGGAAATTAATACTAAACTAAAATTATTATGAAAAATTCAAAAAAACTTTCAAGAGGAGAAATGAAAACTGTACAGGGTGCTATTAACGGGTGTAATCCACAGATATTTTGTACCAGCCTGCAAACAAAGTGTTGCCCGGGATGGGTTTGTGCCGGTATAAGAGAATACTGTATAGCAATATAATAAACTTTTAAAATATACAGATGTATGTAAGAGAGATTAATTTCTCTCTTTTTTTGTATCTTCTTCCTGAATTAAAAAAGTAGCTTTAAAATCCTTAAATTTGTTTAAATTAAAATGGTATGAGTTTTTTTGAAGAAAAGAATCCTGAAATGGACAGATATTTGGAGGCGCACGCTTCTTCGGAATCCGAAATTCTGAAAAAGCTGAGAAGAGAGACGTATCAGAAAACAACACAGCCTCATATGATTTCCGGATATCAGCAGGGAAGACTGCTGACGATCATATCCCAGATACTGCAGCCGAAAAATATTCTTGAAATAGGAACATTTACCGGATATGCTACGCTATGTCTTGCATCAGGATTGGCAAAAGACGGAAAAATCACCACATTGGATGTGAATGAAGATCTTGCCTATCTTCCTAAAAAATATTTTGAATCCAGCGAATATGCCAGCCAGATCGATTTTAAACTTCAGGATGCCAAGGAATATTTAAAAGGAACAGATGAATTTTTTGATCTGATTTTTGTAGACGCTGATAAGGAAAACTATGCCGAATATTTCAGATTGATTAAACCTCATACAAAATCCGGAACAGTGGTGTTATTTGACAATGTATTATGGTATGGGAAAGTGCTGGAAGAAAATCCGAAACTGAAATCTACCCAGTCGATCCAGGAATTAAATGATTTGGCAGCAAAAGACGAAGATTTTGAAAATCTTATTTTACCTTTGCGTGATGGAGTGAACTTTCTTCGCAGAAAGTAACTGAAATATTCAAGGATTAAACATTTAAAGAAATACAACATTGTATTTTAATCTTTAAATTATTCAATCTTTAAATTGAAAATTAATGAATAAAGGAGTTTGTATTGTTACAGTAGCGCCGGTTCGTGCAGAAAATTCTGACAGAGCTGAAATTGTTACGGAAATATTGTTTGGAGAAAGTGCGGATATTCTGGAAGTGGATAAAAACTGGACCAAAATAAAAATGCATTATGATGGCTATGAAGGATGGATGGATACCAAACAGCTGAAGCCTGTAACAGACGAAGAGCTGGCCAAAAGAAAAGTGACCGTCGTTACCGAAGATTTTTCTTCCGTATTAATGAATGATGGAAAAACTTTGCTTTCTATGGGTTCAGAAGTGGAATTTCCGGTGGTAGCTTCAAGAAGAAGTCATGATGTGCGCGAAAGCATCGCTCTGACGGCAAAAGAGTTCCTGAACGTGCCTTATCTGTGGGGAGGCAAAAGCTTTTTTGCAGTAGACTGTTCCGGATTTACCCAGTTGGTTTATAAAATTCACAATATAAAAATACCCAGAGATGCCTCACAGCAGGCTGAGGTAGGAGAACCGCTTACTTTCGTGGAAGAAACACAGCCTGGTGATCTTGCTTTTTTTGAAAACGCAGAAGGAAAGATTATCCATGTAGGAATTATGCTGGAGAATCAGAAGATCATTCATGCTTCCGGAAAAGTAAGAATAGACACGCTGGATTCCACCGGAATCTTCAATAAAGAAATGAATAAGCATACTCATAAACTGAGAGTGTTGAAAAGTGTAATTTAATCCTCATTCAATATCATCTGAAATGGAAAATATTCTTTTTACAATTTTTGATATTTTAAATTTTGGATGGGTCGCTTTTTTATGGGGATTTACCCTGAAAAACTATAACACGTTGCCAGAGAGAATTCCCGTCCATTTTGATATGGAAGGAAAAGCGGATGGATTTGGAGGGAAAATGTATGCTTTTCTGATGCCTGTACTGGCGCTGGGATTGTATGCTGTATTCACTTATGGCACCAGACATCCCGAAGACACTAATTTTCCGGTAGAAATTACAGACCAGAACACGAATGCTCAGTTTTTAATTATGAAAATCGGACTGAGAATTCTTTTTGTTGTACTGGCAATGGTTTTTCTGAACCTTCAGGACTATATGTTCAGATATGCTGTTGATGATAAAGCTAAACCCAGAATTTCAATTGCTACTATCTTTTTATCAGTTGTTTTATTTACTCCTGCATTACTCTTTATTGCTTATCTGTTTAAATGATACATTCTAAAAATAATTCAGAACATTATACATGGGGGAACCAATGTGACAGCTGGATCCTTAAAAATACCCGGGACTTATCCGTAAAGCAGGAGAAGATGCCTGCAGCAACTTCGGAGAAACTGCACTTTCATAAAGTGGCAGAACAGTTTTTCTATATTTTGAAAGGAGAAGCCGTATTTTACATCAACGAAAGGAAATTCCTGGTTAGCCAGGGAGAATCTATTTCAATTGAGCCGGGAGCAAAACATTTTATCTCCAATGAATCCAATGAAGAAATTGAGTTTTTGGTCATATCCAATCCTCCTACGGATCATGACAGAATTGAAATTAAAGAATAAGTAAAATGGCTTTTTTATATAATATTTTCATCAGTCTCCTTACCTTCGGAATGAAGGCTTTCGCGTTGATTAATGATAAAACTAAAAAAGGCGTTGAAGGGAGAAGGCAGTCTTTGGGTAAAGTAAAATCTGAATTCTCAAAAACTGATAAAGTCATCTGGATGCATGCGGCAAGTCTGGGTGAATATGAGCAGGGATTACCTGTTCTGGAGAAGCTCCAGGAGAATTTTCCTCAGCACAAAGTTCTGGTGACGTTCTTTTCTCCGTCAGGATATGAAAATGTGGTTAAGAAGAAACACATTGCTGACGTTGTCTGTTATTTACCTTTCGACAATAAGAAGGCTGTAAAAGAATTTACAGATCAATTTAATACTGAACTATTTTTTACGGTTAAATACGATTATTGGTACAACCTCCTTGCTGAGCTGAAAAGTAAAGGGACAAAAATTTATGTTATTTCGGCGCTATTCTATGAAAGGCAATCTTTCTTTACTTCCTACGGAAAATGGTTTGTAAAACAGCTTCAGAAAAATGTGGATTGGTTTTTTCATCAGACTCAGTTTTCATTGGCCTTGGCGAAAAGTATAGGACTGGTAAAGTCTTCCGTAACGGGAGATACAAGATTTGACAGAGTAAAACAGCTGCGGGAAAGAAATAATCATGTAGATTTCATTGCAGACTTTATTGGTGAAAATAAAGCAATAGTCTTTGGAAGTTCATGGCATGCGGAAGAGAAAATAGCAGAAATGGTTTCACGTAAAAATAATACGGTAAAACTTATTATCGCACCCCACGATCTGAAAAGAGTAGAGCATTTGAAAAATATGTTCCCGGATGCCTTATTGTACAGTGAAATAGAAAATACCTGGTCTTCAACTTTCAATGCTTCGATTCTAATTATAGACAGCATTGGTTTATTATCAAAATTATATTCTTATGCAGATGTAGCTGTTGTGGGAGGAGGATTTCATGATGCCGGACTTCACAATATTCTGGAAGCCGCTACTTTTGGTGTTCCAGTGATCTTTGGGAATCATTACAAAAAGAATCCGGAAGCTGACGACCTGATCTCTGCCAATGGAGGGAAATCTTTCTCTGATGAGTATACGGCCTCAGAATTTATCTTATTTCTAACGAATGAAGATAACAAAGAAGAACTTACTGAAATGTCTCAAAATGCTGAAAAATTTGTAGATGGGAAGCCAGACTCTACGAGAATGATTCTTCAGAAAATTCTATCGTAAAAATCCCTGGCTTTTAATCTCTTTCATGATCTGATCAATGTTTTCAGGAATTCTGTCGCATTCAAACCAGTTGAAGTCAAGACCATTATTGATGCATAGCTTTTGGAGATAATGATTCTCTAAAACTTTATTCAGGGTATCACGAAGGTATTCATCAATTTCCATCCAGTAATCTTCATCCAGCTTTTTTATGAGGACCAAAGATTTGAAGATTTTGTTGATGATGTAAATATAAAGTTTGTAAACATTATCAAACCTTTGTCTGCTGAGATCACCATTATTTTCCAATACCTTGTTCACGAGAAGAAGATTCAGGGAAACCTCTCCGAATTTATCGGTCGTGATTTTTACATGCTCCGTGATTTCAGCACTTATTTTGCGCACAGTAGACAGGAAATATTTGGCATTTCCCACGTATTTTGATGCAAGAAGAACCTGTTCCTCCACATGTTCTTCCATGGCATTTCTTTTATCATCTGTAGTTTCCGGATCTATCAGTTCAAAGTAGAGCTTTTTTGACAATAATTTATCCTTTCTCAGGAGTCTGAAAATAAGTTTGTCCTTCTCCGTTCCGGAAAAAGCACTCAGCGCAGCTTTGAACTCTTTTGAATATTCCATTAATTAAAAATTTTCGAATATTTCAGGAATCCGTTTACGGCCCAGTTAGCCGTATAATACAATGATTTTACTGTTGAGAATCCCATGAAATCTTTATAGACAAGATACTGATCTTTGATGATATTTTTTTTATTTCTTGAAACGCTGTTTTCACGCATTCTGTATTTTGCCAGTGTCTTTTGTACAGGAATTCCTTCCGGAATCACTTTTAAAAGATTCAGCCACATGACGTGATCTTCACGTTTACTTTTTACGGGGAACAAAAATTTTCCAACCCTTTTCGTGTCGTACATTGTGGAAACCGGGGCAAGGCGGCATGTCTTCAGCAGATTGGAGAAGGTAACCACTTTGTCCGCCAGAAAATCTTTCAGTATAGGCTGAAGCTGTTCATTACATCTTGAATAGTTACAATATACCAGTTCTGCATTGTGTTCCTGCATATAATCTGTCATTGTTTCCAGATATTCTGGATACCAGTAGTCATCAGAATCCAGAAAAGCAATATATCTTCCCTGAGCTCTTTCCAGACTGTTGTTTCTTGCATTTCCCGCGCCGCCATTTTTCTCCAGTACCTGCAGTTTTATTCTGGGATCATTATATTTTCTGATGATTTCAACAGTATTATCTTTAGAAAGGTCATCCGTAATCAGCCACTCCCAGTTTTCGTAGGTTTGGTTAAGAACAGACTGTATGGTTTCCTCGATAAATTCTGCAGAATTATAACAGGGAGTAATGATGGAGACAAGATCTTTCATTTGTGTTTTTTAAACTGATAAATTATAAAAATCTTTTTTCATAAAGATGCCATGAGCTTACACCTACCGCAATAACCACCAACATACATACCAAAGCCATTACAAATGGATTGTAATCTTCAAACAATCCTAAAGTCTGAAAAGTTCTGATAATAGGAAAGTGGAAAATATAGATTCCGTAGGTGAAATCACCATATTTTCCAAAATTATTTAAGAATTTGAATGAATAGGCAATGTACATTACGATAACCCCGATCATCATTGGAGAAAAAAGCTGAACTTTTAAAAATAAGTCAATCCACACAGTAACGAATGCAATGATGAAAATGAGATTTTTATGCTGGATGAATTTATCAAAATTAAAGTAAATCAACATTCCAGGGATAAAATAGGATAATGTTCCAGGGAGCTGTTTGGCAATCGAAATTTTATTTAAAGATTCAAAATAATTGAGATAAATAAGTGATAAGAAGTATAGAATAACCAAACTTACATTTCTGTATTTATTGTTTTTCCCGAAAAGCAAAAACAACAGAGGAACCGCAAAATAGTAGCACATTTCTATTTTCAGTGTCCATAGGGCACCATTCACTGCTTGATTTCCAAAAACTCCGGGAAGCCAGGGTGCTTTAAAATTTAAAAATAATGAATTCCAAAATAGGTATTTATAAACTTGTGTATTGCTGAAATATTCAATGAAGGAATAGGTACTTACCAGACTTAATAAAATTGCACATAAAAAAATAACCAATAAGTAGGCGGGAACAATTCTTCTGATTCTCTTTTTTAAATAGCTTTTCAGGCTTGAAGACCTTTCATAGCTCCTTGCAATAAGAAATCCGCTCACCGCAAAAAAGCCGAAAACTGCAATTTCTATAGGGCTGTGCTCAAAAATCTTGAGGTCAGGAGAAGCGCTGAGTGTGCCAAGATGTCCCAAAAAGACAATAAAGGCAAGGAGAACACGTATAAAATCAAAATTGTTTCTCGTAATATCCTGCATTTGTATTTTGTTTCCTGCAAAAATAACTTTTTTAATAGAATGAACGATGCTCATGTATTCATTATTTGTTAAATAAAGGGAAAATGAGGTGTCACTATTTTTAAATATATATAAATAATCGTCGATGAAATAATTTTTCATAAAAAATAGTAATATAAATCAAAAAAATTATAATTTTAGCGCTTGAAAAAATTGATCTATGAAGAAATTAGCATTACTATTTGCAGGTTTATCTTTGTTTGCTGCCGCTACAGGCTGCAGCAGTGACGACGATACTGTTCTGGAAGCTCCTCTTGTTGGGACATGGCAACCGTTAAAAGAAGTAGTTACCACTGTGGAAGTTGGTGAAGACCCGGTTTCTAACACGATTACTTATACAGACTGTCAGAAACAGACAAGATGGTGGTTCAGCGCTGACTCCAAAGGAGGGAAAACGAACTGGGGAGATACTGCTACACCAGGTCAGTGTGCTATTCTTTCAGATATAAAATTCAATTACACTTATAATAAGGAAGGGAAAGATGTTCAGATGAAAATTCAGGGAATCGTAGAACCGCAGAATGCAAAGGTGATTACTTTGGATGCAACAACGCTCAATCTTGCGGTAAGAGAGGAGACTCAGGATCCTACTATATTCCAGACAAGAACATATACCTTCAAAAGAGTTACTCAATAATAGTATATACTTCAGGATATAAAACAGATCTCATCTCCGGATGGGATTTTTTTGTTGAGGGTAGAATTTGTAATTCATCATAATTTCAATTTCTATTTACTTTAAAATCATTAATTTTGTGAATCTTGACAAAAAGAAAAAATAATCAGTCTAACATATAACATATATATCAAGTGTTTTACGATCATCAGCAGATAGAAAAAAAGTGGCAGAAATACTGGGAGGAAAATCAAACCTATAAAACCTCTAATAACACAGACAAACCTAAGTTTTATGTACTCGATATGTTTCCGTACCCATCAGGAGCAGGACTTCACGTAGGTCACCCGCTGGGATATATTGCATCGGATATCTATGCGAGATACAAAAGACATCAGGGGTTTAATGTACTCCACCCGGTAGGATATGACAGCTTTGGACTTCCTGCTGAACAGTATGCTATTCAGACAGGACAGCATCCTGCTATTACTACAGAACAAAATATCAACAGATATGAAGAGCAGCTGAGAAATATCGGTTTCTCATTCGACTGGAGCAGGGAAGTAAGAACTTCAGATGCTTCTTATTATAAATGGACACAATGGATTTTTATCCAGTTGTATCATTCCTGGTATAATAAAAATACAGATAAGGCGGAGCCTATTGATTCTTTAATTCAGCATTTTGAAGAAAAAGGAACAGAAGGACTAAATGCCAATCAGAATGATGAATTAAATTTCACTGCAGAAGAATGGAAGAATGCTTCCGATATTGATAAAGAAGATATCCTTTTAAACTACCGTCTTGCCTACAGAGCAGAAACCACTGTAAACTGGTGCCCTGCATTAGGAACTGTATTGGCCAACGATGAAGTAAAGGATGGAAAATCCGAAAGAGGAGGATTCCCGGTTTTCCAGAAGAAAATGATGCAGTGGAGTATGAGAATTTCCGCATATTCTGAAAGATTATTACAGGGATTAAACACTCTGGACTGGCCGCAGCCGTTGAAAGATTCCCAGGAGTACTGGATTGGGAAATCTCAGGGAGCACAGGTTCAGTTCAAAGTAGAAGGACATGACGAAACTGTTGAGGTTTTTACAACAAGACCTGATACGATCTTTGGAGCGACCTTTATGGTACTGGCTCCGGAAAATCCTTTAGTGGAAACGATTACTACAGATGCTCAAAAAGTAGAAGTAGATACTTATATTGAAGAAACTTCCAAGAAAACGGAGAGAGACAGAATGTCTGACGTGAAAAACGTGAGCGGAGCTTTCACAGGAAGTTATGCAATCAATCCTTTCAGCAATGAAAAAATGCCGATCTATATTTCAGACTATGTGTTGATGGGATATGGAACAGGAGCTGTGATGGCAGTTCCGGCACATGATGAGCGTGACCATAGATTCGCTAAGAAATTTAATCTTGAAATCAAGAAAGTTGTAGAAACTGAAGAGGATGTTCAGGAGAAATCTTTTGATTCCAAAGATTCTGTTTGTGTAAACTCTGATTTCTTAAACGGATTACACTATAATGAAGCGAAAGCAAAAATGATTTCCGAGATCGAAACGAAAGGAATCGGTCATGGAACAACCAACTACAGACAGCGTGATGCTATTTTCTCAAGACAACGTTATTGGGGAGAACCTGTTCCTATATATTATAAGGATGGAATGCCTTACACGCTGCCAACTTCTGCTTTACCGTTGGAACTTCCTGAAGTTGAAAAATACTTACCTACAGAAGATGGAGATCCGCCGCTAGGAAATGCAAAAGAATTTGCATGGGACGAAGCTAACCAGAAGGTAGTAGCTACAGATCTTATTGATGACAAAACTATTTTCCCGTTAGAATTATCTACAATGCCAGGTTGGGCAGGAAGCTCATGGTACTTCCTTAGATATATGGATCCTAATGATGAAGAAACTTTTGTTAAAAAAGAGTTAGCAGATTATTGGGGACAGGTAGACTTGTATATAGGAGGAAGCGAACATGCAACCGGTCACTTATTGTATTCCCGTTTCTGGAACATGTTCTTAAAAGACAGAGGCTATATCAGCCATGATGAGCCATTTCAGAAATTGATCAACCAGGGGATGATCTTAGGGATGAGTGCATTTGTGTACAGAATTGACGGAACGAATCAGTATGTATCTAAAAATTTAGCTAAAGATTACCAGACTCAGCAGATTCACGTAGATGTATCCTTATTAAAGGGAACTTCGGATGAATTGGATACTGAAGCCTTCAAAGCATGGAGACCGGATTATGCAGATGCAGAATTTATTCTGGAAGACGGAAAATACATCACAGACCGTGAAGTAGAAAAAATGTCCAAGTCAAAATATAATGTAGTCAATCCTGATGATATCTGTGAAGAGTACGGAGCAGACGGATTAAGATTATATGAAATGTTCTTAGGACCGTTAGAACAATCCAAGCCTTGGAATACTCAAGGATTAAGCGGAGTATATGGTTTCCTTAAAAAATTCTGGAACCTGTATTTCAACGGAGACGTATTTGAAGTTTCAGACGAAGAACCTACAAAAGCGGAATACAAAGTTTTACATACCTTAATAAAGAAGGTAGTATATGATATTGAAAACTTCTCTTTCAATACTTCAGTATCATCCTTTATGATTGCTGTAAACGAGCTTCAGAAAATAAAATGCAACAAGCGCAATATTTTAGAACCGCTTGCCGTTATCATTTCTCCGTATGCTCCTCACATCTGTGAAGAATTGTGGAGTCTACTAGGACACGGTACATCGATAGAATTTGAAAGATTCCCGGCATTGAATGAGGATTATCTGGTTGAAGATGAAATTGAGTATCCGGTAAGCGTAAATGGTAAAATGAAGTTCAAAATTTCACTTTCAGCTCAATTATCTGCCAAGGAAGTGGAAGATTTGGTGATTTCGAACGAGAAAATGCAACAGATTTTGGAAGGTAAAACCCCTAAAAAAATCATTGTAGTCCCTCACCGTATTGTGAATATCGTAATTTAAAAAAAAATTAACATTGGGAAATTAAAAAAAATGGGTGTCTTATTTTTTTGATTTTTTAATTCAAATGTTAAATTTGGAAAAAATAAATAAAATAATTTAAAATAATTATTATTTCGAAATCGTATTAAAATTTCTTTATCAAAAAAAAGCAAAATGTTTAATTAAGACTCTTGCATTTTAATTAATTTTGCCTTTAATTTACACCCTGTAAAATTTTAAAACAATATAATTTAGTTAAATATGGAAATGAATGTTTCAAAAAATGATGAGCAAGTAGTTGCTAGAAAGGCAGGAGGTTTAAATCCAGCTGTTATTATTCCTATTCTATTTGCTATAGGAGTATGTATTTATTTATTCGTTCTTGGTAGCCCAGGAAACTTTAAAGATGCAGATAAACTAGGAAGTGGTTCTGTAGCTTTTTCAAGTGTTGAAGGAAAAGACATTCACCCAGAATCGTTTTTAGGTATTATCTACAAAGGAGGGGTTATCGTACCAATCTTGATTACTTTCATGATTACTGTAATCGTTTTCTCTTTTGAAAGATATTTCGTTCTTGGTAAAGCAGCTGGAAAAGGAAACTTAGACAACTTTGTTGTACAGGTAAGAAGCTTACTAAACCAAAACAAAATCGACGAAGCTATCGAAGAGTGCGACAGACAACAAGGTTCTGTTGGTAACGTGGTAAAAGAAGGTCTTACTACTTACAAAGCACTTTCTCACGATACTACATTAAATAAAGAGCAGAAAATGGTAGCGCTTAACAAAGCTATCGAAGAAGCTACTACTCTTGAGATGCCAATGCTTGAGAAAAACATGATGATCCTTTCTACTTTAGGTACTGTTGCAACGTTAGTAGCACTACTTGGAACGGTAATCGGGATGATCAAGGCGTTCTTCGCATTAGGTTCAGGAGGTGGTACTCCAGATGCAGCTGCTCTATCTACTGGTATCTCTGAAGCCTTGATTAACACAGCTTTAGGTATTGGTACTTCAGCAATCGCTATTATCCTTTATAACTTCTTTACATCTAAAATTGACGGATTAACTTACAAGATCGATGAGATCTCTATGAGTATCCAACAGTCTTTCGCTGAATTCAACTAAGAATTAGCAAGATATTTGCATTAGCAATTAAAAGAAGTTTAATTAAAAATATTTTATAATAATGGCGAGAGTCAAACCAAAAAGACATGGAGTAATTACGGACATGACTGCAATGTGTGACGTTGCGTTCCTACTCCTTACGTTCTTTATCTTGACCACTCAGTTTAAAAAACCTGACGTGGAGCAGATCAAACCGCCATCTTCAATTTCGGAAAAATTGCTTCCTGATGCTAGTTTAATGACTATCAACGCTACTCCGGACGGAAAATTCTATTTCCAGCCAGTAGAAAATGCATCAGAAAGACTTGCACTTTTGGATAAAATGGGACAAAAGTATGGTATTACTTTTGACAACAACCAAAAAGCAGCTTTCCAGAAAATTCAGGCAATTGGAGTTCCAATGAACCAACTTAAAGGGTATTTGGATTTGCCTGCAGATGAGCAGAAAAATTATAAGAGTCCTACAGGTATTCCTATGGACAGTACAAATAAACAATTAATTGATTGGGTAAAAGAAAGTTTGAGCGTTAACCCTGACTACAAGTTAGCTATTAAAGGTGACGTTACAACTGAGTATCCTAAAGTTAAAAGTCTATTTGAGGGTTTAAGAGATATTGATTTTCTTAAATTTTGGTTGATTACATCACAAGAAGGTAAACCTAACGAATAATATCGATAGAAATGGCAGAAGTACAAGTACAAGAGAAAGGCGGCAAGGGCGGCAAGGTCCGTTCCAAGAAGCAAAGTACCAGAGTCGATATGACTCCGATGGTGGACTTGGGTTTTCTATTGATTACCTTCTTTATGTTCACAACTACGTTCAGTAAACCGAACGTTATGGATTTGGGTCTTCCGGCTAAACCGAAAGATGAAACAAAAAAACCACCTCCAACAGAAATTAAACTTTCTAACTCAATTTCTATCTTATTAGGAAAAAATAATAGAGTTTTCTGGCACCAGCAGGATGCTACATCCTTGAATGACCAGACTCTTATGGAAACTACTCTTGATAGAGAAGGAATTAGAAAAGTAATTCAGCAGGCAAAATCTAGAGCTGCAGATCAAACGAAATTTACCGTGATCATTAAGCCAACTGACGATGCTGTATATAAGAACTTTGTTGATATTCTTGATGAAATGGCAATTACCAAAAGTGAGCAGTACGGGGTTACTGATATCAAACCTTGGGAAAAAGCTATTTATGAGAAAAAAGTAGGAGGTGCTGCTGCACCGGCTGCTGCTACAAAGTAATTTAACCATAAAATTGTTATATCTAATCTATGGCAGATGAAAATGTATACGGTCAGAATCTTACTTTAGACGAGATCGTATTTGAAAATAGAAACAAGGAATATGGTGCCTATGATCTTAGACATCAGTATCCGAGACTTTTAACCAAGTCTTTTATTATCGGAACAGCATTATTCCTTTTGGCAGCTTTGTCTCCGTTCATCTATCTTACGATTAAAAATCTTACAGCTCCGCCTAAGCAGGAAGTGAAGGCAGATCTTGTAGATATTATCGAAGAAGATCCGATTATCGAGCAGCCTAAAGAAGAAGAACCACCTCCACCACCTCCACCTCCAAAAGAAGAGGAGAAAATTGAGGTAATTCAGAACGTAGTTCCTGAGCCTGTAAAAGCTCCGAAAATTGAAACTCCACCGCCGCCGATTTCTAAGCAGTTGGAAACAACAACTGGTTTACAGAATCAGGAGGGGGTAAAAGCTCCGGCTTATACACCACCACCGCCACCACCATCTACAGGTACTAAAGCTAGTACAGTAGAAGTGAAAGCGAACAACCCTAACGAGATCTATAAAGATGTTGACCAGTCTGCAGAATATCCTGGAGGTATGGGAGCATTGAGAAAGTTCCTGGGTGATAACTTTGATACTTCTTTGATGGAAGGAGGTGAAGGAACACTTAAAGCGAAGCTTAAGTTCGTTGTAGAAAAAGACGGTACTGTTTCGAATGTTACTATTGAAGAAAAATCTCCAAACGGCGACTTCAACAGTGAAGCGATGCGTGTAGTTAAGAAACTTAAAAAATGGACTCCTGCGAAGAGAAACGGTGAGAGCGTTAGATCTTACTATAGCGTACCATTTACGATGAACTTTGAATAAGACTTATTTATTCAAAATATAAATAAAAAGAGAGGCTTATGCTTCTCTTTTTATTTTTTTTGGTATTTTTGTTACATGATGTTCAATTGGTTATCCCTGGTTACGGGATTGTTTTATATCGTTTTAGGAATTGTAGTGATTGTCTACAAATTCTTCTTTACTATTTTAGAGCCTGCTGTTGCTTATGCATTGGGAGTGGTGCTCATTATCTATGGTATTTTCAGAATTTACAGGGCGATCTCAAGAATTAAAAAATCGAGAAATGAAGAATAGTTTCAAGCTTGCAGTAATTTTTGTACTGAGCATAATGCTTGCAAGCTGCAAAAAGGAGAAAAACGCTCCTTCCTATCACAAAGGTGATCTTACCATTTTTACCGACGAATCTTTTCAAAGCGTCACAGAAGCATTAGCCGAAGGCTATATGATCAACTATCCTGAAACACATATCAAAGTAGAAACCAAGAAAGAAGACTTAGGACTTCTTGATCTTTTGAAAGGAAGTGCTAAAGTGGTGGTGATGTCCAGAAATCTTAATCCTGAAGAAATTAAAACATATGAGGAAAGAACAGATCTGAAGTTCCTTCCTGCTAAATTTGCTGCGGATGCAGTGGTTTTTGTAGTTCCTAAAGATTCTCCGAAAGAAAGTATTTCAATGGAAGAAATCAGCAGCGGTCTGATGTCTGATAAAAAAGAATTTATTTTTGATGGAACCAATTCCAGTAACCTGAACTTTGTTGCCGAGAAATTAAAAAAACAGCCAAAAGATCTGAAATTTTCCATTATTCCGGGAAATCAGAAGATTATAGAGGAATTGGGAAAATATCCTGATAAAATTGGCGTTATCGGATTGAATACTTTCAGCCGTCCTTATGATAAAACTTCAGAAAAACTAAGAGACATGGTGAAGGTACTTCCTGTAGTAGAGAAAGGGAAATCGTATACTGCAGATTTTGATGGACTTCGCACGATGGAATACCCGTTTACCAGAGTTCTTTATTTCCTGATTAATGAAGGTAACTTTAACATTGCCAATGGCTTTATAAGATTTTCATGTACCCATTTAGGACAGAAAATTGTACAGAAAGAAGGCTTACAACCTTATAACATTTATAAGAGAGAAGTTCAGATGCGTTAAAAAATATTAAATTCACAATTTGTCCTTATTAAAAATTTTGATTTGGTCTGAAAATTGTGTATAATAAAACTCAATTATTAGAAAATATAAAATGAAAGATATAATGAATATGAATGTAAAGAAGATTGCTTTTGGAGCAGCCGTGGTATTTTTTACCGGTTTTGCCTCTGCACAAACACTGCAGGATGGTATCAACAGTATAGACAGTGATAAATTTGCGCAGGCGAAAACAAACTTCACTGACATGATCGCTAAAGAGCCTACAGCTGAAAACTACTTCTATTTGGGAAATACTTTCTTAAGACAAGGAGAACCGGATTATGCTAAGGCAACTGAAAACTTTAATAAAGGATTAGCTGCAGACGGTAAAAGCTATCTGAACAAAATTGGTTTAGCTGCTGTTAAATTAGGTAAAGGCGATAAAAATGCTGTTGCTGAAATTCAAAAAGTAGTTGCTGATTCAAGAGAAAAAGATGCTGAAGTTCTTTTCAGAGCAGCAGAAGCTTTAACTTTATTCGAGAAAAACAGTTCACCGGACCTGGCAATCCAGTTTTTGACTAAAGCTATTGAGAAAGCTGAGAAAAAAGGTGTTCCTGCACATTATTATTATACATTAGGAGATGCTTACAGATTGAAAAGATCTCCGGGAGAAGCCATGTCTGCTTACGACAAGGCGTTACCTGTAGCAAAAAATAAAGCTTCAGTTTACACGAGAATGGCTACTTTATGGATGGCTGCTCAAGTGTGGCAAAAAGCGAAAGAAAGCGTTGATAAAGCAATTGCTGTAGATCCTACATACGCTCCTGCGTACAAAGCATTGGCTGGTTACGATATCAGATACCAGCAAAATGCAAAGGCTACTCAAGATCTTATCAACTATACAAAATATGCTGATGAAGATCCATATACCCAGTTAGAAATTGCAAAACTATATTTCACGAATGAAGATTATGCAAATTCTAAAATGGTATTAGATAAGATTTTTGATAAAATTGATGATCCTATCAAATTCAAATTGAGAGCTTATAATGCATATGCAGATAGAAATTATGCAGACGCCAAGCAAAATATGGATACTTTCGTTTCTCAGGCAGAGAAAACAAGAGTATTGCCTGCAGACCAAGGTTTACAGGGACTTATTGCTGCTGGTTTAGCAAAAGATGAAAAAGATGCTGCTAAAAAATCTGCTTTAATGGCTGAAGCTCAGCAAAAAGTAGGTATTGCAAAAGCTGCTAAGGATGAAACAATGAAGTGGGATCTTGAATTGGCAAACATCGCAGGTGGTGGAGGAGCTTCTCAGGCAGAAGCTGATAAAGGACCTACTAATCCTGAAATTGAAGCATTGAAACAGAAAGTTGCTGCCAACAGCCAGGATTCTGATTCATTATTTAAGTTAGCAACAGCTTACCAGGATGTGAAAAACTGGAATGGAGCAATTCTTACATGGCAAAAAATGTCAGCACTTCTTCCTGATTGGGCTCCGGCTTATTACAGCCAGGGATATTCTTACCAGCAGGCAGGAAACAATGAAGCAGCAAAATTGGCTTATGAGAAATTCATCAGCACAGTAAAACCTGCTGATCAGGAAGCTAACAAACAGACCCTTGCTTATGCTTACTTCGCGGTAGCATACATGAGCAAAGATTCTGATATAGCAAAAGCAAAAGATTATGTAGCTAAGTCTTTACAGCTAGACCCTACTTATCAGGATGCTGTAAAATTAAATGCAGAAATCAACAAGTAATTTAAAATTTAAATTATAGATATTAAAACTTCCCATGCGTAATGTTTGGGAAGTTTTTATTTTAAATCCTATCTTTGAGTTTATGAAAACTGATATACTTGCTTTTGGTGCACATCCTGACGATGTAGAACTTGGATGTGGCGGAACTATTGCTAAAATGGTTTCTGAAGGAAAAAAATGCGTTGTTGTAGATCTTACCAGGGGAGAGCTTGGAACAAGAGGTACAGATGAAACCAGAAAGACTGAAGCAGCAGATGCAGCCAAAATCCTTGGGCTTTCCGCAAGAGAGAATCTTGGAATGAAAGATGGATTTTTAGTAAATTCCGAAGAATATCAAATGAGGATTGTAAAAATGATTCGCAAATACAGGCCAGAAATCGTCTTGGCTAATGCAATTGATGATAGACACCCGGATCATGCAAAAGGAGCGAAATTAGTATCGGATGCGTGCTTTTTGTCCGGACTGAGAAAAATTGAAACCGTACTGGAAGGTGAATCTCAGGAAGTGTGGAGGCCAAAACATATTTTTCATTATATTCAGTGGAAAGATATTAAACCGGAATTTGTTATTGACATTTCAGAGTATCTGCCTAAAAAACTGGAAGCTTGTATGGCGTACAAAACTCAGTTTTATGACCCAACTTCTAAAGAACCTGAGACTCCCATTACCACAAAAGACTTCTATGAAAGTTTAACGTACCGCGCACAGGATTTAGGGCGGTTATCGGGAGTTGCTTATGCTGAGGGCTTTACGTCTGAAAGATTAATTTCTTTGAAAAATTTTGATGGAATTGTTTGGTAGTTGAGGAAATTGTCCTATATTTGCACTCAGAAAACGGTGATTGTAGCTCAGTTGGTTAGAGCGTCGGATTGTGGTTCCGAAGGTCGTGGGTTCGAGACCCATCATTCACCCAAAGAAAGTACACTTTTTGAAAGTGTACTTTTTTATTTTGTACCATTTCAGTATCCTCTGAAGGTTTCTTTTTTTACTTTTTTTCTCCGAAATTTTTCATGTGTTATGTTTATAATCTTGAGTCAACGTATAAAAATGGTTTTCTTTTAATCCTTTAAAATAAATTTCTGGATTGATGATTGAAACTTTTATATTTGTTTTACCAGAATTAAGAGAAGATAATTCTCTTTAAAATGACCTCAAAATCAAAGCTACTACTATGAAAAGAATTGTTATAATCCTTACTGTGCTATTTACTCTAAAATCTTATGCTCAATCTTACTATAAAGAATTATTTGATAGTAAAGGATATGATGTATCAATAGGTTATTCAGAAAGTGCTGATCAACTTGAATTTTCATGGGGTGTTTCTGCTCATATGGAAGCATTGGTACTGATGTATGAAAAAACGAAAGAAAAAAAGTATGCTGAAACCTTAATAAAGTTTATGGGAAATGTACTAGATAGGAGAGATGATCTCAGAAGTCAGGTAAAAGGCTTAAATAAGATTTATGATTACAGGAAAGTTTCTGGAGCAGCTTGGTCAACTAATCATTACAATATTATTACTGATGAAGGAGAGCCTTATTCACATTTAGTCCATAGTGCTAATATTGTTTATCCAATGGCTAAATTTGCGGCAATAGTTAAGCTTAATAAGTCTACTCAACGGTTAATTTCGAATTCCGGAGGCCGTTACGGTAACCAAACTTATATTCAGATTGCAGAAAATATTCTTCAAAAAGTAAAAGAAACTCTTGATTATCATAAAGGACAATGGCATACTGAATCTAAAAGTATAGGTTATTATAAGGAATGGGAGAGTAGTAATTCTCCGTTGGCGCATCCAGGAGTAATTTTACCTCTTAATATGCAAAGTGCTGCTGGAAGGGTTCTGATCCAAATGTACAGAGCAACTTCTCAGTTCTCTTATCTTGCACAGGCATATCAAATAGCAAATTTTATAAAATCAAATACATTCTATAATAATGAATTGCAGTCTAATAAATGGAGTTATTGGAAAAAAAATGACTTGCCTGAGGATGTTTCTCATGCGGGTTTGACAATAAGTTTTCCATATGAATGCTATAAATACAAAATATTATATAATAAAAAGTCTATTTATTCGTACTCAGACATCCAAAGATATATTAACACTTTTACGAAAGATCTTGTAAAATCTACTTTTTTAATGAATGGTAATATAAATGATAATACTCAATATTGGGATCTTAGATCTAATACTAAAGTTGGAAGTCTCACATATGACAGTTATATTTGCACTAGATGGTTGTGTTTATCAGAATATGACAAAGGATTATATTCATTGATTGTTGAAATACAAAAAAATAAAAATTATTATACGAAATTATCTACAACTGACCCTTTAACAATAGCACTTTTTGCTTTTAATGAGATTTAATCCGATTTATTACATAAGTTTTTTACCAAAGAAGCCACTTTTCTTTGCTTTTTCTAATTAAGTAACATTGTTTTTACCACATAAAAAAAGCATCTTTTTCAGATGCTTGTGTTTTTAGATATTCTTTTTTAAACTTCGTCGTCAGAATCAATTGTAAAAGATCTGCTTTTGAAGTCTTTGTCATGTTTTTCTGAAATTACATCCTCACCCTTTTCATTAATGATGAAATCTGTGGACTCATTAAACATCTCCTGGAAACTTTTAAAATCTTCCTTGTAAAGGTAAATTTTATGCTTCTCGAATGTAGCTTCCCCATTCTCTCCGAAATTCTTCTTACTCTCAGTGATTGTAAGATAATAATCTCCTGCTTTCGTCTCGCGCACATCAAAGAAATAAGTTCTTCTCCCTGCTTTTAACACCTTCGTGAAAATCTCATTTTCATGGCGTTCCTTGTATTCACTCATTGTTAGATATTTTTTAATCTTGTTAAGAACAAATATAAAAGAATTCTTTTAATCACAAAATTTTTTTTATGATTTATTTAACAATTGAGAATGAAATGGCTAAGCGGTTACAGAATTGGCAATTTCAGTAAGGTTGATAATTTGATGGGCTTTTTGAGCGCTAGACTCTCTGTGTGTGATAATTATGGAAGTGGCATTGCTGATTTTTCTATCAATATTTTCCAGAATATTCTGTTCAGTTTCTGTGTCTAAAGCAGACAAAGAATCGTCAAAAATGATAATATTGGGGTCCTTAATTAAGGCTCTTGCGATACAAATTCTCTGCTTTTGTCCCCCCGAAAGCATTACTCCGCGTTCACCAACAAGTGTTTTATATTGATCTTTAAACTCTACAATATTCTTATGAACATCTGCAATTTTTGAGTATTCTACTACTTTCTCGTGAGAAGGATGATCAATGGCAAAACCAATATTATTTTCAATAGAATCAGAAAATAAGTAACTTTCCTGAGGGATATACCCGATAAAGTTTCTGTAGTTCTCCAGATTATGATCCTTCAGGTTTTTGCCATCAATTAAAATTTCCCCTTCTGTGGGATCTATTAATCGGCATAACAGCAAGGCAATTGTTGATTTTCCACTACCGGTTTTACCCATAATAGCCAATGACTCTCCGGCTTTTACTTTAAAGCTTAAATTATCCAGTGCCTTGATTCCCGTATTCGGATATACATAAGAAACGTTTCTGAATTCAATATCTCCTTTGATAGGATAGTTTTCAAAATTGGTATTAATGATCTCCGATTTCTTATCCATGAATTCATTGATCCTCTGCATAGATGCTTCAGCTCTCTGATTCACAGATGTTACCCATCCTACCATAGAGAATGGGAAAATCAGGGTGTTGATATACATGAAGAAATCAGCAATCTTACCAATACTTAATTCACCGGCAATATATTTAGCACCTCCAATCCAGATGATGGCTACGTTTAATAAACCGATAACGAAAAGAATAATGGTGAAGAAATACGCTTCTGTCTTGGCCAGATCCAAGGCTTTGTTTTGATAATCAGTAACTTTGATGCCATAGTTTTTTTCGATATATTTTTCTCTGGCGAAAAATTTTACCACACGGATTCCGGAAAAGCTGTCCTGTACAAAAGTTGAAATCGCAGACTGGCTTTTCTGCATGATTTTTGACTTTTTATTGATGATTGAGCTTACCTTATAAATAGCATACGATAAAATAGGAAGAGGAAGTAAAGTCCACATCGTCATGGAAGCATCTGTTTTTACCATGTAGATCGCCGTTATCAATACTAAGACAATCAGATTGGCTACATACATCACCCCGGGACCAAGATACATTCTTACTGCAACAACATCTTCGCTCAATCTGTTCATTAAGTCTCCGATAGTCGTCTGTTTATAATCCGTTAAAGATAAATCCTGATAATGTCTGTAGATTTTATTTTTAAGTTCATATTCTATTCTTCTTGACGCAACAATAATAGTCTGTCTCATCATAAAAGTGAAGAATCCGGTTAAAAGAGAACATCCTACAATAATTCCAACATAGATTAAAACCTGCTGGTTGAAGCCGAGATTCCCATTTTTTGTAAGTTCATCAACAGATTTTCCTACAAACTGAACCTTATATATATTAAAGAAATTACTGGCAATGATAAAGAGTACCCCCCAAAACAATAGTATTTTGTGTTTCCAAAAATAAGGGTTTAAGGTTTTTAGCGCTTTCATATAGTTTGACAAAATTACAAAAATGTCATCACACTGCGAATTTCATCAATTTTAAATTTTGTATCTTTGCAGCCATAAAAAAGCTCTTTGAATGTTAGGAAGACGACAAATCCGTGAAAAAGTAGTACAGACCGTGTATTCTTACTACCAAAATCCTGTAAAATTTGATGTTTTAGAGAAAAACATGTTTGCCGGGATAGAGAAAATCTATTATCTATACATCTATCAGCTCAACTTTTTGGTGGGTCTGAAAGATTTGGCAGAGAATCAGATCGAAATTGGTAAGAATAAATTTCTTAAAACTGATGCTGATATTAATCCTAACCAAAAATTCATCAACAACCAGGTATTGCGTAAACTGGAAGAAAATCCTGAAAGATTATTTTTTACAGGTCAGCACAAGCAATTGAAATGGGATATGCATGATGACTTATTGGTAAAAACTTTCCAGAGAATTACTGCTGGAAAACGTTATCAGGATTTCATGAAAGAAGAAGGATATTCTTTTGAAGAAGATCAGAAATTTATTGGGAAATTATTCTTAAGATATATTGCTGAGAATGAAGATTTTCATGATTATTTAGGTGATAAGGAACTTTCATGGTATGATGATATCCATATCGCCAATTCAATGGTACAAAAAACAATCGGTTTCCTGAGAGAAGATGAAGAAAGCAGAACTTTGATCAAAATGATTAAAGATGAAGAAGATAAAACATTTGCTGCAAAATTGTTGAGAGATACCCTGAATAACTGGGAGAACAATGAAAAGAAGCTGGAAGAAAGACTCGAAAACTGGGATCTGGAAAGAGTTTCTCTTATGGATAAAGTAATTTTATCTACAGCCATTGCAGAGCTTGATAACTTTGCTTTCACACCTTCAAGAGTGATCATTAATGAATATATTGAAATTGCAAAAGTATTTGCTACAGACCGTTCCAATATCTTCATCAATGGTATTTTAGATAAATATTGTAAAGATCAAAATAGAATATAAAATGAAAAAGACGTTATCAATTATCGCCTTGTCAATTATAGGCTTTGGGTTAGTTTCATGTAAAAAAGAAAGCAAAGAAACTCAAAGTGCTGAAACTGCAACTACTGATTCTGCAGCTGTTGCGGCTCCGGTAACCACTGATTCTACAGCAGCAGCTGTAACCGGTGAAACGGCAGCTCCGGTTTCCAACGAACCATCTACTTCTGTAGCTTTATCTGAAAACAGCTTTGATTTTGGTAAAATTAAAAAAGGAGATAAAGTAGAGCATGTATATGAAATTACCAATACAGGGAAAAATCCATTAATTATTTCTGAAGTGAAGCCAGGATGCGGATGTACAGCTCCTGATTTTACAAAAGAGCCAATCATGCCGGGTAAAAAAGGAAAAGTTACTTTGCACTTTGATTCTTCAAGCTTCGACGGAAATGTTCAAAAGTATGCTGACGTTTTTGCAAACGTAGAAAAATCGCCAATCAGATTAACGTTCACTGCGAACATTCAACCATAATATTTAAAATATGTTGACATTATTTTTACAGGCACAGCCACAAGGATCTTCATCAATGATGCTGATTATGATGGGTGTGATGTTTGTAGGGTTTTACTTCCTGATGATCAGACCTCAGATGAGAAAACAGAAGCAGGAAAAAAACTTTCAGGAAAACCTTAAGGTAGGAACAAGAGTAGTTCTTACATCGGGTCTTCACGGAAGAATTGCTCAGGTTCAGGATGATGGTTTTGTAATCGAAACATTATCCGGAAAACTGAAATTCGAAAAAGCTGCGGTTTCAAGAGAAATGACGGAAGCGCGCTTTGGAGCAAAATCTGCTGATAAGGCAGATGACAAAAAAGAAACAGCAACTGAAGAAAAAAAATAATTCAGTCTGAAAATAGTAAGCTGCGGCGGGTGAACAAAGTTCACCCGCCGCAGCTTTTTTATAAGATTAAAATCTTATAAGTCGTATTTGCTTCCTATATTTTTAATATGTCTGGCGGCTTTTGTATCTAATTGTGAAAGTAATGAATGCGATTAGTGTTTAATAAAAAAATTATCTTTGCCTTATGAATCAAAACACAAACAAAACCGTTCTTATTCTTGGCGCAAATTCAGATGTAGCGAAACAATGCATGATACTATATGTTGAAAAAGGATTCTCAGTTATTGCTGCTTCCCGAAATACAACATCTTTGGATCATTTCGTTGATTCAAACAATCTTGACCGCTCAAAAGTTTCTGTTTTGTATTTTGATGCTGCTGATTTTGGTTCTCATCATCAGTTTTATTACAATCTTTCTGTAAAGCCTCATATTGTAGTCTATGCTGCAGGTTTTTTAGTAGACAACCAACAAGCTCTCACTGATTTCAAGGGAGCAAAGCAAATGATGGAGGTCAATTATATGGGAGGTGTGTCTATTCTGAGTATTATTGCAATGGATAAAAGCAATACGAACCTGGAAAGAATAATTGGTCTTTCATCCTTGTCAGGGGTAAGAGGGAGAAAAAGCAATTTTGTCTACGGAAGTACAAAGGCTGCATTTACACAGTTTCTGGCAGGACTGAGACAGGAATTAGCTTCCCGTAAAATCATCGTGAATGCTTTGGTTATCGGGTATATCAGAACAAAAATCAATGAAGGATTGGAACTGAATCAATCCCTGATCATGGAACCGGATTATGTGGCGAAATTTATTGTCGGTGCAAGAAACTCTTTTACCATTGTTCCAAATTTTAAATGGAAAATGATTTATCATATTCTTAGACTTTTGCCGGAAAGCCTGGTTGCGAAATTACCTTAAGGAATTTTCATTAATATTATTTTTCTCTAATAGCAGACAGTTCGGTATCGTTTTTGTAATTCTATGTCCCAAAAATTATTTCTTCCTGCAAGATTCAGTTTCTGAATGATTATTGAATAAAGCTGAAACATTCTTTTTCTGCTGTCAATCTATTTCAAGGATAAATATGATTCACCTTCGCTCAGGTAGGGAAGGGTAGAATTCTTTTTTCAAATCCTGCAGAAGATATCAATGCTGTATTGATATAAATAGTAACACATAGTATAAAAATGGACGATTTAGAATTGAACAAGATTCAACAACACTGGGACACCTTAATTTCTTCAGCAATTTCATGGGCACCGAGGATTTTTACTGCAATCATTTCTGCATTATTAATTTACCTGATTGGCTCATGGATGATCAGAATGATCAAAAAGCTGGTTGAAAAAGCTTTCAAAAAACGAAATATGGAAGCTTCACTGCAGCACTTTCTTTTAAATATTATCAACTGGGGATTGAATATTCTTTTGTTTATTGTTGTTGTAACGCAGCTTGGAGTACAGACTTCTGCATTTGTTGCCATGATTGGTGCCGCAGGACTGGCAGTAGGTTTAGCCTTACAGGGATCCTTAACGAATTTCGCAGGTGGAATTTTAATTTTATTATTAAAACCTTTTAAAATTGGAGATTTTATTTCTACCAGTTCAGGTGTGTCAGGAACTGTACAGGCTATTGATATTTTTCATACAAAACTGGTTACACCACAAAACCAACTGATTGTTATTCCTAATGGGGTAATCTCAAATAATAGCATTACCAATTTTACCCAGCTGGGAACAAGAAGAACATCATTGGATATCGGAGTTGCTTATGATGCGGATCTTAGACAGACCAAGGATATTCTAATGGAAGTTATTAAAAATAATCAATATGCTCTTGAAACACCTGTGCCCCAGGTAGTAGTAACAGAGCTTGGAGACAGTGCTGTCAATGTATCGGTAAGAGTAAGCACTTCCACTGAAAACTTCTGGACAATGAATGAAGAATTAATCATCGGTTGTAAAGAAGCACTCGATAAAGCAGGAATCGGAATTCCTTTTCCTCAAAGGGATGTGCATATTTACAATCAATAATTATATTTAATTTTTTTAAAGAAACTCCTGCGTTATATTATGTGGGAGTTTTATTTTATTCCATATTCTGCAGCAGCTCCAAAGCCTTCATCATATCGATTCCTTTACCCAAAACCGGTTTAAACAAATCTCCTTTCTCCTTAATTCTGTCAAGGGCATTGTTAATAGTAAAATCTGTTGGTTTCACACCAGGCTTCAACTCATCCCAATCCAAAGGCATGGAAACTGAAGCTCCGGGTTTTGGCCTCAGACTGTATGCACTTGCCAGAGTCTGCCCTGTTCTGTTTTGCAGGTAATCAAGGTAAATTTTTTTGTTATCCCTTTTTTGAAGACTCCTTTCCAACGTGGTAATCTTGGGCAGTTTTTCATTCACCTGTTTCATGAGGATATGAGCGAAATCTTTTACCTGGTCAAAATCATATTTACCACCCATCGGAATATAAATGTGAATTCCTGTACTCCCCGAGGTTTTGCAGTAACCTTTTATTTTAATTGATTTTAAAACTTCATTCACCTGAAGTGCCGTTTCAATCACCTCATCGAATGTATTTTTTGAAGAAGGATCAAGGTCTAAAACAAGATAATCAGGATGCTCAAGATGAGGTAACGAACTGTTCCATGGATTGAGGTCTATACAGCCTAAATTATTCAGATAGGCTAATGTTGCTTTGTCATTACAATAAATATAATCAATGTATTTATCGTTCGACTCGGAATAGACCTGGGTGGTTTTTATCCAGTCCGGAACATGATCTCCAGCATCTTTCTGATAAAAGCTTTGCTCTTCAATTCCATTGGGAAAACGGTTCAGAGAAAGCGGACGATTTTTTAAGTAAGGTAAAATATACCGGGCTACGGATTGATAATATTCAATAACATCTCCTTTCGTAATTTCATCTTTAGGAAAATAGACTTTATCCTGATTGGTAAGCTTTACAGAATGCTTGTCTAAGGTAACCTCTTTTTCTTTCTCAGAAACTTTTGTCTTTTTTGGTGAAGCTTTCGTATTCATATCTTTAGATTTTTCGGTGAAGGATGGATCTTTAGTATCTTCCGGGCTTTTGTCATCCCTGATTGTGATAAAAACCGGATGTCTGAAGATTCCGTCCTTGGTAATTTCAGAATATTTGATTTCACATACCAGCTCAGGTTTTACCCACGTTACCGGCATATTGGTCTTCGGAGCTGTTTCGAATGGAGCTGACTTTACAATTATTTTCTGAAGTCTCTCATACACTTCTTTCAAAGAAGCCGTATTGAAACCTGTTCCTGTATGACCACAGTAAGTAAGCTGCCCATCGATAAATTTTCCTAATATCAACGCTCCGAAGCTTTCCCGGGATCCTCTGGGTTCCGTAAAACCACAAATAATGACCTCTTCTGTATTGGAAAATTTGATTTTAAGCCAATCGGTGGTTCTGTGATTTTCAACATACAGGCTGTCTGCCCTTTTTGCGATCATCCCTTCCAGTTCCATTTCTTTCATTTGCGCAAAAAACTCAATGCCCTTTTCAGGAATATGATCGCAATACTTGATCCTTTCCGTTTCTGTTAAAGCTTCTTTTAAAAGTTCTTTTCGTTGAATTAAGGGAAGATCTTCCGTAGAATGACCATTGAGCCATAGAATATCAAAAACCTGATAGGTAAGGGCGGCACCAGGGTTATCCCCGATTTGTTGCAAAAGCTGAAAATCAGGCCTTCCCTGTTCGTTATAGACCACAACTTCGCCATCCAGGATCATGCTGTGTTTTTGTTGTTCGAAATCCTGAGCAATTTTGTCAAATTTTGATAAAAAGGAAATTCCATTCCGGGAATAGAAAAGCGGAGTATCATAGCTGAGATCTGCAATAGCTCTGTAGCCATCCCATTTTATTTCAAAGATCCAGTCTTTATCATTGAAAGGTTCCTCTGAAAGTTTAGCCAGCATTGGTTTAATGAAAGACTTGAGCTTTTTTTCATTCGTTAGAGAATTGAAGTTTCTAAAAGGGTTTTGAGAAGTTACGACTTCTTTTTTTCTTTTAATTTTAGGCTTTTTTTTTCCTCTAAAAATTGGGTAACCAGAGATTTTGGTGAAGTGTTTTCTTCAGCATCGTAAGGACTTTCTGCAAATTTGTCCTTATGTTTAATAAGCAACCATGAGTTGTCATCATTATTTTTCATTTTAACCAGAGCAAATTCACCTTTCAGCTTTTTGCCATGCAAAATGAATTTTAAAGAACCGGCATGAAGTTCCTTCAGAAGTTCTTTTTCATCAGAAAGTTTTGAATTCTCCTCCAAAGGTTCATAGGTTCCGCTGTCCCATACTTCCACTTGTCCGGCACCATAATTTCCTTCCGGGATGTTTCCTTCAAAATCTTTATAATCGTAAGGATGATCTTCTACCATCATGGCAAGACGTTTGTCTTTTGGGTCCAAAGACGGGCCTTTCGGAACAGCCCAGCTCTTCAGTACACCTTCCATTTCAAGCCGGAAGTCATAATGAAGTCTGGAGGCTGCATGCCTCTGAATCACAAAAATCAGTTTGTCTTTGCTTTTCTTTGTTTTTCCTTCAGGTTCGCTGGTTTCATCGAACTTTCTTTTGTTATGATAATCTTTGAGAGCCATTACGATGCGGATTTGGATTTAGAGGTATTCAGGCTGGCTTTTAATTGGGCCATAAGGTCAATCACTTTACCTTCTTTTGCAGGCTGCGCTTTTTGGGCTTTTACGTTTTTGCCTTTTGCTTTCTGCTTGATGATCTTCATCAGCTCATCAGAATAGGTATCTTTATACATTGCGGGATCAAATTCCTGAGAAAGCTGTTCAATAAGGCTGACAGCCATTTTCAGCTCTGCAGGTTTCGGAGCTTTTTGGGCAGGGATTTTTAAATCTGAATAGTCTCTTATTTCCTGATCAAATCTCAGGCGGTTAAGAACCAGTATGTCGTCATTGTAAGGACGGATCATCCCAATAGCAGCGCTTTCGCGGAGTACGAAAGTTCCTATTCCTACCATGGATGTTTTTTCAAGAGCTTTTAATAAAAGTCTGTAGGCATTTTCACCATTTTTCTGAGGTTCCAGATAATAAGGAGTCTCAAAATACATACTGTCTACCTCTACTTCCTTTACAAACTGGTCAATAGAAAGGATTTTTGTTTTTTCCGGGCTTGCAGCCTCGTAATCTTCTTCATCAAGAACGATATATTTGTCATCCATGAGATAACCTTTAACAATGTTTTCCCATTTTACTTCTTTTCCTGTATTTTCATTTACTCGCTTGAACCGGATGTTTGAAAAATCAGATTTGTCGAGCATATCGAGATCCAGTTTTGTGGTTTCCGTTGCGGAATAAATTTTTACAGGAATGTTGACTAATCCGAAGCCAATTGCGCCGTTCCAGATTGCTTTCATTGTCTTACGTTTTTAAAAATCAAGCAATTAATATGCCGACAGAAGCCCGTGTGGTACCTTTCATGGACTTTGTTGCCAAATGACAATTGTTTTTATCTCCGACTTTTATATCTTTATCTTTCCGCAATCCGTGGTTATATCAAAATATGGAAGAGCTTTTTACTTATATCAAAAAATTCGGAACACTGAATCCTCAGGACGAGCTGCTGATTGCTGAAGGAATTCAGGAAATGACAGTAAAAAAAGGAGAGCCTTTTATAGAAGCCGGGAAAGTAAGTCAGAGAATTGCCTTTGTGAAGGAAGGGGTTTTCCGGTCTTTGTATTACAACAAGCAAGGTGACGATTTCACACGGTATTTTATTTACGAAGGGCGATTTATCGGAGATTTTCAGGGCTTTACGGATCAACTGCCCGCGCATGAAGATATTGAAGCGATTACCGATGCTGTATTACTGGTGATTGACCGTGAACATTTTAAAATTCTGGAAGAGAAAATCACAGTATGGCCGATTCTGTTTGCAAGGATCCACGCCTTTGTTGTAGAGAATAAACTGAAGGTGGCAAGTATCATGCTGAACCAGGATGCTAAATCCCGTTATATTCATTTTTTAAATCATTATCCTGGCCTTGCCAACAGGGTTCCGCAGTCTATGCTGGCGTCTTATTTAGGTGTTACGCCGTCTTCACTGAGCAGGATCAGGAGAAATATTGTCTAGAATTATTATTGATAAATGATAATTGATAGATGATCTTAATGAGCGTGCAGGGGCAATAGAGTTTGTCGATTTTTCAAACTTCAAACATTTCATAAATCTCTTTTTGTCAAATGACAATGGTCTTTCCTGCTGACTGCCATAGCTTTGCTTCATAAAATTTAAAGTACGAATATGGATATTGTATTAGGACTACAATGGGGAGATGAAGGAAAGGGAAAGTTTATTGATCTGATCAGTGAAAATTACGACATTACAGCTCGTTTTAACGGCGGATCTAATGCTGGGCACAGCATTGAAAGAAATGGGCGCAGAATAACGCTTAAAATGATTCCTTCGGGAATCTTTATGAAAGAAGTACAGAATGTGATTGGTACGGGAACTGTTATTGATCCTGTAAGTTTTAAAAAAGAAATTCTGAATCTTCAGGTATTTGATAAAACCATTCAGCCGGAAAACAATATCATTATTTCCAAAAAAGCACACCTGGTAATGCCAACGCATAAGCTTCTGGATATTTTCATGGAAGAAAGTCGTGAGTATACTACGATCGGGACTACAAAGAATGGGATTGCCCAGGCGTATTCAAACAAAATATTAAGACAGAACCTGAGAGCAGGAGATATATTTTCATCAGATTTTCAAAGCAGGGCACAGCATATTCTGGATAGAGATTACAGAATGCTGGAAGAAGGAGGAATGATTGTTTTGCCTGCTTTAGAAGAAATCAGTAAAGAGTTTTTTGATGCGGTGGAATTCCTTAAAAAATTCAATTGTACAGAAACTGAAATTTATATTAACAAAGCTTTATCTGAAGGTAAAAAAGTATTGGCAGAAGGATCTCAGGCAGCAATGCTGGATATTGATCATGGTACGTACCCGTATGTAACGTCTTCCTCAACGACAGCATCAGGCGCGAGTAGCGGTTTAGGTGTGTCACCGAAAAAGATCGGTGATATTTACGGAATAGCGAAAGCGTATTGCACCCGTGTGGGAAATGGTATATTTCCAACGGAACTTTTAGATGAATTTGGAGATGATCTCAGAATGAAAGGAAATGAATTTGGTTCCAACACAGGCCGGCCAAGAAGAATAGGATGGCTTGATCTGCCTGCTTTAAAATATGCGGTAATGATCAACGGAGTTACCCAGCTGGTTCTGACAAAAGCAGATGTTTTGAGCGGATTAAAATCTGTAGTAATCTGTACCCATTATGAACTGGAAGATGGAAAAACAGTGGATGTTTCAGGTTTACTTCCTGAAAACGGAAAACCTGTATTGAAGTGGATGAATGGCTGGGATGCTGATTTCTCAGTTATGAGAAGCCCTTCAGAGCTGCCAAAAGAAGTGAATGAGTTTCTATCATTTCTGGAAGCAGAATTGGGAATTCCTGTAGCGTATCTGTCGACAGGGCCGGGAAGGGAGCAGATGTTGAAATTGATCAGCAAATAGTTTTATGCCAGGCAATATATATTGATCTTATAAACAGTAGAGGTTAGAAAATATTTTCTAACCTCTTTATTGTATGGAAAAAACTTAGTTAACTTTTGTAAGTGTAAAGCGCTGCTTTGTAGAAGGCTGAACCGTTTGATCTGTAGTGCCGATTACAATAGGGGTAAGATTGGTTGTTAAGCCATCTTTTACCTCTAATCTCAATGCCGGAGCATTTTTGGGAGCAAATCCAAAGCCATTATTTCCTAAGTTGAATAATAACCATTTCTGAGAATCGGCATTAACATTGGTTCTTAATTCAACAGCCGTTCCATTCGTTGTTCCGTTACCTCTTACGGTTAGCACCTTTGAAGGATCCAGTATAGATTTGATGATATAATACCCATGATCTGATTTACTGAAAGTAAACCTCTGATTATTTCCTGTGGAAGCTGAATACAAAATTATACTGGTGCCATCTGTAGTGGAACTTCCGGTAATATCTACATTTTTATTATTCGCTAAAGCTGTTGTCATCGTATAAGTACCGTTGATGGCAGAACTGGCATTAACAGGACCATATAAATGATTGATTCCGGCATAATCACCGGCAGACAGTCCTGTCCTTTGCTTGGTAAAAGTGGATCCGTCCAGCTTAGTCATTACAGGCTGGCTTGGGTTTATAGCAAAGTCTGTAGACTGATACATCATGACTGAACCGAAATCAAAAGCTCCATATCCTGCGTAATCATTGTAAATATTAAAGTTATGGCGGCTCCCTTCTACGGCTTTGTTAACATCTACAATAATGTACTGATCTCTGTCCGGGCGGCACTGCTCGTGCATGATTCCCATAGAATGCATTATTTCGTGAGCGATAATGGCGGGATACGTGATATTATAAATCTTAATACCGTTAACTCTGTTTTTCTGCCATCCAAGTGGAGAGCTGTTGGAAGTTGTATAAGTAAAGGTGATGTATTCTGTTTGATTGGTACGTTGAACAAACTGCATAGTGGTTTGAGACGAGATCATCTCAAACGCTTTGCTGATATTGGTAAGGAACGTATTATAATTCTGAGTGCTCATAGTTCCCTGGCTGGGTAATGTATAATAGACTGTGGCATTCGGCCACGTCTTAATAAATGAGCTTACAATAGTACTTTTTTGAGCTGTGGATATTTCTGAATTAGCCAGGCTTTTTAATTTATTAAACTGCTCGGTACTGATTGTTATATCATCTGCATAGAAATATTCGCCATTGACTTCATTAATATAGGTGTATTTTCCGTCAATTAATAATTTGTGAATCTTCGCATTGTCTTGTTTAGTCGTTGTAAGGTCGATTGAATCTGTTTGTGGATTTTCAATATCCGATCTACATGAATTCAGGGCCAGAACAAGGCATCCTGATAATAGTAATAGTTTGCTTTTCATATTATTTAATATTTGTTTGGTGATCAAGGTTTAAAATATGAACAGCTATATTATTATCATACGCATGAGATTATAAAAATACATCAACTCCTAAGTTTTGATTAAGTCTTCATTATAATTCAGCTGTGTAACGTAAATATATTAATAAAAATCATATTTACATATAACATAATATAATGATTGATTTGTTGTTTTTTTTATTTGAAAAATGTATTTATTTCGTTGATTCAATTGGTTTGATTTAATTTTTACTATTAAATTATGAATTAAGTTATTTCATGAATGTTTGATATAGTATGTAAAAATGCATATTTTACCAGTGTAAAGTTTGTTTTGCTACTAAATTGATAAATTATAGTAAAATTTGTAATGTTTTTTGATTCTAAATAATATTACTTGATTAAGATTTGTTTTTCAAAATAGTATTGTCAGTATAAAATATCAGGAAGCTCAAAGTGAACTTAAGGCTGTATGGGAATATAAAAAAAGCGGGATGAAAATCCCGCTTTACATTTATGCTTTTAAGTTCAATTGTAATTCCAGTTCGTCGAGCTGTGCATCTGCAATAGAAGCAGGTGCATCAATCATTACATCTCGTCCTGAATTGTTCTTAGGGAAAGCGATGTAATCTCTGATCACTTCATTTCCGTCAAGAATAGCTACCAGACGGTCAAATCCGAATGCTAAACCTCCGTGTGGTGGTGCTCCGTATTTGAAGGCATTCATAAGGAATCCGAACTGAGCTTCTGCTTCTTCTCTGGTAAATCCTAATAAATCAAACATTTTAGACTGAAGATCTCTGTCAAAAATTCTGATAGATCCTCCACCGATTTCGTTTCCGTTCAGAACCATATCATAAGCGTTAGCTCTTGCTTTACCAGGATCAGTTTCCAGTAAGTGGATATCCTCTGGCTTCGGAGAGGTGAACGGGTGGTGCATTGCATGGTATCTTCCGGTATCTTCATCCCATTCCAATAGCGGAAAGTCTACTACCCAAAGTGGAGCAAACTCATTTCCTTTTCTTAATCCCAAACGGTTTCCAAGTTCCATTCTTAATGCTGAAAGCTGAGCTCTTACTTTATTTTCGTTTCCGGAAAGAATCAACATCAAGTCACCTTCTTTTGCCCCGAATTTTTCGATGATTTTTGCTAAATCTTCCTCGTTGTAGAATTTGTTTACCGATGAGGTTTTTACACCATCATTCTGGAATTTTGCCCAAACCATTCCTGAAGCACCAATTTGAGGACGTTTAACCCAATCCACAAGTTCATCAATCTGCTTTCTTGTATAGTCTGCACATCCTTCTACATTAATTCCTACTACTAATTCTGCATCATCAAATATTTTGAAATCTTTTCCTTTTACCAGTTCATTCAATTCTACGAACTCCATTCCGAAACGGATATCCGGCTTGTCATTTCCGTATTTTCTCATCGCATCTGCGAAAGTCATTCTTGGGAAATCTCCGAATTCCTGACCGGTAATGTCTTTTAAAAGAGTTTTAGTCATTCCTTCAAATACATTCATGACATCTTCCTGCTCTACGAAAGCCATTTCGCAGTCGATCTGTGTAAATTCCGGCTGTCTGTCTGCTCTTAAATCCTCATCACGGAAACATTTTACAATCTGGAAATATTTATCCATTCCACCTACCATCAAAAGCTGTTTGAAAGTCTGTGGTGATTGTGGCAACGCATAAAACTGCCCCGGGTTCATTCTGCTTGGTACCACAAAGTCTCTTGCACCTTCCGGAGTAGATTTGATCAAAACAGGGGTTTCCACTTCAATGAAACCTTCGTCAGATAAATAATTTCTTACTTTCTGTGCCATTTTGTGGCGGAAGATCAGTTTATCTTTTACCGGATTTCTTCTGATATCCAGATAGCGGTATTTCATTCTTAATTCCTCACCACCATCCGTTTCATCCTCAATGGTGAAGGGAGGAAGCTGAGAATCGTTCAGAATTGTCAGTTTCTCTACCAGAATTTCGATTTCCCCGGTTGGAATATTAGGGTTTTTGCTTACTCTTTCAATAACTCTTCCGGTAGCCTGAATCACAAATTCACGGCCCAGTTTTTTAGCTTCTTCCATCAATTGTGCAGAAGAACGGTCCTGGTCAAAAACCAGCTGGGTAATTCCGTAACGATCCCGAAGATCTACCCAAATCATAAATCCTTTATCACGGATAGTCTGTACCCATCCTGATAGTGTAACTTCTTCATTCAGATTTTTCAGAGATAGCTCTCCGTTGGTGTGTGATCGAAACATAATTATTTGTTTAAAGTTCAATGTTTAAGGTCCAGTTCCGGACCTTGAATTTTTCGTTGGCAAAGATAAGATTTTTGCAGGTTTTATAAATAAAAAAAACTCCCTTTCGGAAGTTTCATATATTGTTTTTAGATATTTTTAAATTCTATTACCACCTTTTGCGATCAGAATTCTCTTTACTTCTTCACTGCCTTTTGTTTCATCAGCTACTTCAAGAGGTGTTTTGTTCTGACATTTTTTATTCACATTAGCCTTATTGTCCAAAAGGAAGTTGATAATATTCTTTCTGTCAGACATTACACTGAAGCCAAGGGGTGAATAAAGTATATCTCCCACAAGGAAACATTTGTTGTAATCTCCCGGAGCAAACTGTTTTTTAAATGTTGCTATATCATCAGAATAAATGGCTTTCATCTTTTCCTGAGTCATCTTCTGGGCAGATAACATACTGCCAGACAGTAACATTCCAAATAGAAAGATAGTAGAGATTATTTTTTTCATAAGGATAATTTTTAAGAATATACAAATCTAAATTAAATTTTATTACCAATTGCTAAGTTTTTCTAATAATTGGATTTGTATTTTTGGAATTACATAAATTATTAATTGTGAAATGACACGATATATTGAATTTTTGAAAAAAGCATTCAGCGGTGAAGAGACCGATTTTACGAAAGTGAATATTAGAAGTGCTGTCCTGCTTTTAGCCATTCCCATGATGCTGGAAATGGCAATGGAATCCGTATTTGCTCTTGTGGATCTTTATTTTGTCGGCCATCTGAAAGAAAGCGGTTTTGCGATTCAAACGGTAGGGCTTACCGAATCTGTACTTTCCATAATGTATTCTATTGCGATTGGGATGAGTATGGCGGCAACAGCATTGGTAGCAAGACGAATTGGTGAGAAAAACCCGGAACAGGCTTCCAGAAGTGCTGCGCAGGTATTGCTGGTTTCTTTTGCGGTTACTTTTGTTTTAAGCTTACTGGGAGTCATCTATGCAGAAGAAATCCTGATCCTGATGGGCTCAAAACCAGAGGCAGCAGCTTATGGGAAGAATTTTACCAGAATTATGATGGGAAGCAGTACGATCATTATGCTTTTATTTTTAATTAATGGGATTTTCAGAGGAGCCGGAAATGCTATGATTGCTATGAAAAGTTTATGGATCGCGAATATTGCGAATATCATTCTCTGTCCGATTCTGATAAAAGGATTGGGACCTGTACCTGCTTTGGGGCTTACGGGAGCTGCTTTGGCAACAACAATCGGACGTAGTATTGGGGTAATTTATCAGCTGTACCATCTTTTGGTCGCGGATACTCAGATCCGTATTCTGATTTCTTATTTTAAACCGAATTACGGATTAATCAAATCTATTATAAAAATTGCAACTCCCGGCATTTTTCAGTTTGTCATTGCTTCGTGCAGCTGGATTTTTCTTGCAGAACTGGTAGCAACTACAGGAGGAGAGAATGCATCGGCAGGTTATCAGACCGCTTTAAGACTGATGATGTTCTTTATGCTTCCGGCCTGGGGTTTGAGTAATGCTGCCTCTACATTGGTAGGACAGAATATGGGAGCGAATGAAATGTTGAGAGCGGAACAGTCGGTGATGAAAACCGTGAAATATAATGTCATCTTTATGCTGATCGTAAGTCTGATCTTTCTTTTTATGGGGAATTTTTTAGTAGGCTTTTTTACTCAGGAAATGGCGATTAAAGATTTTGCTAAAAATGCCCTTCAGATTATGAGTATAGGATTTATTTTCTATGGAATCGGGATGGTGATGATCAACGCATTCAATGGAGCTGGTGATACATGGACTCCTACATGGGTTAATCTTTTCGGTTTCTGGCTGTTTCAGATTCCGCTGGCCTATTTTTTATCAAAATATCTTGATATGGGGCCAAAAGGAGTTTTTATATCAATTCCAGCCGCAGAAACATTGATTACCATTGTTGCCTTTATCTTATTTAAAAAAGGAAAATGGAAGACAATAAAAGTGTAGAAAGCGTGGGTGATGGAGTTCTACAGCTTCCCTCCCTAATTTATAAAACTTTAACAGCTTCATTAATTGGATTTTAGTATTGTATTTTCTAAATTCGTAGAACAACAAATACATAATACTATGGGAAAAGGAGACAAAAAATCAAGAAGAGGAAAAATTAATTCCGGAAGTTATGGTAAAAGAAGACCTAAAAAAGCCTCAAAATCTTTTGCAGCTTCTGAAGAAAAATCTAAAAAGTAATCAAAATAAAAAGACCGAAGATCATACCTCCGGTCTTTTTTATGAAAATTAAATTAATTATTTACCACCTAAAATATTGCCAAGGATGCTGCCTAGTCCGCCGCCGCCTTGTTGTTGGTTTCCTCCGCCACCCAACACATTTCCCAGTATATCGTTCAGAGGATTTCCTGATGATTGAGATTGTCCTCCACCTCCCAAAACACTTCCAAGAATGTCATTCAAAGGATTAGACTGCTGGGATTGAGCCTGATTGGAAGCGTTTCCAAGAATTCCTCCTAAAAGATCTCCCAAGCCGCCTGCTCCTATATTACTCTGTTGTTTCTGCTGTCCGATATAGCCCATAACTACAGGTGCCAGCATCGCAAGGATAGGACCAATTTTGTCTATTGAAATTCCTGTATTCTGTGATAATTGGTTTTCAACAGTACTTTTTTGCCCACCAAAGATATGATCAAGGATCGATCCGCCTTCAGCCTGTCTTGCCTCAATTTGTGAAGCATCATTTAAAATACTGCCGTTATGGTCCTTATCTAAAGCATTATTTAAAGCTTCCGCTTCTTTAGCATCCTGAGATTTATTTCTAAGATAAGAAATAATAAGAGGTGCAGCAACGGCTAATAGGGCAATTACCTGATTTTTGCTGATTCCGAATTTGTTCTCAGCCTGTTCAGCAACCTGATTGCCGGTGTTCCCTGTAAGAAGGTCAATTAAACTCATTTTTGTGTTTATTTAGTATTAAGTAAACCAAAGTTATCAAAAAATATGCCTCAGAAAATAACCGGCTTTCACAAATATTGTTAAAGTTTTCTGATCTGCTCTTCTGTATGCCCTCTGCTTTTTAACAGCTTTATATATTCTGCTGCACTAGCGGTCATCCATTCAATGGGTTCCGGTGCCTGTTTTTTATCAATGGTGAACTCCAGAATACCTACATTGTTATTCATCCAAGGAAGTACATAATAAGAGAGTCCGCCTTTATACTCCTTAAATGAATGAAATTCTTTTCCTTTCTCAGTTAAAAAAATGACTTTATACAGTAGAAGATATCCTACAGGAATCAATAGGCAGACCCATGAAAATTTTCTAAGATGGGCATATTTGACAGAAGAAAGACCGTAGCCGATAGACAAAGCAAAAATGACATTGAAAGGCAGAAAGAAAACGTAATTGTCTGATACCGCATAAAACGTTGAAAACCCATATACACATACGGCCCCCGCAGCAAAAACAAAAAACATTTTTCTGTTGGTTTTGTACAGAGACAGGATACCTGCGATACCAAAAAATATAAACAGATTGAAATTATAAATAAGATATACGAAAGATTGAAAGAAATCCTTTATGTATTGAATGATGTCTTTTTTCAGGGAGTCTTCTACCCAAGTTCCCTGGTCAGAACTATAAGGAGATTTGAAAGGAAGTCCCTGGGAAATATTCAAGATGAATAAAGAACCGAATAGCAGAATAAAAATCAATAATGAAGCGGCTGCATATTTTTTTTCATTTCTGAAATAAAATAAAAAGATCAGTAAAGCAGGAATCAGAAGGATATTCTGAATATGTACCCATAAGCTTACCCCTAGAAATAAACTGCTTAACAGAATATAGACTCTCTTGTTTTCCGTAAAACTTTTGATAACCGAAAAGAAAAAAAGGCTTACCCAAAGCGAATTATAAGTATATACTTCCACGATTTCCGCATTTCTCCAAAAGGTAAAACTGAAGCCGAATACAAAAGCAGCTGTAATAGATGCCCATTCTGTTTTTGAAATACTTTTCACCGTAAGATAAATGACAGAAACTGTGGCTGCTCCTGAAAAAACTACTAAAAACCTGCTTGCTTCAATAGCGTTGATGCCTGCGAGATTTTTAATGAAAATAACAGTATTAATATATAAAAAGTGACTGGTTGCGGTAGCGGTTGTTTCCCATATGCCTTTTTCTGCACTCAGCACAAATCCTACACAGTCAGCAAAAGGAATTTTTGAAAAACTCCCGCAATAATAGATACCAAGAAAAATAATAAATAAAAATACGGCTGATAAAGATTTGTTCATATTAGTTCTTTACAATAGGAACATTAGAACAGGCTTCTCCGAACATCAGGGATTTTACTATTGGCTTTAATTGTTCTACCAATTCAATATAAGCATTTTCAGGAATTTCTTTATCTGAACATCCTTTTACAAGGACTCTCTTTCCTCTCATTTCCTCAAAATCATGAGTCTGGATGGCGTTATGCATTAAAATAACTTCCAGGTCTTCACGACTTCCAAAAACTATTTTCTTAGCTACATCTGTAAGTTTTGCAGTTAAAACAAAATAAGCCCAAAGAGGAATAATGGTATCTACAGAATTGTAGATGTATATATAAGTATCTTTATATTGTTCCGTATCGATTGCATCTACCTTTTCACGAAAATCCTTTTCTTTAAGGATCATTTCCTGAAAAAGGAAATCTTTAAGGTCAATACCTTTTCTTTCCCCTTTTGGCAGTAAAGTGGTAAGGTCAAAATTGATAAGGCCGCTTTCTGCAACTTTATTCCGGATTTCAAATTCTTCTGACATTTTTTATCATTATCTTTGAACAAATTTACGAATTAAGATCATATCTGTCTTAATTTGTTCTCTATCCTTACTATAGAAATGAAATATTATATTATTGCAGGAGAAGCTTCCGGTGATTTGCATGGAAGCAACCTGATGAAAGCCTTAAAACACAAGGATCCCCAAGCGGAATTCAGATTTTGGGGTGGCGACCTGATGAAAGCTCAGGGAGGAACTCTGGTAAAACATTACCGTGACCTTGCTTTTATGGGATTTCTGGAAGTGGTGATGAACCTCCGTACTATTCTGAATAATATCAAATTCTGTAAAGAGGATATTCAGAAAAACAGACCTGACGTCCTGATTCTGGTAGATTATCCGGGATTCAATCTGAGAATTGCAAGATTTGCCAAAGAGTTGGGAATTAAAGTTGTTTATTATATTTCTCCGCAGCTTTGGGCGTGGAAAGAAGGCCGCGTAGAAATTATCAAAAAGTATGTGGATGAAATGATGGTGATTCTTCCTTTTGAAGAAGATTTTTACAGAAAACACGGCGTTCACTCTCATTTTGTAGGTCATCCTTTGCTGGATGCTATTTCGGATCTGCAGGAAATCAGTATTGAAAAATTCAAGTCAGAGCATGGATTGAACGAAAAAGAAATCATAGCATTGCTGCCCGGTTCCAGAGAACAGGAGGTGGAAAAAATGCTTGAAATCATGCTTTCCGTAAGATCGCATTTTAAAAATTACCAGTTTGTCATTGCCGGGGCGCCAAGTTTACCAAAAGAATTTTATCAGAAATATGTAGATGATAATGTTCATTTTGTTTCCAATAAAACTTATGATCTGCTAAGATGCTCAAAGGCAGCTCTTGTGACTTCCGGAACTGCAACGCTGGAAACAGCTTTGCTGAATATCCCTGAAGTGGTTTGCTATCGTGGAAGTAAAATTTCTTACGCCATTGCTAAAAGATTGGTGAAAAATATCAATTATATTTCTCTGGTTAATCTGATTATGGACAGAGAAGTCGTAAAAGAATTGATTCAGAATGATCTGAATACTAAAAATCTGGTAGAAGAACTGAATAAAATCATAGCTGGAGAGAAAAGAGAACAGGTTCTGAATGACTATAACCTTCTTAGAGAAAAGCTAGGTGGAAAAGGCGCAAGTGAGCATGCTGCTGAGGTAATATTGAAAGTATAGTATTTATCAAATGCTTTTGAGAATTTAATCTACATTGTAACTATGAATTATTTTAGCCGTTTTCTCCTATTATTAACGTTTACATTATTTTTCTCAAACAGTTTTGCCCAGCAGAACGATAAAAGAGATAAAATCCAGATATTTTATTACGGCTGGTACGGAAATCCTGCAACGGACGGAAGTTATCAGCACTGGAATCATGAGATCCTTCCTCACTGGAGCAATCCGAAATGGAATAATCTGGGCCATCACACGGGAGGAGATGATATTGGTGCTAATTTTTACCCGGCGCTTGGAAATTATAGCTCGAATGACACAAAAATCATAGAGCAGCACATGAAAATGATCAAAGACTCCGGGGTGGGAGTGGTGGTGGTAAGCTGGCTGGGAAAAGATTCGTTCACGGATAAAAGTCTTATCAAATATCTGGATATTGCAGATCGCTTTGATTTAAAAATTGCCTTTCATATTGAGCCGTTCTATAAAAATACATCAGAATTAAAAGAACAGCTTTCTTATCTGGTAAAAACCTACTCTCATCATCATGCTTTCTATAAAAAAGAAGGGAAGCCTTTGTTTTATGTCTATGACAGTTATAAAATCCCCAAAGAAGAATGGATGAAAATATTATCCAAAAATGGCGAGGGAACAGTTAGAAACACAGATTTAGATGCACTTTATATCGGGCTTTGGGTGGAGAAAGATGATGCTAAATTCTTTAATAAATCTGGTTTTGACGGTTTCTACACTTATTTTGCCAGTGAAGGGTTTGTGTATGGAAGTACAGCAGACAACTGGGATTTTATGGCCAAATTTGCTAAAGATCATCATCTGATTTTTATTCCGTGTGTAGGTCCTGGTTATTCCGATACAAGAATCCGCCCATGGAATGAAGCTAATTTCAAAAGCAGAGATAACGGAAAATATTATGAGAAGTTGTTTGATGCAGCTATTAGGGTAAAACCGGAATTTATTGGAATTACATCATTCAATGAATGGCATGAAGGAACACAAATAGAGCCTGCTGTTCCTAAAAAAGCAGGTGATTTCAAATATGAAGATTACGGTAAAGATCCTTTATTTTATATCAAAGAAACGAAGCGTTTGACGGATAAATTTCTGAAAAAGAAATAATATACTTTCAAACTTAATTTTTAAAACAAAAAATAAAGCGTTCTGTTGACATTTTTGATGAAGACAAAGCACTTATTTAGTTCTTTAAGAGTTTATAAATTCTCCTTTAATCACTTATTTTAAAAGGATAATTAATGGAAATTGAACAAGCAGCCTCTTCTTATTCTGGCAGTATGTTTTATTCTTGGAATTCTTTTTCAGGATAAAATAGCATTGGCAGAATATTTTATTGATGGGGTTGCTGTAACTTGTTTGGTTCTGCTTGTTGTAATCTGCTTTCATTCTTATTTTCTACATAAAACCAAAACTGTTTTACTGATGCTCCTATTGTTTGGAGGAGGCATTATTCTTCATTTTTATAATACCTCTTTGTCAGACGATAAGCTTCTGATAAAGAAACATGAAACAGTTACATTTAAGATCTCTCAGAAATTAAATTCTTCTGAAAAGTATAGAAAATATGAAGGCGTAATACAGGCAGAAGGAACCTGTTTCAATTCAATTTTTTATATTCCAAAAGACAGGAAAGAACTGGATTTTATTCACTACTACAAAACTGAGGCTTATATTACGCAACCTCAGGCGCCAACACATGATTTTCAGTTCGATTATGCCCAATACCTGAAAAGGAAGCATATTCATTACCAGATTTATATTTCAGAAGGAATTGTTTCTGCGGAACGGAATGATTTAACATGGGCAGACCGGCTTAAACAATACAGGTTTGAGGTTCTTAGAAAAATAGATAAGACAGCAATTTCAGAAAAAACTAAAGAATTTCTAAAAGCTATTATTCTGGCCGATAGAACAGAGATTGATGCTGGCACCGTCAGAGATTTCAATAGATCAGGAATGGTTCATTTTCTGGCCATTTCCGGAACTCATATTGTGGTTGTTTTTGGGATATTCTATTTTTTTCTGATTCGTTTTACTGTTTTACAGCTCAGAAAATATGCGGTTATTCTCAGTTTGATTTTCATCTGGGTGTTTGCCGCTTTTATCGGATTGGGTAATTCAGTATTGCGGTCCTGTATCATGTTGAGTGTTTATTTTATTTTCGTTTTGCTCCAGCGGAAACCGGATCTTCTTCATTCACTTGCTTTATCTGCTTTTTTTATTCTGATTGGAGATACCCAGCAGCTTTTTGATGTGGGTTTTCAGCTTAGCTTTCTGGCTGTTTTGGGAATTTACTGGTTGAATCAGCCATTGCTGAAATGCTTTCCAAAACAGAATAGTGATATCGAAAAACTTTTGTATAACACCATTACAATTTGTCTATCAGCACAGCTGGCAACACTTCCTCTGGTGCTCTGTTATTTTCATCAGTTTTCATTTATATCAATTATTGCCAATGTTGTTATTGTTCCTTTTTCTGAGATCATCATTGTCTTTTCATTTGTAATGACCGGTCTTATTTCTTTGGGAATTGATTTTGATCTTATAAACAGTGTGTATGATGAAGTTATTCAGGTTCTGCTGA
Source organism: Chryseobacterium sp. AG844 (assembly GCF_003182335.1). Lineage (NCBI taxonomy): Bacteria > Pseudomonadati > Bacteroidota > Flavobacteriia > Flavobacteriales > Weeksellaceae > Chryseobacterium > Chryseobacterium sp. AG844. The sequence goes on along the minus strand of NZ_QGTV01000001.1, from coordinate 432,913 downwards.
AGATGATCCACTGGTTTGCTGAGGTTGATTTTCTTTTCTTTGAAAATATTCCAATGAGTGGGATAGAAGTGATTTCTGCATCTGTGTTTGTATATTGGTTAAGGCCGGCTATTCTGAAATTCAATGTGAAAAATAGGATGAGCTTGGTGATGGCAGTTTTACTCTTTCTGATGATAAGAAGCGGAATCACGGCTTTTGAAAATCAGAAAGAAGAGATATTGGTTCATCGTTTTAATAAAAGCTGGATTTTTTCAGTAAAAAATGGTAGCAGAGTATGTTTCTGGATTCCGGATATGAAAAATAAGACGAAGATTTTACAGTATATAGTCAACCCATATTGTGCTTCCAGAAGAGTAGATCGTTTTGAAATAAAAACCTTCTCACCCTCCATTCAAAAAGTAGTTTTCAGAGATAAGACTTATGATCTGAAATAACGGTTCTGAATTTAGCCATTTTCCTGTATTTATAACGGATGAAAATCTTATTTAGAAAGATTACAAACTGTCTATTTGTGAGATTTCTCACTTTTCGATATTGTTAAACTTTCTTAATTTTGTGGAAATTCAAATTTAAACTTATATGGCAGGTTTAACGAGTTCTACGATAGGTAGAAAATACGCTATGGCATTATCAGCTCTGTTTTTGCTGATTTTTCTTATACTGCATTTGACAACCAATTTGTTATCAGTTCTAAACAAAGATGCATTCAATACAGCATCCGACTTTATGGGCTATAATCCTTTTGTGCAGTTCTTAATGCAGCCTATTCTTGGTTTTGCAGTAATTTTCCATTTTATAATGGGATTTGTGCTTGAGATCAAGAATAATAAAGCGCGTCCGGTAAAGTATGCAGCAAACAACGCATCAGTGAATTCTTCATGGATGTCCAGAAATATGATTATTTCAGGAGCTGTTATTTTAGCTTTCTTGGCGCTTCACTTATATGATTTCTGGTTACACGAAATGAATTACAAGTATGTAGAAGGATTGACTCCTGATGCAGAACGTTTCTGGCCTGAGCTTCATGAAAAGTTTGCTGATCTTTGGAGAGTGGCTTTATATGTAATCTCTTTTGTTTTGTTAGGGTTACACTTAGCTCACGGATTCCAGTCTTCATTCCAGTCTATCGGTGCCAGACATCCAAAATATACGCCGGTGATCAAAGCTTTCGGGAAATGGTATTCAATTCTTATTCCTGCAGGATTCATCATCGTAGCAGTTTTCCATTTTATAACTCAATAATATCAATATACTAATATGAGTAAATTAGATTCAAGAATTCCAGCGGGTCCTCTTAAAGACAAGTGGAAAAATCATAAAGACCATATGAACCTTGTTGCACCAAACAACAGAGATAAAATTGATATTATTGTTGTAGGTACAGGTTTGGCAGGAGGTTCTGCTGCAGCTACATTAGCTGAGCAAGGATACAACGTAAAAGCATTCTGCTATCAGGATTCTCCAAGAAGAGCTCACTCGATTGCAGCTCAGGGAGGGATCAACGCAGCTAAGAATTACCAGGGAGATGGTGACTCTACTTACAGATTATTCTACGATACCATCAAAGGTGGTGACTATAGAGCAAGAGAAGCTAACGTTTACAGATTAGCTGAAGTTTCTGCAAATATTATTGACCAGTGTGTTTCCCAGGGGGTTCCTTTCGGAAGAGATTACGGTGGCCAGTTGGATAACCGTTCATTTGGTGGGGTTCAGGTAAAAAGAACTTTCTACGCAAAAGGACAAACCGGACAGCAGTTATTATTAGGTGCTTATTCTGCAATGAGCCGTCAGATCGGTAAAGGAAGAATCAAGATGTACAACCGTCATGAGATGTTGGATCTTGTTATTGTTGACGGAAAAGCAAGAGGAATTATTGCAAGAAACCTTGTAACAGGAGAAATTGAAAGACACTCTGCTCACGCAGTGGTAATTGCTTCAGGAGGATACGGAAACGTATATTTCCTTTCTACCAACGCAATGGGATCTAACGTTTCAGCTGCGTGGAAAATCCATAAGAAAGGAGCTTACTTCGCAAACCCATGCTACGTACAGATTCACCCTACTTGTATCCCAGTTCACGGAACACAGCAGTCTAAACTGACTTTGATGTCTGAATCATTAAGAAACTCAGGAAGAATCTGGGTTCCTAAGAAAATTGAAGATTCAGTAGCGATCAGAGAAGGCAAATTAAGACCTGAAAATATTAAAGAAGAAGATAGAGATTATTATCTGGAAAGAAGATATCCTGCATTCGGTAACCTTGTACCTAGAGACGTAGCTTCCAGAGCTGCTAAGGAAAGATGTGATGCCGGATACGGAATTGAAAATAATGATACTAAAGAAGGTGTTTACCTTGATTTCTCTACAGAGATCATGAAAAAAGGTAAAGAAGCCGCTATCGAAAAACATATTCATAATCCTACAGATCAGCAGATCTATGATCTTGGTAAAAAGTGGGTTGAGGAGAAGTATGGTAACTTATTCGTAATGTACGAAAAAATTACAGCTGATGATCCTTACAAAACTCCAATGAAGATCTATCCTGCTGTTCACTATACAATGGGTGGTGTATGGGTTGATTATAACCTTCAATCTACGATCCCTGGATGTTTCGTAATCGGTGAGGCTAACTTCTCAGATCACGGGGCAAACAGATTAGGTGCGTCTGCATTGATGCAGGGGCTTGCTGACGGATATTTTGTACTTCCTTACACGATTGCAGATTACCTTTCTGCAGATATCAGAACAGGAACTATTCCTACCAATTCAGCACCATTTGACGAGGCTGAAAAAGGAATTAAAGAGAAAATTAATTTCTTCTTAAACAATAAAGGAACTCACTCTGTAGACTATTTCCACAAGCAGTTAGGAAACATTATGTGGAATAAGGTAGGAATGGGAAGAACTCCTGAAGGGTTAAGAGAAGCGATTAAGGAAATTGAAGAAGTAAGAAACAACTTCTGGAAAAACGTAAAAGTTCCGGGAGAAGGAGAAGGAATGAACACTGAGCTTGAGAAAGCATTCAGAGTAGCAGACTTCCTTGAGCTTGGACAATTAATGGCTATCGATGCACTACACAGAAACGAATCTTGTGGTGGACATTTCCGTGAAGACCATTCAACTCCGGATGGAGAAGCGGAAAGAGATGACGTAAACTACAAATACGTCGGAGCTTGGGAATATCAGGGAGACGATATCAACGCGGAAGTGTTGCATAAAGAAGAACTGATCTACGAGAACATCGAGGTTAAAACTAGAAGTTATAAATAATCTCCAACCTATAAATATAACATTATGAGTGCAAAAAAAGGCTTACATCTTACGCTGAAAATTTGGAGACAAAAAAATAGTAAAACTAAAGGTCAGTTTGAGACCTATAAAATATCAGATGTATCTACAGACTCTTCATTTTTAGAGATGTTAGATATCCTGAACGAAAATTTAATTAACGAAGGAAAAGAACCTATCGCTTTCGACCACGACTGTCGTGAGGGAATCTGCGGTATGTGTTCTCTTTACATCAATGGTAGAGCTCATGGACCTGATACAGGTATCACAACTTGTCAGCTTCACATGAGAATGTTCAAAGATGGAGAGACTATCGTTATTGAACCTTGGAGAAGTGCTGCTTTTCCTGTTATCAAAGACTTGATGGTAGACAGAAGCGCATTCGACAGAGTAATGGCAGCAGGAGGTTTCATTTCTGTGAACACTTCCGGTAATACTTTGGATGCTAACGCTATTCCTGTTCCTAAAGAAGATGCAGATAAAGCAATGGATGCAGCAGCTTGTATCGGGTGTGGTGCTTGTGTAGCGACATGTAAAAACGGGTCTGCAATGTTATTCGTTGGAGCAAAAGTTTCTCAGTATGCATTACTTCCACAAGGTAGAGTAGAGGCTAAGAGAAGAGTTCTGAACATGGTGAAAGCTATGGATGAGGAAGGATTCGGAAACTGTTCAAATACCGGAGCATGTGAGGTAGAATGCCCTAAAGGTATTTCTCTTGAAAACATTGCAAGAATGAACAGAGAATACATGGCTGCTCTTGTAGATCAAGGATAGAATTGATTCTGATACATAGAAAATCGCCTTCATTTTTGGAGGCGATTTTTTTATGAAAAAGAAGACTCTGTTAAAGTTTGTTAACTTATGGCCGGATCTTCGTCATTCTTTATTTATAAACTATATATTTGAAAGGTAGTTGAATCGTTTTAATGAAAAAGCTTTCAAATGCTTTTTACCATCAAAAAGGTGTCATTCAATAATTGGAATACCCCTTTTGAACGGTAATAATAAAATTTTTAAAAAAAATAATTAGTGTGAATTAGCAAGCCCTAAAAAGCGTATTTTTGTGTAATATTAAAAATTGAAATGAAAAAATATCTTTTATTGTTTATCATCACATTCTTTGTGATGTCTTGTTCAAAAAAAGTAGAAGTAAAAGGAAAAATTACCGGAAGCTCACCATTGGAAAGAATTGAATTTGTAGAAGCTTCAGGAGTAGGAACCCTGCCTTTAATTAATATAGGTCTCGATAAAGACGGAAACTTTTCAGGAAGTTTTGATGCTCCCAAGGATGGGATGTACGTAATCAACTACGCAGGCAGACAAAGCCTGATCTATCTTGAAGGAGGACAAAAAGTGAATATCTCAGGAAACGGAGCTACCTTCCCAAATGAATATGTGATTACCGGAGATGCTAAAAAGAATAATGATTTCCTTACAGCTTCTCAGAAATTTTTAGCTGAGTATGGTAATAAAGTTAACTTAGGCGCTTTGATGGCAGGAGATGAAGCTGCATTTTTGAAAGGAATGCATAAAATTGAAGCGGATATTAATAAAAACGTGGATGACCTTGCTAAGAAAAATAATCCAAGCAAAGGACTATTAGAGTGGAAAAAAAATGATGTGAAAGTAACCATTCTTAATTTGCTTGCCAACTATGAAATGTCTCACGGCCCAATGTCCGGAAACCCTTCTTACAAATCTTCTAAAGCTTTTAAAGATTACGAAACCCAGTTAGAAACAGACAAAGAAGCAATGGTGAAAACCATTCCTCTTTACAGACAATATCTTTTGGTAAAAATGACTCCTGATTTCCAGAAATATGCTGAAGCAAACAGCAAAGGAAAAACAGGTATTACAACTTCTGAGATGTTTGCCCAATATTTAAAAACTAAAAAAGATTTATCTCAAACAACAAAAGATTATCTTCTTGCATTTGTAATGGCTCAGGCTGATATTCATCCAACAACTCCGGCTGCTAATATCGACAAAATTAAGAAGATCATCGATTCAGATATTAAAGATGCTACCATTAAAAGCGACCTTTTAAAAATGCAGGTAGCGATTACAGGACTTAAAATCGGAGAGGCAGCTCCCGAAGCCGCTTTAGCAAAACAAGACGGAAAAGCTTACAAGCTTTCTGAAAACAAAGGGAAACCTTATATGCTGTTCTTCTATGCTTCATGGAACCCTTACATTAGCGAAGCTACAGTACCTGTATTAAAAGAAGTCGTAAACTTCTATAAGTCTAAAATGAATTTTGTCTTTGTAAACGTTGATGATACAAAAGACCAGTTCATTAAAACAAGTAATTCTTTATTAAAAGGAATTCAGGGAGTAAATGTTTACGGAGAAGGAGGATTGAACTCAGATATCGCTAAGAAATATGGGGTATACGGATTCAAATTACCTTGCTTTGTAATCATTGATAAAGACGGTAAAATTGCCAGCAGATCTTTCGTCAACCTTGGTGAGCAGGAATTGGTGACAATTCTTGATAAACTGACAGGTCTTTCTGCTCCGAAAGTAGATCCGAATGCGCAAATGCAGCCACAACTGCAGCTTGATCCATCTGCAATGCAGCAAGCCCCACAGCAAGCAAATCCACAGCCGGCTCCAACAAAATAATAAACTTTAACACTGTATAGAAACCTTATCTTCGGATAAGGTTTTTTTTATTGTATTTTTGCAAACCGGAACGTTAAAGTTTCAATTAGGAAAATAGAAAATTTTAGAATGAGTAGGAAGAAAAAAAGAGATCTGACTCTTGAAAATATAAAATTGTTGACTGCCGGAGCAAAAGGCGTGGCAATAGGAAAAACAGAGGAAGGTAAAACGGTAATGGTAACAGGCGCCATTCCAGGTGATATTGTGAATGTGAGAGTGAAAAAAGCAAAGTCTAAATACTATGAAGGCGAAGCAATTGAAGTTCTTGAAAAATCACCTTACAGAGTTGAGCCTAAATGTATTCATTTTGGTACTTGCGGAGGATGCAAGTGGCAGAATATGAGCTATGAAAAACAGCTTGATTTTAAACAGGAAGAAGTCTATAATAATATCAAAAGGATCGGAGGAATTGATGACTTTGAAACGGTTCCGATTCTAGGGTCTGAAGAACAATATTTTTATAGAAATAAAATGGAGTTTTCCTTCTCTAATGCGAGATGGCTTACTCAATATGAAATAAGCTCCGAAGAAAATTTCGGGAGCAAAGATGCCTTAGGTTTTCATATTCCGGGAATGTGGAGCAAGATTCTTGATTTGAAAGAGTGTTTCCTTCAGGAAGATCCTTCCAATGCCATTAGACTGGCTGTAAAAGAATATGGCGTTAATACTGGCCTTGACTTTTTTGATGTGAGAAATCAGGAAGGATTCTTAAGAACCTTAATGATGAGACAGAACTCCAAAGGAGAATGGATGGTTCTTTTCCAGCTTTACAGAGAAGAAAAAGAAAACAGAGAAAAACTTTTTGAATTCTTATTAGAAAAATTCCCGCAGATTAAAACATTGGTATATGCTATTAATCCTAAGCAGAATGACTCTATTTATGATTTAAATATCAATGTATATTTCGGGGAAGGATACCTTATGGAAGAAATGGACGGACTGCAGTTTAAAATCGGTCCGAAATCATTCTTTCAGACCAACTACAAACAGGCACTGGAGCTATACAGAAAAACATTGGAGTTTGCAGATCTTAAAGGAGATGAAGTAGTGTATGACCTTTATACCGGAACAGGAACAATCGCCCAGTATGTAGCAAGAAATGCAAAACAGGTGATTGGAATAGAATCTGTACAGGAAGCCATAGACGCAGCTATAGAACACGCCGCATTGAACGGATTGACAAATACAACGTTCTATTGTGGAGATATGAAAGATATTTTCAATGATGAATTTATGGCGAATCATCCTAAAGCAGATGTGTTAATCACGGATCCTCCAAGAGATGGAATGCACCAGAAGGTTGTAGAGCAGATTTTAAAACTGTCACCTGAAAAAGTAGTTTATGTAAGTTGTAACTCAGCAACACAGGCGAGAGATCTTGCCCTGATGAAAGATCATTATACTTTAGTAAAGATCTTACCGGTAGATATGTTCCCGCAAACGCACCATGTTGAGAACATTGCATTGCTTGTTAAAAAATAAATTATTTAAATTTGAATTTCAAATCTTAATATGAAGTACTTTAAATTTCTCATAGCAATCTGCTTTTTAGGAATGCTTTTTTCCTGTGGCGGAGATGATGATATCTGTGAAAGCGGAGAAGGAACTCCCAGAATGAAGGTAGGTTTCAGAACATTGGCGGAAGGAAAGGATACAACCATAGATACATTGTATGTATCAGTAGACTATGGTGGAGGAAAGGTGGATTTGGGAAAACTTGCCAACATTGATTCCAGGTTAATTCCTTTACGTGTAGACAACTCACCCTATACGGATGTTTATTTCAAAACCAGATTCAAAGGCCCGGAGTCTCATGTAAGAATCAGCTATAGTACAAAGTCTACCTATGTATCTCCGGGATGCGGAATCAAAAAATCTTATGAGAATTTAAGTTCAGAATTAGTAACTCCGAATCCTGTTCTGAAACTGGAAGCCGGGCAAAATCAAATAGAGAATGAAGACAAGACTAATCTTTACCTTTCTTTTTAGTTTATTGGGAATAATAAACTGGGCACAAGAGAAAAAAAAGGAAGCAGAAAAGAAAGTTCATGAGAAATATGAACCCAATTTTATGGTTGGCCTTGATGTTCTGAACACCGGAGCCGGATTCTTTTCAGACAGAAAACTGTATCAGGGATTTATTTCGTCAAAGATAAAAGGAAATCTGCATGCTATTGCGGAAGCAGGTTTTGAAAAGAATGTGTATCAGAAGAATGGTTATGATGCAAAAGCAAGCGGTCCCTTCGTTAAGTTGGGGGCTTTCTATATGCTGGCAAAAGATGCAGAGAATGAATTCAACGGATTTTATGCTGGTGGAAAAGCAGCAGGATCATTCTATAACCAGGAATATATGGCAATTCCCGTTCGCGGATTTGGGGGAAGCAGTTCCTCTGAAGCATTTCCTTCATCCTCTCAGTCTTCTTTCTGGCTTGAAGGTACATTGGGGGGCAGAGTGCAATTGTTTAGTTCCAATTTTTATATAGATGTAAATCTTCAGCCAAGATATATGGTTTACACTTCCAAACAGGATGATATTTCTCCAATGATCGTTCCCGGTTTTGGAAGAAGTTCCTCAAAGTTTAATATGGGGTTTGCATGGAATATTGCTTATAAGTTCTAAAAATAGTAATACATAAGTTTTAAAATACATAAAATACAAACTTTAGATTGTTCTAAAGTTTGTATTTTTTTTAATAAATGTTACTTATAATTTATATAAATTATAATTCTTGAATTGTACAATATATAGAATATAAAATTAATCATATTCTTTGATTTGTGTTTTTTTTAATGAATATGTTTTTTAGATGTATAATATTAAAAAATATTAAGTTATTTCATTTGTTTGATTTATAAAATAGCTATATTTGGCGGAAATTATAATTGTGTTTTAATTTATGAAAAGAGTATTTACTGCTTTAATGTTAACTTGCATAGGAGGGGCAGTGTTCGGGCAATGGACACCTACTTCTCTTAAAAAAGGAGACGACAACAAAAGAAGTACAGGATTTAGAGTAGATCAATCTAATGTAAGAGGTAACGGGTACTATAAACTGGACCTGAACTTACTGAGATCTCAGCTGAAGAATGCACAGGAAATGGGAGCTAATTCCACTCCTGTAGTAATTTCTCTTCCTACTATGAGCGGGAAGATTGAAAGGTTTAATGTATACAGTTTTCCGGTAGTTGTAAAAGAACTGGCAGACAAGTATGAATTAGGATCTTATGTTGGAACAAGTGTCGATGACCCTACCAAATACTTAAGATTCAGTATCGCTCCTAACGATTTTCAGTCAATGATTATCCATGGAGATAAATATGAATTTATCGATCCGGCATCAGCAGACAAAACGATTTATGCTGTTCATCCTAAAACAAAAAAGGATAAGAACGGTTTCCTGTGTTCTACAGAAGAATCTCCTGCTGCTAAGAAGGAAATAGATGCTTTATTGAAAAATGGGCAGTCTTTTTCTAATCAGCCAACAACTTTTAACAAAAGTTCTGATAAGAAATACAGAACAATGAGACTGGCAATGTCTGTTACAGGTGAGTATACACAATACTTTATGACACTTGCAAACGTGCCTGCCACTGCTACAGATGCCGAGAAAAGAGCTCCTGCATTAGTTGCTATCAACAATACTCTGACCAGAGTAAACGGAGTTTTTGAAAAAGATTTTGCTCTGCATTTGAATTTACAGAATTTCCCAAATGTAATTTATATTGATCCTAATAACGATCCATATGCAGCAGCTGCAACGGGATCACAAGGGGCTTGGAACACACAGCTGCAAGCAGCTTTGACAGCCAATGTTGGAAACGAAAACTATGATATCGGACACTTGTTCGGTAAATCAGGAGGTGGAGGAAACGCCGGATGTATCGGGTGTGTATGTATCAATCCTACAACTACAGTTCCTAAAGGAAAAGGTTCAGGATTTACTTCTCCGGCGAATGGAATTCCGTCTGGTGACGCCTTTGATATCGATTATGTTGCACACGAAATGGGGCACCAGTTAGGAGCTAACCATACTTTCTCTCATAATCTTGAAGGAAGCGGAGTAAATATGGAACCAGGTTCAGGAACTACCATCATGGGATATGCAGGTATTACCGGCCCTGATACAGATGTTCAGCAAAACTCTGATCCTTATTTCCATAAAGCAAGTATCGGTCAGGTACAGGCTAATTTAATTGCAAAAACTTGTGATGTAGAAACTACAATTACTAACAATCCACCGGTAATTGCTGATCTTCCAACATATACTATACCTAAAGGTACTGCTTTTGCTTTAACAGGTTCTGCTACAGATCCTGAAAATGATCCAATGACTTATTCCTGGGAAGAGGTAGATAATGCTTCAGTTTCTATTGATAAGTATAATTTAGGAAATACAACATCAGGAGCTTCATTCAGATCTGCTGCTCCAAACGCAAGCCCGACAAGATACTTCCCGAAATTTACTTCTGTAATGAACGGAGTATTAAATAATGCGAACAATACATGGGAAGCCGTATCTACTAAGGCAAGAACTACAAATTTTGCATTAACGGTAAGAGATAATAATTCCAATGTAGCCCAACAGCAATCTGCTTTTAAAATTCAGACTATTGTTGTAGGAGATAATGGTCCTTTCAGATTAGCTAACCAATATGCTGATGTGAATACGCCAACGCCAATTCAGTGGATTGTTGCCAATACCAATGCAGCTCCTTATAATGTTACAAACGTAAAAATTGACTATACTACAGATAACGGTACAAACTGGACGGTATTATCAGCATCAACACCTAATGACGGATCCGAAAACTTCACTTTCCCTTCTTCATTGAACGGTCAGACAATTAAAGTAAGAGTTTCTTCAATAGGAAATGTTTTCTATGCGGTAGGACCTGTAAGTATTGCACCTCTATCTGCTTGTAGCAGTGCTGCTCCAACTAACGTTGTTGTAAGTAACATTACAGTGTCTTCAGGAAGTGTATCCTGGATGTCTTATACAGGCGCAACTTATAAAGTACGTTACAGAAAAGTAGGTACAACTGTATGGACTGAAGCTGATACAGCAGTTCCTTCAATCAACTTAAGTAACTTAATTGATGGTACAACGTATGAAGTTCAGGTAGCTTTAGTTTGTGGTACTACAGTAGGAACATATTCTACATCCGTAAACTTCAGTACACCTGCACTTGCTTACTGCGCAGCTGCTTCAACAAGTTCAGACTATGAGTATATTGCCAATGTGACACTTGCGAATGTAAATAACACTTCTGTAAATAGTACATATACAAACTATACAACAAATACAGCACTTCAAATTAACTTAACAAAAGGGAATGTTTACCCTATGTCTGTTACTGTAGGGAACTCCGGTAGTGCTGATTATGATACGGTAGCTGCATTTATAGACTTTAACAAAGATGGTGTTTTCAGTGATTCAGAAAGAGTATTGAATTATCCTGTAACATTAACGCAGCCATCAACTGTAGTAAGCGGAAACGTTACAATTCCAGCGAATGCAGTAGAAGGACAGCCATTAAGAATGAGAGTTGTAGCATTCTATGTAGGTGCTGGAACTGGAGGAGGTAACATTGGTTTATCATTACCTTCAGATTATGTTTGTGGAGAACTTTTCGATGGTGAGGTTGAGGATTATAATGTAGTTATCACAGGTAACCTTTCTACTTCTGAAAACGATGTTAAAAATAATGGTATTCAGATTTATCCAAATCCTGCAACTGATGTTTTAAATATTACTAAAGTTTCAGATAAAGCAACTTATAAAATTTATAGTGCTGCCGGACAATTAGTAGACAGAGGAAATATCAATAATGGAAAAGTAAATGTTTCAGCTTTAGTGAAAGGTGGTTATATAATTACTATTGATGATAAAGGAATTGAACAGTTCAAATCTAAATTTATCAAGAAATAAAGATAACCTTTAAATATTAGTAAATCCCCGGAACTTCCCGGGGATTTCTTTATTTAGATCATAAGTAGTTAATTTGTTATTTTTTTATAAAAAAAACATAAATGTACTTATAAATTAATAATAAAAAATGATTAGATTTGTGTGATTAATATTATAATGAAAACATTATGAAGAAATTCTTTACCTCTTTAATTCTGTTTCTCTGTTTGATTTGCACAGGCTTTGTATCCAAAGTCTCGGCTCAGGCAGGCCAGATCGGGACAGGAACGGGTACCTCTGTGTATCTCCCCATACGTTCCTATTATGGGTATAGTTATTCTCAGCAGATTTATACTGCTGCAGAGCTTACGACTGCTATAGGTACGTCAAACTATATCACGGCTATAAAGTTTTATTCCACCACCGTTGCATCCTCTCAGGCTGTATATAAGGATTGGGTGGTATACATGGGAAATACAACCCAGAATAACTTTGCCACCAATACAAGCTGGATTCCGGTAAGTTCTATGACTCAGGTGTTTGACGGAGTTTTACCTAACTTAACGAATGGAAGCTGGGTAACTCTTCAATTGTCTACACCATTTTTATGGAATGGAACAGACAACCTTGTGGTTGCTGTAAATGAAAAAACTCCTGATTATGCATCTTCTCCAGGTACGGCCTGGGGATCATACAATGCAGGAGCAAACAGGGGGATCATCTATTATGAAGATAGCGCAAATCCTGATCCTGCAGCACCTCCTTCTGCAAAAGACAGACTTGCAGATATTCCCAGAATACAGTTGGAAAGCCACCCGCTTCCGGCTTGTTCAACAGCTCCGCCTACCAATATTACAGTTTCAAACCTGACAACAACTTCTGCTAATATAGGCTGGTACCTTTCTGCAGGTGCCACTTATGTTGTAAGATACAGACCTGTATCAGGAGGAGCTTGGACAACAATCAATGTGACAACTCCTATGGTCGCAAACCAGATTATTACCGGATTAACTGAGCAGACTCAGTATGAAGTTCAGGTAGCGACTGTCTGTGGAGGAACACAGGGAGCATTCTCTTCCAGCGTCAACTTTACAACTCCTGCACTTACTTATTGTAATTCCGCTGCTACGAGTACCTATATTGATGGATATATCAATCAGGTTTCTGTAAATGCACAAGGTGCTCCGTCTATGTACAGCAACTCCGGTCAGAGTGGCTATACAGATTACAGTACAGATCCTGCAAGAGTAGTTACTTTGGTAAGAGGAGGTACAGCTACCGTTTCAGTTTCAAAAACGTGGCCAGGCTACCAGTACGGCTTCTTGACAGGAGTTTGGATTGACTTTAACCGTAATGGTGTTTTTGAAGCGAGTGAAAGAGTACTTACTTCACCAAGTAATACAACAACTCCGGTTACCGCTACATTTACAGTACCAACTGCTGCCGGTGGTGCTTATACAGGAAACCTGACTACAAAAATGCGTGTTGTATTAAATGAATACAGCCCAATTAGTGCTTGTGGAACTTATTATTATGGTGAAACTGAAGACTATGCAGTAAAACTTATCGATTTGGCTGGATGTTCTACAGCACCGCCATCTAATATCATGGTTAATAATGTAACCCCTTCTTCAGCGAATGTTACTTGGACATCCACTACAGGAGCTACTTATATCGTAAGATACAGAGTTTCTCCTTCCGGAGCATGGCAGCAGATTGCAGTAAATACACCATTAATCAGTAACCAATTACTTACCGGATTATTGGAACAGACTGCATACGATGTACAGGTAGCCACTGTTTGTGGAGGAGTAACAGGTGCATTCTCTCCAACTGTTACCTTTACAACACCTACTCTTACTTATTGTACAGCAGGTCCTACAAGCAATACTGCAACAAGCGGATATATTAATAATGTAACTGTTACTCCTACGAATACTCCTATTATGATGAGTAATTCCGGATCTGACAATTATAAAGATTATACACCGGATGCTACAAGAGTAGTGATCTTTGAAAGAGGTTCAGCAAATAATAAAATTTCTGTAAACAAATACTGGCCGGGTTCTCCTTCTTCATATGCAGTTTCAGCCTGGGTAGACTTTAACAGAAACGGAACATTTGAAACCAGTGAAAGAATTCTTAATACCACATACAATTCAACTACTCCTGTAACGGCTACTTTCTCAGTACCTACCGTTGCAAGTGGTAACGTGTATACAGGAACTCTTCCTACCCGTATGCGTGTAGTAATGAGATATTTTGATAATGCTAACCCTTGTGGTACATTCACTCAGGGAGAGGTGGAAGATTATGCAGTAAAATTTGTAGATGCTCAGCCTTGTTCAACGGCCGCTCCAACAAATATTACAGTAAATAATATCGGAGCTACTACAGCAACGGTATCATGGGTGGCAACAACAGGAGCTACTTATAATATCAGATGGAGAGTTTCTCCGGGTGGAGTGTGGCAGACAGCTACAGTTCCTGCGGGTCAGAACTTCTATGGAATTACTGGTCTTACAGAGCAGACTAATTATGATGTTCAGGTTTCTACAACTTGTAACGGTTCCACAGGTTCTTACTCGTCAACAGTAACATTCACAACCCCTCCATTAACTTACTGTCAAATGACAGGTACCGGTACGAATGACCATATTTCGAATGTAACAGTTACCTCTTCGAACCTTGGAGTTCCTCCGATGAATAATACTTCGGTACAGACCAATTATATCAGTTATACTTCTCCGGAAACTCTTATTACTTTAGATGTAGATTCTCAGAATAATAAAATTTCCGTAGCAAAAGGCTGGACAGGTGCAACAGGTAACGATGCTGTAACAGCCTGGATCGACTTTGACAGAAACGGACAGTTTACAGATGCCGAGAGAATTTTAATTTCTCCAGCCAACACAACAACTCCGGTGACGGCTACTTTTGCAGTTCCTTCGAATGCTTACACAGGACTATTAACAACTACAATGAGGGTTGTACTGAAACGTACAAATGCTCCTGTAATGTGTCAGAACGCAGTAGATGGAGAAGTAGAAGACTACAGAGTAAGAATCAGACCTTGCAGCAATGCAACTCCTAACGCACCAACATTTACAACAACGCATACAACAGCTACTGTTACCATCACAGGAGCAGGAGTAAGTTATGTGGTGAGATACAGAGTGCAGGGAACAACTGTCTGGACGCAGGTATATGCTTCTGCACAATTAGGTAACCTTCCTTTAGTAATCAGTGGATTGACTCCAGCAACTACTTATGAAGTAGAGGTTGCGGCAATCTGTGGAGATATCGTTGGAACGGCAACACCAATCAAAACATTTACTACAAGATGTGATCCTACTCCTCCGAATGTAACAGTAACTAATATTACTCCAACAACAGCATTGATTACATGGTCTCCGCTTGCAGCAAGTTCTACGTATACCATGAGATGGAGAAAAGTAGGTACTACTACATGGGCTACTATAAGTTTACCGGCAGCTCCTGCCAATACTTATGTATTAGGAAGTGCAACTCCTTTAGAGCCATATACAACTTATGAAGTACAGATTGCTAACCAATGTAACGGTGAGAGTACATTAAATCCATATTCTAACCCTAAAGTATTTACTACAGAAAGAATATGTGAGATTCCGCCTCCGGGATTAACCATTACCCAATTACTTCCTACATCAGCGGCAATTCAGTGGGATCCGTTCCCGGGAGCAACATATGTGCTTAGATATAGAAAAGTAGGTATTCCAAGCTGGACAGAAGTACCATCATTAGTTAATAACCTTGTATTGACAGGTCTTACAGAATTAACAAAATATGAAATGCAGGTAGTAAATATCTGTAACGGTACACCAGGAAACTATACTCCTCCTTACTACTTTACAACTCCTACAGTAATCTACTGTAAGATGAAGGCTGAAAACTCAACAGGAGAGCATATCTCTAAAGTTACAGTGAAGCCTACTGGTAAGAAAACAATGGAGAATGAATCCGGAGCATCTACTTATACAGATTACACAGGAGTTCCTAAAACATTCATCGAGATGATCCAGGGATCCACTGACAATGAGATCATCATTGAGAAAAAATGGACAGGAACTACTTACAACGAAGGAATCGCAGTTTGGATTGACTTCAACAGAAACGGAGAGTTTGACATCAATGAAAGAGTATTTACTTCTTCGCCAAATTCAAACAGCCCTGTTTCAGGTAAATTCAATGTACCGGCAGATGCCTTTGTAAGTATGACAGATTATAAGTATGTAGTGATGAGAGTAGCCATGTCGAGAGACGGTATTCCTGTAAACTGTACTGACTTCAAAAACGGAGAAGTAGAGGATTACACGGTAAGAATCTCTAAACCTGTTGTTGCTAACCCGGTTGATCAGACCAGTGTTATGATTTATCCTAACCCGGTAAGCTCAGTGCTGTTTGTGAAAAATGTTAGCAAGAGAGCTAAATATAAGATCTACAATGCAGCCGGACAGGTTATCGCAGACGGTATCCTACTCAACAACCAGATCAATGTAAGCAGATTGATTAACGGTGTTTATGTAATTGATATCGATGACAACGGTAATACTACCCAAAAGAAATTTATCAAAGAATAATTATTTAAATTTCAAATCAAATAGAATAAGCCTCCGGAAATGGGGGCTTATTTTTTATAAAAAGATCCTTGTTGAATAACAACCTTCCAGGAAATATTTTTGCAGAAAAAAACTCGTTAGAAAAGCTTCTAACGAGTTTTTATTTATTCAATACTGAAAATCACTTTTTCAGTCTCTTCTTTTAATTCTTCCAGATTGGTATTATTGTAGATAATGCAGTCTGCCATTTTAATTTTATCCCTTTCGGGCATTTGTTTTTCCATGACCGCTTCTACCTCGCGGTAGGTTTTATTATCCCTGTCCATCACTCTTTTGATCCTGATGTTATCCTCGGCTGTCACCAGAAGAGATTTATAACATTGTCTGTTAAGTTTCAGTTCAAACAGTAAAGCTGTTTCTTTAAAAACTAAATATTTGCTTTGTTTCTTAACCCAGTTTTCAAAATCAATTCTTACAGCGGGATGAATAATTTCATTCAACTGCTGAAGCAGATCTCTGTTTTTAAAAACTTTATCCGCTACAAATTTTCTGTCATACAATCCGTTTTCATCATAAGCATCTTCACCAAGAAGTTCTTTGATTTTTATTTTCAGATCTTCACTCTCATTAACTATAGCTTTTGCTCTGTCATCGGAATAATAAACCGGAAAACCGAATTCCTCTATGAAGCGCGCTACTGTGGTTTTCCCGGAACCTATTCCTCCTGTTAAACCAATGATCTTGGGTGCTGGTTCCGGCTCTGTCTGCTGTGTTTCTGAATGTAATTCTTCCATGATTAAAAATTAATATCCAAAAACATCATTAAAGCTAAACGTTTCATCAAGTCTTACCCCTTTATCGGTCATTTTAAGACTTGCCAGTTCGTTATGAGCATCATGTTCAAAGAACAATAAATATTCGTTGTCTACACACTGCTTAAGGAATTTCCCTTTTTCTTCCAGTGTTAAAAGAGGTCTGGTATCATATCCCATCACGTATACCTGATTGATATGTCCCGCGGTAGGAATAAGATCGGCTGCAAAAACAACCGTTTTTTCCTGATATTGGATTACAGGAAGCATTTGTTTTTCTGTATGTCCGTCTACGAAGATAACGTCCATCTTCAGATCAGGAGCGAAACCGTAGTTTCCGGTAGTAGGAAGTGGTAAAAAGTTAAGTTGTCCGCTTTCCTGCATCGGCATAATATTTTCCTTCAGGAAGCTGGCTTTTTCCCTTGCATTGGGTTCTGTAGCCCATTGCCAGTGGTTTTCATTCGTCCAGAAGTTGGCGTTTTTAAAGGCAGGTCTGTATCCGGTTCTGTCGTCATTCCATTCTATAGCTCCGCCGCAGTGGTCAAAGTGAAGATGAGTAAGGAATACATCCGTAATATCTTCCTTTATAAAGCCGTATTTTTTAAGATTTTTATCAAGAGTATCGTCTCCCCAAAGAGAATAATGTCCAAAAAACTTGTCATCCTGTTTGTTGCCGAGACCGCAGTCTACCAGGATTAATTTTTTTCCGTCTTCAATAAGCAAAGAACGCGTTCCCAGCTCGATCAGGTTTTTTTCGTCTGCCGGGTTTGTTTTTTCCCACAGACTCTTCGGGACGACTCCGAACATAGCACCGCCGTCCAGTTTAAATTTTCCACATTGTATTGGATATAACTTCATATGTATATTTTGATTATTTCTTTATTAATTTCATTTTCTCCGCAATTTTTCTTGCGTTATCATCAGACTGTTCAAGTTGGCTGATAATATTATTAAAATCACTTTCTTTTCTGTTCTGAGAAAGTTTTTGTTTGATGAATATTTCGGTTGGAATAACTTTAATCCCAAAAGCACCTTTCATTTCCTTTTCCACAAATTCCCTTCCCATGTCTTTCACCATCATTGGACATTGCTGGAAATTTTCATATTTGGACGTTAATTTATCCAAATGGACATACAGTTCATCATGATCCATTATTTCAACTTTTCCGTGAATCTGTACCGCCTCATAATTCCAGGTGGAAACATTCATATGATCATACCAGCTGCTGGATATATAAGTGTGGGCTCCCAAAAAGTCACAAAGAACTTCATCACCATCCTGTAAGGTTTTTGCCTGGGGATTAGCCCGTGAAATATGGGTTTCAATATAAATATTTTCAGGATTATCCTCATTAAGCATCATCATGGAATGGGTTGCCCGTATCTTATCAACAGAAGAAATCAGTAAAGCAAAAGAGTTTTCTTTGATAATCTCTCTCATCAAATCGTAATCTTCGCTTCTGTATAATTTAGGTATAAACATTAACTAATCAATTCTCATTAACCTTAAACTTTTAACTTTGAACTCAAAACTTTGAACTTAAAATAGCTCTCCCGGGTTTTTAGGCCTTGTAATATTCAAATGTTTGTAAGCTTTGTCGGTAACTTCCCGTCCTCTTGGAGTTCGGATAATAAAACCTTCCTGAATCAGAAACGGTTCATATACTTCTTCCAGTGTTTCCGGATTTTCGGCAATTGATGTTGCCAGGGCAGAAATACCAACCGGTTTTCCTTTAAAATTTTCAATCATGACACGCATGATTTTATTGTCCATTTCATCCAAACCAAATTCATCCACATTTAAAGAGTCCAAAGCATATTTTGTGATCTTGATCTCAATCTCACCATTTCCTTTAATTTCAGCAAAATCACGTACCCTTCTCAGTAATGCATTGGCAATCCTTGGCGTTCCACGGCTTCTTCTTGCTATTTCTATCGCAGCATCCTCATAAATAACAACACCTAAAACCCTTGCACTTCTTTGAATAATGGTTGATAAAAGCTCAATAGAATAATATTCCAGCCTGCTCTGAATCCCGAATCGGGCAAGCATTGGCTTCGTAAGCATTCCGCTTCTTGTAGTAGCTCCCACCAGAGTAAACGGATTTAAGCCGATCTGTACACTTCTGGCATTGGGACCTGTTTCCAGCATAATATCAATCTTATAGTCTTCCATGGCAGAATACAGGTATTCTTCTACTACAGGAGAAAGACGATGAATCTCATCAATGAAAAGAACATCATTTTCTTCCAGATTGGTCAACAAACCCGCTAAACTTCCCGGTTTATCCAATACGGGGCCGGATGTAATCTTGCAGTTTACCCCAAGTTCATTAGCGATAATATTGGCCAAAGTCGTTTTACCCAGCCCCGGCGGACCGTGTAATAAAACATGATCTAGTGCTCCGCCACGTCTTTTCGCAGCGGTAACAAAAACCTCAAGGTTCTCCAGCGTTTTTCTCTGTCCCGCAAAATCTTTAAAGCTCTGGGGACGGATCTGCTCTTCCTGCATCAGCTCCTCGTTTGAGTAGTTTTCCTTATCTGGATGTAAAAAATCTGGCATTAATTCATTTCATTTACCTCAAAGATAGCAAATTTAGACAAAGGTTGAAGGCCAGATTGAGAAAACGTTGAGATTGATACAGCGGTTTAAGCCTGGGTTGAAAATGAGAACCGCTAAGATTTAAATAATTGGGATATTTTAAGTATTTTTGAGAGAAGAAATTATTAATACATATTAATGAAATTAATAGGACCATTTAAGCAGGTGGTAACACTTGCTAATTTACCACTAAGAGGAAAACTTTCTGATGAACAGCTTGAAATTATTGCAGACGGAGGAATTGTGGTAGATCAGAATACCATTCAGAAAGTTGGAAGTTTTGAAACATTAAAAACAGAAAATCCCACTATAGAAATTGAACATATTGAAGGAGAGCAGGTTGTTCTTCCTGCTTTTGTAGATTCACATACCCATATTTGTTTCGGAGGAAACCGTGCCAACGATTTTGCGATGCGCAACGCAGGGAAAACTTATCTTGAAATTGCGGAAAGTGGTGGTGGAATCTGGAGTTCCGTACAGCATACAAGAAATGCATCAGAAGAAGAACTGTTAAAAACTTTAATAGAAAGAATCAACTTTTTGGTTGATCTGGGAATTACCACCATCGAAGTGAAGAGCGGTTACGGTTTGGATGTTGAAAACGAGTTGAAGATGCTTAGAATTATTAAAAAAGCACAGAATGAAACTAAAGCTACTTTAGTTCCTACCTGCCTTTCAGCCCACTTAAAACCAAGAGATTTTGAAGGAAGCAACCCTGAATATCTGGAATATATCATTACCGAAATTTTACCGAAAGTAAAAGAAGAAGAATTGGCAAACAGAGTAGATATTTTTATTGAAAAATCTGCTTTTCAGCCTGAAGAAAGTAAAGAATTCTTATTAAAAGCAAAAGAATTAGGTTTTGAAATTACCGTTCATGCAGATCAGTTTACCCCTGGAAGTTCAAGAATTGCAGTAGAAGTGGGAGCGAAGTCTGCAGACCATCTGGAAGCAACAATTGATAAAGATATTCAATTCCTTGCAGAGTCTGACACAGTAGCAACAGCTCTTCCCGGAGCGAGCCTTGGACTTGGCGAGAAATTTACTCCGGCAAGAAAATTATTAGACGCAGGTGCTATTGTAGCGATAGCAAGTGATTGGAATCCGGGATCTGCCCCAATGGGAAATCTCATTACCCAGGCTTCTATTTTAGCAACCTTCCAAAAGCTTACAACAGCTGAAGTTTTGGCAGGTATGACCTTCCGTGCTGCTTATGCATTGAACCTTGAAGACAGAGGACAATTGGAAACAGGGAAAAAGGCAGATTTTGTCACTTTTAAAACCAATAATTTCCAGAATGTACTGTATAACCAGGGAAGCCTGAAAGCAGAACATGTTTATATTGATGGAAATCTTATATAAAATTATTAAATAACCATATTTGTTCTTCAATCGATGCTGATTGAAGAACAGACAATAGGCAAATGACTGAATAATGAGTACTATTTGGCAAGGCAGATTGGACGGAGAAGAACTTCTCTATCACAGAATATTTCAAAGAGTAAAAGAAGAAAGTAATTACGACAATATTGCTGCAGGAGATTTTGCATTGCACGGTTTTGCTGTAGATGAAGGAGTAAGAAGAAACAAAGGACGTCAGGGAGCAAAAGATGCTCCGGATGTGATCAGGAAAAATATGTCTAATTTTCCGGTGATTCTTCCTGACTTTTCCATGCTGGACTTTGGTAATGTTACCTGTGAAGATGGCAATCTGGAAAATACTCAGAATAACCTTGCCAAAAATGTGTCAAAAGTACTTTTAAAAGGAGGAAAATCTCTTGCTTTAGGTGGAGGCCATGAAGTGACGTATGCTCATTATCTGGGCGTTAAAACAGCCTTTCCGGAACAGAAAATAGGAATCATCAATATTGATGCCCATTTTGATAACAGACAGCCGGAAAAAGGAGTAGGGCCAAGCTCGGGAACCGGGTTTTGGCAGATTGCTCAGGAGGGACCTATCCATTCTTTGCATATTGGAATCCAGAGAAATTCCAATACATTAAAGCTTTTTGATACTGCTCATCATTATGGAATGAAATATATTCTGGCAGACGAATTATTTTTTGAAAATCTTACCTCCGTCTATCAGCGTATTGACGAACTGCTGGACAGTGTAGATTATGCCTATCTTACCATTTGCATGGACGTCTTTAATGCATCAGTCGCTCCCGGAGTTTCCGCGGCGGCATATAACGGTATCTTTGCAGATACAGCTTTTATGCATTTTTACAGACATATCTTAAAAAATAAAAAACTGGTAGCGCTGGACGTGGCAGAAGTGAACCCTTCTTTCGATATCCAGGACAGAACAGCAAGACTGGCAGCATGTCTTGTGAACGAATGGCTAATGATTTAAGATAAAGTTATATTCTTCCGATAGAGAAAATCATTATTTTATTGACCCTTAAGGAATGGAATTTGCTGATTTCACCGTGCTTTTAGAATAAAGGCGCTTATAAATTCATTAGCTGAATTTAAAACAGAAATTTATATTATGGAACAATTAATTGAAAGCAAGCTTATTAAAGCAGATAAAGCGTTTTCAGTGTGGAGAAAAGTGCCGTTTGAGGAAAGGCAGAAGTTAATTGCAAAAGCAGCGGAAATTTTAAAGAATAATTCGGAGAAATTTGGAAAGATAATTACAACAGAAATGAATAAACCCATTTCAGAATCTATTGCTGAAGTGGAAAAATGTGCTTTAATGATGAATTATTATGCAGACGCCGAGAATACTTTACAACCAGAAAAAGTAGAATCGGAATTTGCTTATTCTGAAGTTCACTATGCTCCGAAAGGAGTAATCTTAGGAGTAATGCCGTGGAATTTTCCTTTCTGGCAGGTATTGAGATTTGCTACTCCTGCCATTTTAGCAGGAAATACAATAGTTTTGAAGCATGCTTCAATTTGTTTCGGAAGCGGAAATGCCATTGAAGAAGTTCTTCTGGAAGCAGGTTTTCCTGAAGGTGTTTTCCAGAATCTTGAAGTAGGACATAAAGCGGTTAAGGAAATCCTTGAACATGATACTGTAAAAGGAGTAAGCTTGACAGGCAGTGGAAAAGCCGGAGGAGAAGTAGCTTCAATAGCCGGTTTAAATATCAAAAAATCTTTGCTTGAATTAGGAGGAAGTGATGCATTTATCATTTTTGATGATGCAGATCTTGAAGAAGCAGCCAAAGCAGGAGCAAAATCCAGACTTCAAAATTGTGGACAAACCTGTACAGCGGCAAAAAGATTTATCATTGATGAAAAAATTGAAGATCAGTTCTTGCCAATCTTTATTGAAGAATATAAGAAATATGAGATTGGAGATCCTTTAGATAAAGAAACCAAACTGGCCGGAATGGCGAGACCTGACCTTGCTGATGAACTGGAAGCTCAGTTCAACAGGGCATTGGAAAATGGTGCTGAAATTATTATTCCTCTGGAAAGAGTTTCTGAAAATGAATTTAAACCAGGTTTAATCAGAGTTCAGGAAGGAAATCCTATTTTAAAAGAAGAACTTTTCGGGCCTCTGGGTATGGTGATGATTGCGAAAAATGATGAAGAAGCTTTACAGATGGCCAATGATATTCCATTCGGGCTTTCCAATTCCGTATGGACTAGAAATAAAGACCGTCAGCTATTCTTTATTGAAAACCTTGAGTCAGGAACAGTCAATATCAACCGCATGACCAGCTCTGACCCCCGTTTTCCTTTCGGAGGATCAAAAGCTTCAGGATATGGAACAGAATTGTCTTTACTGGCTTTAAAAGAATTTGTAACAGCTAAGACGATTGTAGGAAATTAAAAGGATAAAATGTCATGCCGGGGAAACAAGGAATCTCAGAGATTCTTCACTTCACTTCGTTGCGTTCAGAATGACAAACTACCTTTATAAGTTAAAAGTAAACTTTACTCTATAAAATAAAAACTCCCAGAAACTTGTTTCCGGGAGTTTTTTATGCTGTTACAAAAAGTAATTTTGCTTATTGCTTATTGCTTATTGCTTATTGCTTATTGCTTATTGCTTATTGCTTATTGCTTACACCGTAGTCAATCTCAATGTATTGGTTTTTCCACCTTCATAGGATGGAGTAGCATTGATGTTGATGACGAAGTCTCCGGTTTCGATATAACCATAGTTGTGCGTTAACATATTGACCTGAATGATCGTTTCGTCGGTAGACTTCTTCATATCATAGTAATAGGCATGAACACCCCAAAGAAGGTTCAGCATTGTGATTACTCTTCTGTTACCACTATATACGATGATGTGAGAGTTTGGTCTGTGTGCTGCAAGTTGGAAAGCGGTGTATCCGGAGTGAGTAAGCGTTACAATAGCAGAAACGTTTGTTGTTTTAGCAATTCTTACTGCTGCAAGACAAACCCTGTTGGTGATGAATCTTTCATCAATACAGTTGTAATCTTTCTCGATTGGCTCATTTTTATGTTGGTAGAAGTGAGTCGTTTCGATATTCTTTACAATTTTAGCCATGTTTTCCACAACCTGTACCGGATATCTGCCTACTGAAGTTTCTCCGGAAAGCATTACAGCGTCAGCTCCGTCCAATACAGAGTTAGCAACGTCGTTTACTTCCGCTCTTGTTGGTGTTAAGCTGTTGATCATCGTTTCCATCATCTGAGTGGCAATGATAACAGGTTTGGAGTAGAATCTTGCTTTTTCTACCAGGTTTTTCTGGATCGCAGGAACTTCCTCCATTGGAACTTCCACTCCTAGATCTCCACGTGCTACCATTAATCCGTCGCATTCAAGAAGGATTTCATCAATATTTTTAACGCCTTCAGGTTTTTCAATCTTCGCAATAATAGGAGTCTTGAATTTACCGTTCGGGTGGTTTGCAATTAATTCTTTCAGGTCAATGATATCCTGTGCGTGACGCACGAAAGAAAGAGCAATCCAGTCAACTTCCATGTCAAGCATGAAATTAGCATCCTGAACATCTTTTTCTGTCAGGGCAGGAAGAGAAACATTTGTATTAGGTAGATTAACTCCTTTTTTAGAACTTAACGGACCTCCCTGAATGGTTTTTGCTTTTACAGTATCTTTTTCATTGGTTTCGATAACCTCCAGCATTAGTTTCCCGTCATCAATAAGGATTCTTTCCCCTACTTTTACGTCTTGTGGAAACTGTTGGTACGTCATGTACACCTTTGTGGAATCTCCTTCCATCTTTTCATTGGTAAAGGTAAGAATATCACCTGGGTTCAGATAAGATCCTTCCTTTACAACTCCCACTCTCAGTTTAGGTCCCTGAAGGTCGCCGAGGATTCCTACAGAATAACCATACTCACTGTTTAGCTCTCTAATTATTTCAATATTTTTTCGAACTAAGTCGTAATCTGCATGTGAAAAATTTATTCTGAAAATATCAACACCCGCTTTCATTAGATCTAACATTACCTCCTTCGACGATGAAGCAGGCCCTAGTGTTGCGATAATTTTTGTCTTCTTTAAATACTTATTCATAATACTGGATAATTTGATAAAGTTCCTCTTCAGAACTCAATGTATAATCTTGAATTGGAAAAACAAGATTTTCAGGGAGCAAAATTACGGAAAAATCAGGAAACTGTTCCGAACTATGCAGAATATATTCCACATCTACCTGATTATTTAATAAAAATTTAATGTTTTCTTCTTCTGTAAAGAGTTCTGTCTGGATTTTTTTTTGCTTACTTTCGGAAGATTTATTGGAAATGAAGGTAAAACAGGTCTTCGAAAACTTGTGATAGGCTTCATATCTTGGAAAAAAATAATCATAATAACCTCCATGAAAGACAAGATCTTTCTTTCTTGAAAAACTGAGGTTGTTGATTTGATTTATTTTGTAGAAAAACTCGTGAGCAGGTATATCTTTGGCTAATCTTACCAATCCTATGGCAATATCTTCAAATTCTATATCATCAAGATCATAAAGTTTTTGAATTTCCAAGTATATTTTCTTTTTTGTTTAAAATATAAAATGCCCTCTGTGCTGCTTTTTCCTCTGCCTTCTTTTTGGAAGTCTCTGTTGCATTAGCAATCTTTTCGTCTCCCAGCCATACATAGCACCTGAATACGACAGATTTATTAGCCTGTATTTCCTCGCAGGTTTCATACTTTATATTGACTTTCTTCTTCTGGCTCCATTCGAGCAGGAGACCTTTATAGCTTACAATTTTGTTTTCAAGCTTATTGATCTCGGAAGGGGTCAGTAACTTTTCCAGAATAATCCTTTTACAGGTATCATAATGGAAGTCTAAATAAACGGCACCGATTAAGGCTTCGAATAAATTTCCAGAGATATTCTCTCCCAAAGCTGATGAGCTGTTCTGCTTTTGCAGAAGGCTGGTAAGCTTGAGATCTTCTCCTAATTTATTGAGGTTTTTCCTATTAACAATCTTAGATTTCATTTGTGTCAGATATCCCTCATTGGCCTGAGGATAAGTCTGGAACAAATGACAAGAAATAATTGTACCCAAAACAGAATCTCCCAAAAATTCAAGTCTTTCGTAATTGCTGTCTTGATTTTTAGAAGAATTTTTCAAAGAAAAAGCTTCGCGGTAAAGAGCAATATTCTGTACCTCGGTACCCAATACTTTTCTAAGCTCGGTACTGAGAAAATACTCTCTCTCCGTTAATTGTCTTTTTCTTTTTTTGAGAAGGAATTTAGAAAAGTATTTCTGTAACTCCATTCATTGAATTTAGATTTTCTTAAATAGAACGCAAGCGTTGTGCCCACCAAATCCAAAAGTATTGCTCATGGCTACTTTTACATCTTTCTTCACAGCTGTATTAAACGTAAAGTTTAGTCTGCTGTCAATATTTTCATCATCAGTAAAATGGTTGATGGTTGGAGGAACAGTACCATGAATAATAGTTCCCAATGCAGCGATAGCTTCAATAACACCTGCAGCACCTAAAAGATGGCCAGTCATTGATTTTGTAGAATTAATCTGAATGTCATAAGCATGCTCGCCTAATAATTTCGAAATTGCATTGGATTCTGCGATGTCTCCTAATGGAGTAGAAGTACCATGCATGTTGATATGATCTACTTCATCAGCAGTTAAGCCTGCATCTTCCAAACAGTTTTTCATTACCAGATAAGCGCCAAGGCCTTCAGGATGTGGAGCAGTCATGTGATGTGCATCAGCACTTAAACCACCTCCCAGTAATTCTGCATAAATTGTAGCACCACGTTTTACAGCGTGCTCATATTCTTCAAGAACAATACATCCTGCCCCTTCACCTAATACAAATCCATCTCTGTCTTTGTCAAAAGGTCTTGAAGCTGTTTTTGGATCGTCATTTCTTGTAGAAAGTGCCATCATTGCGTTGAATCCACCGACACCACTTGCTGTAACGGCTGCTTCAGAGCCTCCACACACAATCACGTCTGCTTTTCCTAACTGGATCAGCATTTTGGAATCAATTATAGCATTTGCTGAAGATGCACATGCAGATACAGTTGTATAGTTTGGTCCGTGGAAACCGTATTCAATTGAGATATGTCCTGGAGTGATATCCGCAATCATTTTTGGGATAAAGAAAGGGTTGAATCTCGGAATTTCCGTATTGGCCCATCCTAACACTTCAGTTTCAAAAGTCTCTAATCCTCCGATTCCGGAACCCCAGATTACACCAACTCTGTTTTTATCTACATTGTCTTCAATAATGCCGGAATGCGCTACTGCTTCTCTTGCAGCAACAAGTCCCAATTGAGTATTTCTATCCATTTTTTTAGCTTCTTTCTTATCGAAATGCTGTAACGGATCGAAATTTTTTACCTCGCAAGCAAACTTTGTTTTAAAGTTTGTGGCATCAAAAAGAGTAATCGGAGCGGCACCGCTCTCACCTTTCACAAGATTTTCCCAGTATTCTTTTGCATTATTTCCTATTGGTGTTATTGCTCCAAATCCGGTTACAACTACTCTTTTTAATTCCATAAACTTTGTTTAATTTCTTTTTTTGTTGAAGAATATTATTTATTTACTACTTCTTCGATGTAAGCGATAGCGTGTCCTACAGTAGTAATTTTTTCAGCTTGGTCATCAGGGATCTGAATGTTAAATTCTTTTTCAAATTCCATGATTAACTCAACTGTATCTAGTGAATCAGCTCCTAAATCGTTAGTGAAGCTAGCTTCAGGAGTTACTTCTGTTTCTTCAACGTCAAGCTTATCAGCGATGATAGCTTTTACTCTTGATGCAATGTCTGACATAGTAAATTATTTTTTTAATTGTTAGATGGTGCAAATATATAAAATTCTTTACGATAAAACATTTTTTTAGTCTTTTTTGTGGACCGGAAGCTTTCATTTTAGATTGTTTCGCTTTAGTCTTTTAGTTTTCAGGTGGTTATATTGTTGTTAATGTAGAGATGTAAATTGTCATGAAAAACTAATATGAAGATCTAGAAGATAGATCATACAAATTTCAGTATTATTAGCTTCGTGTTTTATGAAAACTAGTTTATTTATTTCTGTATAATTACCACTGATCAGCTTTTTAAAAGTTTTTTTATAAATTCTTCTTAGACTATACAATTTACTATATAGTTTATCATGTTGGCTGTAATGTTATTTGAAATACCCAAACATTAATATCCGTGACTAACTGAGGATTTTGTCTCATGGTTAGTTACTTAATTCGAATGTTTTGATGAAGACTTGAGTTTTAGTCTGATTTTAACGCTGGTTATTGCTTTGTATAGTAGATAGCTGGAGAAAAATCCGGATATCTTACCATCAATGTATCATTTATTTTTTTTACCCTAAACTCGTCAGCGCTATACAGATTGCCGGTAGCTGGTTTGCGGGTTTCTGTATAAAAATATAATGTACTTGTATATCCTTCTTTTTCAATTGCCAGTACCAGATTTGCGTTTTGGGATTGGTTTATTAAGCTGTTATAACTTATATTGTTAGGTAAAATGATATCATCCTGTGTGAATTTTATGTATTGAACTGGTGCAACACTAGTTTGTTTCCATGCCCAAACACCTTGTATCCACGTTGGCGGGTGGAAATGCTGTGCCGGAGGTTGAGGAGTTGTGGTGTTTTCATGCTCATTATTAGGTAAGTTATCATCATTCCCGGAACAGTTGAACGTTAAAAATGATAATGATAAAAGAGATAATAATAAATTTCTCATGGTTTAGTTATTATTAAGCTACTCAAATGTTGAGTATTGTTATTTAGTTTAAATTCAAAATTAGGCTTGTGATTTACCTTTTTGAAACATAATAAAGTGTGCTTTACTTTTTTGTCCCAATTATTAACGTAAAGATATGTTTTTTGTTGTAATTTCTTTTATGTTAATGTCTATATTAATAAGATTGTAGGAGGGTAGGTAAGTTGAGTTTGTATCTTTCTGTAAGAAAATTTTCCAACACAAATATCTATCGTTAGAGAGATAAAATGATGTGGTGGGTTTTAATGAGATGATTTTTTTATGACAGAAAAACTGTAATACGGATGTGGAAATAAAAAAAGGGAATCTACAATAGTAGATTCCCTTTTAGTGGAGTTGGAGGGACTACTTTTTTGAATCTGTTAAAATCTTGATTAATTTATAAATGCTTTATATCAAAGTGTTTAAATCAGACTTAATTAAATTGAATTTATTGAAATTAAACTATATTTGAATTTTTTGGGTACAACTTTGGGTACAACTTTAAACTTGAATCATTTTAATTATGGCATCAGTAAGTTTTTTTATTAGAGGAAAAGTAGCAGATAAGGAAAGTACAATTTGGGCAAAGTTCAGAGACAGAGATATTGATATTCGTGTACCTGTTCCATACCTGAACTGTAAACCGAGAGATTGGAAAGATGGTAAGTGCAAAATACCATCTAAAAAAAATCACAAAGACGATACGGAAACTATTAACACACGTTTAGCTCAATTGGAAGCAAATATTATTTCCAGTTATGCGGAGGATAAGCCTGAACTAGATTTGAAGGGGTGGCTAAAATCTATCATTGAGCCTAAAAGTCAAAAAGAGGAAAAAGTAAATTATTCGGATGATGTTGTTCCCTTTATAGATATTTATATTTCTTTTAAAAAAGATAGTATTACGGAAGCTACTATCAAAAAAGCAGGTGTGGTAAAACAAGTCTTGCAACGTTACATAGATGATAAAAATACGATTAAGAAAACTTTCAGGAGCTTGAAATTTAAAGATTTAGATAATACTTTTAGAATTGATTTTGAAAAATATTGTCAAAATGAAATTTACAAAGTTTCAAATACATATAAAAATTTGAAGTTTTTAAAAATGGTGTGTAGTGTAGCAGAATCTTTTGATATTGAAGTTCATAAACATGTTAAAAACTGGAAATTTGAAGTTGAAAAATCAATAAGGAACGACCCGAAATCTATTTATTTGACATTTGAAGAACTTGATAAAATTGAAAAAACTGAAATGCCTCACGATTATTTGGATAATGCGAGGGATTGGCTTTTGATTTCCTGTTATACTGGGCAACGTGTTAGTGATTATATGAGATTCACCTCTTCAATAATTGTTCAAGATAGTGAAGGAAGGAAATATTTAGATTTTACACAAATAAAAACAGGTGCTAAAATGCAAATTCCCTTATTGAAGAAAGTTCAAGAAGTTTTAGATAAAAGGGATGGTGAATTTCCTCGAAAAATTTCAGATGTAAAATTTAATCTATATATAAAAGAAGTATGTAAAATTGCAAAGATTGATGAGATAATTTACAATGGAAAGATGATGACAATTGAACGTAAAGGAAAACCTAAAATAACCCGAAAGGTTTTTGGTGATTATCCTAAATATGAGTTGGTTACTTCGCACATTGGGCGAAAAAGTTTTGCATCAAATTTTTATGAGAAAATTTCTACAGCTTATTTACTTAATTTCACTGGACACACAACGGAGAAGCAGTTATTAGCATATATTAACAAAACAGATGTTGAAAAAGCTAAATCAACAGCAAAAATATTTGATAGTTTAGGATATTAACAATTTTTGGCATGTTAATTGAATATCTAAAAAAGATTGATTTTTAAAAAAGTTATTTAAAATGATAATCAGATATGCGTTCTTTATTCAATAATTTTCTATGCAAATAGTTAGATGCAAACTCAATAATTTCGAGTAAGTCTATAACTATATTAAAAAATCTATTACAGTTGAAATACTGTTGAGGGGAGCCACCTGTTTAAAAATGGCAGTAGTCGCTCATTTTGAGATATAGTATAACTATATCAATACTTTTGAGCATAAGCTATTAAAACCGAAAGTAGTTAGCAACTATGGAGGGGATGCACCTCATTAAACACGTGCGGTCACTCTGTTTTGAAACATTATAATGATTTTATATTCATTTTCAAAATAGCAGGCATGGGAAAATTATGTTTATTTAGCATTGTTTAAATGCTATGGCTAAAAAAATCCAAACTAGAACAAGCCACTAGAGAGGGGACGCACCTCAATAAAAATGTGTTGGTCACTCTGTTTTTGAGAAAGATGTAAAAATCACTCAAAGACAGTAGGCATAAAAAGCTATGTCTAAAAATTAAAATCTTTGCAGGAATTAACTAATCCATTCATGGCGTACCACATGCAAAACGGCAGCAGAGTAGCTCAGTTTTTGAGAAGACGTTAAGTCTGTAAAAATCTCAAAACAAGTAGACAGAGGATAGTTATGTCTTATTGCTAAGTGTAAATAGTCAAAAAGTCGTAAGGTTTGACAAACCAAAGAGGGGTTGCACCTGATTAAAAACGTATTATGCAAGCTCAGATTTTGAGTTGTATTTTAATTTAAAATATAAGCACTCAAAACAGCAGACAAAAAATAATTATGTCAAAAAATTAATATAGATAGACCAACTCGAAAGAGCTAGGTCTTTTTTTATGCCCGAAAATTAACAAAAATAAATAAAATACAAGATAGGAGACCCTTTGAGGTCTCTTTTTTTGTTGGTATGAACTAAAAATAAATAAAAAAATAAATATTATGATACAATTAATTTCAATTTCAAAAGACGAACTAATGCAGGAATTTGAGCAAATAGTTTACAAAGTATTAGAAAAAATGAAACAAGATCAAGCTCCAAAAGATCAGAAAGAGTTTTATACTCGTGAAGAAACAGCTAAATTATTAGATGTTAGCTTAACAACACTTTTTCATTGGAATAATGACGGAACTTTAAAAAATACTAAAATTGGCAAAAGAGTTTATTACTCTAAAAATGAAGTTTTAACACGTCTAAATCCTTAAACTTCTTTTTGACAGTTGTTTTTTATCAGTGGGGGCGTAAATCTAAAAACTGTTCTCTTATTAATAACCTGTCAATCAAAAAAATACTCTCATTACAATTTGTTGGCTTGGATCTCAAATAACAGCCCAAAAATCAACTAAAATTTTAAAACAATACAAACCCTCAAAAAGTATAGCAAACAAGCTGTATGAGCTATCGCTATGCCCTTATTTTAAATAAATCATTATGAAATATAAACAAATTAAAAAATCAAAATATAAAACCAATGTTACAACATTTTATCATGAAGGTTTTAATTGGAAAGTCGTAGTTCCAACAATTATTTATAGTTATCTGAAGGAAAAATTAGAAGAATGTCCACCATTCAAGGGATTCAATATTGATATTGCATTATATTATCTAAGTTTGATAATTAGTATTCCCGCATCCTATAAGGATAAAGTTTATTTGTGGGGATTTGTCCCTTTGGATTCCAGAGAATTAAAAAAGAAAAATTATTTATACAAGCAGTATTTTAAATACTTTTTAGATATTGATATTTTGGAAACCTTTCCTTATGCCACAAATTCTCATAGAGCTACTAGCTATCGATATAATTTTAAAGCTATAAAATCAGAAGGAATGGAATGTATAGATTTTATGGCATTTGAAATAAAAGATAAAAAATTTAATGATAAAATACTGAATGAAAACAATTGCAATGACAGTTTTGTTTCATGTCCGCACTTGTGTAAATGGCTGAATGCAGATCTGCATGTTGATTTTGACAGTTTGAAAAATCATCTACAATCAGAGTTTTGTTACAATAAATATAGCTTGACTTATGAAAGATTAAATCCCATTATGTCAAAAGCTTATAATTACTGGTGTTCGGCACTTATGTTACAGAATCATTGTTTCAGAACTTCAAGAAGTCCGCTTACGGACAATAGATTGCATACAAATTTCACCAATATGCCCTCAAAATTAAGACCTTTTATAAGCTATAAGGGAGAAAATATTGTGAGCTTGGACATTAAAAACTCACAACCCTATTTTATGGTTCTATTATTAGAAAGATTTAATAATAAAAGAATAGAAAATATTATAAGTAATATATATAAGAGTAATAAGGGTATAATGTTGCAGAAACTACAGCAAACTACTTCCAGTCAGGTGTTTCAAGAGGAATTTTCTATTATAAAAGAGTGGATTTTAACAGGAACTTTTTATGAAGAATTAGAACATCTCTTTCCTGATATAGTACCTGATGAGGATGGGAATTTTAGAAAATACTTCTATAATAATGATAAAAAAATATCTGAACTAAAAATTTATAATAGTAAAAGAGATTTGATGAAAAAAGTAACCCTACAGATTCTTTATACACCCTTAACAAAGCCATCAAAAGAATATCAAGTTTTCAAACAGTATTTTCCTTTATTATGTGAATGTATAGAAATGTTTAAAATTAAATCATACAAAGATTTCCCTAAACTCTTACAACATATTGAAGCAGATTGTATTTTGAATATAATTACTGTAGAATTAGCAAAAAAATATCCTGATATGCCCCTTTGGACTATTCACGATTCAATCTGCACTACGGTAAGTTGGTTCAAAACAATGAAAGAAACTGTCCAAGAGCTATTTTTAAGCTATTGTGAGGGTGTTGTCCCTAGTTTTAAAGTCGAACATTGGAATAATCAAATCCTGAAAGTCTCATAAAAAAATCTCCAAAATATTGATTTTAGGAATATATAAGAGTATGAAAGAATAATTAAATATAAATTGAATAATTAATATGTATAAGGGTATAATGTTGCAGGTTCTTCCGAAACACCTCTATTCATAATGCTTTCCAGTGATTCTATTTTGCCTCAGAAAGGGTGAAAAATAAATGCTGTTTTCATAAGATTAGGAACAATTTTTGATAGTAAGAAATGGGTTACAAAAATTTATATCTTTGTAGTTCAAATTTTATCGAAAAAGTAAAGCGTTAGCTATTATTTGAGTGTCTCAAAATCGCCAAATTTAAGAAACACACCTCAAATGAATAATAGGTTAATGCTCACGTTATGGCGTGGGCTAAACTTATTTGAGGTGGGGCGTTTGGCGATGCCTGAGACTTATAAGGCTTAGTCCCACGCTTTCTGTTTTAACTAACCTTTCACTTTTGGGACTGAGTGAGTAAATATTCACTTATGAAAAAACTATTATTCACAGTTTTTACAGCATTATCATTCATTGGTTGTTCAAATCACGATGATGAAACCACACAAACAACAAGCAATCCAGTAGCAACACAGTATTTTCACCCTCCAACATGGATTCAGGGAAAATGGCAGAAAGACGGAACAGCACTATATAAATTCACTAATGATGATTTTTTTACTATTGCGGGGAGCATCGAAACAAGTTATAAATCAATATTACAGCAAGGTGCAAGTTTAGGAGCTTCTTCCAGTGTTCCAGAAAATATTTCCGAGACTGTTTATGAATTTACGATAAAATCAGGTTCTACGAATGCAGAATATAAATTTAAAAAGATAAGTTCTACAAAGATTGAGTGGGTAAATTATCCTTATACTTCGACTGTAGGTGCATTTTATTTAACTAAACAATAATACTATCATGAAAAAGTTTTTAACAGCAGTAGTGATAGTCGTTTCAACAATGGCTTTTGCACAACAAACAGAAAAAAATGGTAAATGCGATTTACCTAAAGATTATCAGGAACCAAAACCAGACAAAAAAATCCAATCTTGGTTAAAACGTGGAGATGCTACAATTGAAGACCTGAGAAAACACATAGCGGTTGAAAATGATTGTAGTGAGAAAGATGTAGTCTTTTTGAGAATTTCGGAACAGAAAGGAAACGGAATGTATTCTGTTTGCGTTGCAGGAAAACCCATGAAATACAAACGAATGGGGACAGTTTTTATGGGAGCGAATGAAAATCCTTTTGATACAGCTAATTCTGTTAAGTAAGTATGAAACGGTTATTTTTATTCACGGGATTATTTTACAGCGTTTTCCTATCAGCACAGGTGTATCATGATAAAAATAAAATTACATTTTCCTACGGATATGATGTAATTGAAGTTTTGGAGTATGGAAAGCATATTAAATACCTTAACATGCCTACTGTATGCACTTTTAATACAGGAACTAATAAATCAAAAGTAGTTTGTACAAATGAATTATTTAATAACAGCAAAATATTTATCAATATTGATGATGATTTGTTTGATAATTCACAAAAAATAAAATTTCCAAAATCTCCAGTAAAATTTTATGATTACAAAATTGTAGATGATGAAAATTATTATTTACTGAAATTGTGTCCAGATAGGGCAATACTATTAGATATTCACGGAACAGGCTATGTTTTTTATGATTACAAAAAAATGAACAAGAAAAAATAAAACAGTATGAAAAATCACAAAATCCATTTAAAACAAACAGACAGTCAGTTTCCTACTGATAAAGAAATCAGAATGTCACTCCGAAAGTTAGGGTTAAAAGATGTTGTTTTCTCAATATTAAAGACCGTTGAATTTGCTGAATTGTCTGAAAGAGATTTGAAAACAGTTATTACAAGTAAACCCCAAAATTCCTTAGAAGAATTATTGAAAAAGCAACTGTTAAAATAAAACACGTCAAGTTTTGACGTTATACAGATTTATATTTGTCTAAATTTAAAAGATTGTCATTTCACTATTTATTGAAAATTTGTAAATTGCAGGAAACACAAATCAAGTCAAAAAATTAATATCCATGATGAAAAAACTACAAGTTTTTCCCTTATTGTGTTTAGGTGTTGTGTGTTTCGGACAAATTCCGAACCTACCTACAATGCAAGCTCCTACTCAAAGTAGTTTAGGCAATTATTCCAATCATAATTATGGTAGTCCGATAAACGGTAGAAGTTCCCAAAGGAATTATGCACCGTCTATGCCTAGCACATATCAGAAGCCTTCAAATTCTGTCGGGCAACATAATACCTATGAATCACAGTCAAGATTACAGAATGATGCTGTAATGCGTGAGATAGATCGGGATATGGCAGAAGTTCAGGAAATGCAATTCCGGCAGTGGGTAGAAAATGGGATGAAGATATCTTTTGATTTACCCTCACTATCAGGAAAAGCAGGAACAGGAGCATATTATGACGCTTTCAACAAACTTTCTGCAATGGATTCCCAAAACTACTCATTAGCAGATATTAATTTCACAGTAGAAAATGCTTTTTATGATAATAAACAGGATATAACCAAATTCAAAGCAGGAATACAAAAGACAGCAAAACAACTCCTACAGAAAATGAAAGAACGAAAGGAGGATACGGAAAGTAATGTTTCTAAAAACCTGATGCTGTTTGAGTATTTTTCTAAGGATATTAAATTAGGAGGAACAATCCACAAAGCCTTTGAATATGATTTTAAAGACTATATGGGAGAAAAGGACTATTCAAAAATGTTTGTTTTAAAACTTCTTAAAACAGGATCAGGACAATGTCATTCTATGCCATTGTATTACCTTATTTTGGCAGAAGCGATGGGAACAGAAGCCTATTTGTCATTAGCACCCAATCATTCTTATATTCGTTTTATAGATGATGAAGGAACCATGAGAAATATGGAACTTACCAATGGGATGTTTCCTACTGATAATGCGTTTTTGGAATCAGGGTATATCAAATCAGAAGCCTTGCAAAATAAAATCTATTTGGAAAACCTTACCAAAAAGGAGCTGTTAGGAATGGCTTATTTTGATTTGGCGAGAGGCTATGTAAGTAAATTTGGATACGATGAATTTGTAAACAAAGTTATTGATAAAGCATTGGAGCTTTACCCTAACGGAATAGCACCGAACATGGAAAAGGCAAATGTCAGTCAGGTAAGGTTTGCCAATGTGATGAAACAATTAGGTATTAATCCCGAAGACAAAAGAGATTTACAAAGAATTGGCTATTTTCCAAAGGCAATTGAACAGTTAAATCAAATCAACGAACAGTTTAATCATATTGATAATTTAGGATATGCCGAAATGCCTGCATCAGCTTACGAATCATGGCTCGGAAGTCTGAAAGCCGAAAAGAACAAGCAGGAAAGCGAAGCATTGGCAGAAAGAATGCGTTTATTCCAGCTTCAAAAACAAAAGGAAAGACAGGATCAAGAAGCTGTCAAAAAAGCACAGGAAAAGAAAAAACAAGAACAAAAACCGAGATATATTCCAATAGATCCGAATAAACTATAAAAAATGAATAATTTTAACAATCATAAAAACAAATGACTATGAAAAGAATATTATTGATTGCTTTTGCAATAATAACAGGCTTTACACAGGCACAGGTCAAGAAAACCCAAACGAAACCAAAATCTAGAGTTGAAAAAAAATGGGTAAATCCTGTTAAATTGACAAAGGAAGAAAGAAGCCGTCCTTACATGGATGAGGTTTTGAAAACAAAAGATTCATTAACACCAGAGGAAGCAGAAAGACGAAGAAAGAATATTGCTATTGGAAACCCTTTTGCTAAATATGGTGTTTATCCAAAGATTGCAACACTCAGTAAAGGAAAATACTTAGAGTTTCACGATACAGACAGTATTGTAGTAATTGGTTCTATAAGATACAATACAAAAAAAGGAAATATTATTGAAGTAAGGGAAATTGATTTATCTGATCCTGATGCACAACCTATTGGTGATACTCACGGACGTTGGATGTCTCCCGATCCTTTAAGTGAAGAATTTTCAAGTTGGTCACCTTACCATTATGCGTACAATAACCCTATTAATGCAATAGACCCAGACGGAAGAGAATCTAAATGGATACCTACTATAGAATTTGATAAAAATAAAAGTGGTCAATTAACAGGAGGACATTTGGCTTTACAAATGGAAAAGGGAGATACTGCCGAAACACTTGCTAAAACATTGAATATAGACCAGAAACAAGCTGATAAGTTATTTGCTGGTATGCAAAAAAGTGGAGAAACATCTATTGATGTTCCTGAGAGTATTGCCTCTCCCATCAATGCTGCAATCACAGATGCTATTATGAACTCTGGAGATTACAATGGAAGTTGGTTATCTGATAAAAATTATAATTGTTTTGCTTGTGCTTTTAGAAATGCAAGTGGTGAAGGTTTAAAAGATGACCATTTTTCTTATGAATTATCTCCAACCGAATTTCAAAGTTTTTTAAAAGCTGGTTTTGACAAGGCTGATAAGAAGATTTTTGGAAAAACAGTAATTACCTTCAACGGAAACGGTAAGGATAGTGAGGAAGGGTTGAATCATGCTGCTACCTATCTTGGTACTTCTAAAAATGGAACAGAATATACATTTTCAAAAAATGGTTTATTTGTCAATCCTAAAATAGAACAAACATCTGCTCTGAAAAAGCAATACGGACAAAGTGTAGGCTATTGGAATAAAACTAAAACTAAATAACATCACTTGCGTTATGAAAATTTTTAAATTTATCAGGTATTTATTTATTATATTACTTTTTTTACAGTTTATTGCCCATAGCTATGTAAATATATCTATTGATAAATTTTTTATTGATATTACTAATATAATAGCAATTATTTTAATCATTTCTTTGCTAATAGAAAAAAGCATTTTTTCTGTAATATTGTTGTTGTATGCTGTAGCAATATGTATTTTAAATTTTTCTCCAATGTTTATGTCGGAGAAAATGGCTGAAAAAATATATTATGACATATTTTTAGGGTTAGAATTATCATCTTATATCCGTAATAATATTGTTAATAAATATTGGATAGTCAATCCTATTATGAATCTTTCTTTTTATTTTGCTGGATATATTATTTTTTTGGAAATCCCTTTTCGACTTTATAAGAGAAAACTCTTCCCATTTAATAAAAAATCTTAATTCTGTATCATGCATAAAATAATATTAATCAGTATTTTTTTTATCGGGATTTTTTCAAAAGCTCAAGAAAACCAATTCTATTCTGATGCTTACCAAACCATAGATAATATGCTTAATGATAAGCAGAAATATAGTTTCAAAGAAGGGGTTTTTGCTGTTGAAAATGCTTACTATCAGGGAAAATATGATACAGTCGAGTTGAACAATAAGATTAAGTTCTTAAAACATTTCTGTAATCTTTTGTTGAAAAATAGAAAACTAACTTATACTGATAAGGATGAAGCCAAAGTAAATAAGTATGCTGCTATTTATACGGTAATGTGCCAATCTACACCTGTTATTTTCGGAAAAGATACCATTAAATACAAGCCTTTCACATATGATTTTGAAGACGTATTCGGACATAAAGAACTGTCTAACTTGTTTGTATCAAAATTATTAGACACCCAAAAAGGCAACTGTAACTCAATGCCATATCTATACAAGATTTTGGCAGAAGAATTGGGAGTTGATGCTAATTTAGGACTTGCTCCAAACCATGTTTACATCAAACATAACATTAAATCACTCGGTTGGTATAATACAGAGCTTACCAGTGGTATTTTCCCGATTGATGCATGGTTGTCGGCTTCTGGATTCATTCATTTGGATGCCATTAAAAATGGTGTATTTATGAAAGCCCTGAACAATAAAGAAAGTCTTTCATTGCTATTGGTTGATTTAGCCACTGCTTACAACAGAAATTTTCCCAATAATGACGGAAGTTTTGCTTTGAAATGTGCTGAGAGAGCAATACAAATACACCCTTATTTAGCTAATGCTTTACTATTACAGGCTGAAACCCATACAAAGCAGTTTCAAAAGCTGATGAAAGAACAGAACACAAAAGATATTCAGGCTACAACATTAAACAATCCAAAGGCTAAAGAATTGTTTGATATGATGAATAAAGAATATAGCCATATTCACAAAATAGGCTACCGCAGTATGCCAGAAGAAATGTATTTGGATTGGCTGGTATCTCTAAAAACTGAACGATCAAAATATGAAGATACGAGATTGCAGAAATAAATACAATTTATAGAAAATGGATAAAATTATTACTGAGCAAATACAAGCAAGCTTTAAGGATAATAATGAATTAATGATAGGTTTATTAATTATATACACATTAATAACAATTATAATTCAATTCATTTCCAATTATTGTTTGAGTAAGAAAATAGAAACTTTTAAAAATGATTTAAAAAGAAGTGAAATAAAATTCAGTAAACATTCTCAAATGCAGATTGAATGTTTAAAAAATATGTATAATAATGTAGTAGATTGGCACTTTAGCTTTTATGAATTACTTAATCCTAAATATTTGACACATGCTTCATTAAAGAGTAACATAAATAATTTGAATATTATCTTCAAATCAAACATGGATTATTTTCACCGAAATAAAATTTTATTAACTGAAGAAATTATAAAACAAATAGGAGTAGTACATTCAAAATTCAAGAAAATTCAAGAATTATGTAATAAAGAATTAGATACCCTTTCAAGTATTGAGGAGTATTATATGAGTAATGAACCTCAAACAATATATAATGAACCAGAAAACGAAACAAGTGAAATAAAAAAACGAATTGAAGAGTTAAAAACTAATTATGAAGTCTCTAGTTTTGAAGATGATTTAAAGAAATTGCGTGAATTAGTTGAAAACTACTTTAAAGAACTTACAAATTAAATCCGTTATATTTCTACCATAATCATTCAAAACAATATTTTAGGGATTTTTTTTGACAGTTTTCATGATACAGGTTACGTTTTTTACGATTATAATAAAATGAATAAGAACTGACACAAAGTATAGCTTTATAAATCGATAATATAAATAATTTCTGAATACAATTTATCTAATACTAAATGATGGATGTCTTAGAGGATTAATTCCATTTTTAAAATCATTTAGGTTAACCTTTATGTTCAGAAAGTCTAATTGCAAACCAATTTGTATATCTTCCGAACTAATGAAGAAAAATTTTTTGTTATTTTGGTTGATTATTTCGTTGATATTTCTTTTAGTTCCCCTATATTCTTGAAAATTATTAGAAAGTTCATGGGTATATTCTTCAGAGATAAAATTATTAAAATAAATTTGAGACTCACAATTAATAAACTGTAATCCATTTAACTGATGTATTGTAGCAATACATTCTGTTGAACAACAATTAACATCATCTCCTAGATCATATACCTCTGGATCATATAAACAAATCATAAGTCTAGGATGAATTGGATAGAAAATTTGTAAGCCTTTTGCGACTAAACCTGTAGCTCCAATATAATTGCCAGCCTGTTCCATCAATTGATTATAAAAAATAATAGGAGAATCAGATGTAATAAATGGAAGTAAAGAAAGATTAACTATAAATCTAAAATCAAGATAATCTAATAGCTTCTCATGTTCGATGGAATGTAATAATCCAAGTAATACAGGATTTTCATGTTGTAAAGTTGCATCTTTTAGGCTTTCCCATAATTCTGGCTTAAATTCTTTAACAAAAGCTTTTAGTCCTTTGTTTAAACTTTCCATTATATTTTCACCAGAATTTGGAGTTCGAAAGGCTTGATACAACATGAATCTTTTTATCAATTTAAATCCATTGCTTTCAATTGGAGGAGGAATTAATACTTTTTCCTCTGTCCAGTAATAAAACATTTTTGCAACGTTACCTTCAATGTGAGCTAAAGCATTTTCTATTTCATCATCTTCTCCATATAGAAAATTTCCATAAGCTTGATTTTTCAATGCAGCATTAGGTATAAATTTTTTATTATTGAGATTGTATAGCCCTAAAAACTTACCCCCATTATTAATGGAAAATCTTTTTAAATAAAACCGAGGTATGTAATGATGCTTTTTTTTCTTTACCATTAATTATTTGTAAAATCATGATCAAACGCATTTCTCGATAAGTACAGCATGAATTTCTGCAATAAATCATCTGAATAAGGAGATTTATAGTGTCTTACTCTTTTTAAACTCATATCTAGAACTCTTTCTGTTTCATTATATAATCCAAAAGATTTAATTCCTAGTTTCGTCAAATCAGCTATTTCATAGATGTTTTTTTCAGTATTATTTAAATGCCTTTGTAAACTATCTATTTCCGTTTTTAAAACACCTTTTTCTTGTTGAGAGGCATTCTGTAGTTCTCCTCTTTTTTTGTTAATGGACTGTGTAAGACTATCTTTGACTGTTTTGAATTCTAGAATTTTCGTTTCATAAACTAGTAAATTCTTATAAATATATTCATATCTTTTCAACCATGGAAAATGAATTAAATCATTAATCAATTCGGATTCATTGAAGTTGATTGCAGTTTTGCCTTCGATATTAAAAACTGCTAAATCAAGTATATTTAATGATACAATTTGAAAACCTGGAAAATATGCGGCATAAAATTTATCTGAATTTTCAGCTGTTTTAATTTCTTCTGATGTAATATTCAATTTGTCTTTTGCGATTTCTTTTAAGGGAATTAGCATTCCTACATCATAATTATAATCTCTTTTTCCGCAATTACTATTTTCTGCTCTAAGTGCCAGATTGCAAGGCTGAACTAACAATATATATTCTTTGCCTTTAATTTCAAAAATGTCACCATTTGTTAATGGTAAATGTAATTTATTAATA
The DNA here is from genome assembly GCF_003182335.1 of Chryseobacterium sp. AG844. Taxonomy (NCBI): domain Bacteria; kingdom Pseudomonadati; phylum Bacteroidota; class Flavobacteriia; order Flavobacteriales; family Weeksellaceae; genus Chryseobacterium; species Chryseobacterium sp. AG844. Next base: position 390,227 of record NZ_QGTV01000001.1, on the reverse strand, counting down.
ATATCCCCCGATAAATAAAGTTCGCTATTTCTCAGTTCTATAAGTTGTAGATTAGGTATTGTTGAGCTATACCCAGTATCTCTCGAATCTATTTCTCTTATTTTTTTAATTGATCCATTAAATTTCTGTCTTACAGAGCTATCAGTAATCATATTATAATTTTCTTCTTTTGATAATATGCCATATAACCTAAAAAGAGTACTTATCTCCCATACTCCTTCTTTTAGAGATGATTTCTGAATAATTTGATTAAAAGTTTTTGGTGTTATTTTTTGTATGCGCTGTCCAGCTTTTGTGTTAGATTTTTCTAATACTTTTAAAGATTCTTTTTTTAACTGTTCAACATATGGAAGTAATAATAAGTTTTTTATTCCTTCGGCAAAACCAATGATTTGTGGATCAAGAGCAAATCTTCTTTTTGATATAGTATAGAATTTTTCAATTTCAATTTGATAGTCTTCAGAATATTTTTCTCTGAACTCATCTTCTTGTTCTTCAGTGAATTTATGGGAGAAGATGCCACACACAATTTTTTCAGTGTAATCTTTTTCATCAATAAGTGATTTGGCGAGTTGTACACCATTGCGACCTTCTGTAAGCTTGTTACCACTTTGAAATTCAAAATCAAATAGACACAATGCTTTTTTATTTTCTTCAAGCTCTTTTATTACTTGATATTTATTTTGTATCCATTCATCAGGAGTCATTAATTTAATTCTGTCTTTATAGTAATCTTTAATTTCTAAAGGGGGTGTAATATTAGCATTGTCATCTTTTTTAATATGATTGCAAACTTCAAGTAACAATTCTGACTTGTTTTCCGTTTCTTCCCAAAGTTTTAGTATTAGAATTTCAAACCTTGGTGTTGGTGTTGACCAATCAATACTTTTAAATTTATCGCCAGTAATAGGGTTTTCAGTATTTTTTAACTCTGTTAAATATGCTTTATAAACTTCTTTTTGACCTTCAATATCAAATTTATCATCTATATATATAATATGAGCAATATTTTCAATATCTAATAAATCAACTGTAGTTTCTATTGCTTTGTTTCTCAATTCACTAACTAAATTATCATTAGCTTGAGTCAATGTTAATTCCTCACCGTTATTTGTAGTTTTCTGGGTCATTAGTTTTCGATGATATTTGAAAGGTTAATAGCAAAAATATATTTTCTTTTTAATTCATTTTTCTCTGGCTCTAATGCAATTGTACACCCAGAAGAATCAAGGAGTTGTTGAACAATAAATAGACCCAAACCACGCCCTCTTCCTTTAGATTTTGTAGTTACAAAAGGCTCAAAAATTTGATTTTCTATTGCGGGAGTTACACCGTTCCCATTATCAGAAATATAAATCCAAGGTTTTTCAATTTTAACATTAATTACTGGATTAAAATCGGGGTTATCAAGCTTTTTCTCAATTAACCAAAATTCTGAATTATTTAGAAGGTTATCTATTATCTGAATAAGTTTACCTCTATTTACTTTTACTTTAAAATCAACAATAGAATCAATTTGAAGTTCAATACTGTTTTTGGCAAATCTATTGGCATAATATTCTTTTTCTTCGTTAAATAGATGAGATAATAAAATAGTATCTTTTCTCTCTCTATTATATTTTAAAGCAGGGTCAAGGTGTTTTAGTTGAATTTTTAAACCATTTACTGTGGAATTTATGTATTCCATTAAAACATAAATGTCAGAATTGGTTATTTTATTACTCTGTAATTTACTAGTATAAAAGGATGCCTTCTCTGCAAGTTTGTCTGAAATAGAAGCAAATTCATGACTAACGGATTCAGTTGCTAACCCTAAACTTGCTAATTCTGAAAAGTTGTCTAATTGTTCTTCTAGTATCTTTATTTTAGGTTCAAGAATATCAATGACTTCATTTAATTTCTTTGTTTTATTAACAATATTTTGTAATTTATTAAATACGTCCTGGATTTTTTTTAGTTTCTCTAATAGAATTTTTGCTCTTTTATAATCTTCTTTATTTTCATCACTGGAAAAAATGGGGTTATTCTCAACCTCATCTACTATTATTGCATGTTCTTGAACTGTATTATCTAAAACTATTTTAGCATCTTCAGTGTCAATAATTATTTCATCTGTTGATTTACTTATGCTAGTAAGCTCTTGAAATGATTGATTGACTGTCTTAATTCCATTATTTTCAATTTTATATTCTCTTAAAAAATCATCATAGCTTCTGCGTATTTTTCTATGATAGATATTAATCTGGTCTTTTATAAAGTTTGCCAATAGAAAAAAATTGTTTGAATAAGGGTTTGATATGAAACCTTGTCTATCTGTTTTTTCTTTTAAATATTTATTTTTCTCTTCATCAATTGCAAAATAACCAATAACATTCGAAGGTCTAATGTCATAAAATGAAGTTTTTGTCTGGGATTCTGACAACCTTAACCAATCTTGACCATTAATTCCATAGGGTAAAACAGCAAATCCATTACGGAAAATTTTTATTCCAACTTGATTCTGAGTAAATATTTTATAATTTGATCTTTGACCAAAAATATCATTTGTATCAGTCTCATTTTTAGCTAATTCATCAAAGTTGAACTCATCGATTAAACCTTCAAATTTACCAGGGTTTGCCTTTACGATTTTTTCTTCATTATCGTCAAGTTCAATGATCGTGTCTAATTTAGGTATATCTGTCTTAAAAGAATAACAATGTTCAATTTTCAAATAATATTTTTCCTCATCTGATAATACGATATCGTCATATTTTGATAATAGATATTCACTAAATTTTTTACCATTATCTAGAATCATAAAATTATTAAAATCGTCTTTTCTCTCGAGCGTATTCCCTTTGAATTTAGATAATTTAGTTTTTCCTTTAATTGATAAAAATTCTCCATCAAATTCAAACGTAAATCGTGAGATTGCCAAATCTCTAATTTCTTCGTTCGATTTTTCTAGATCTACATTGATTCCGTTTATTGATAAATAAACTTCAAAGGGTCTGTTTTCTTTATATGGTGAGATAAGTTGTGAAACTTGTCCCTTAAATCTATCTAAACTGTCACCTTGCCAAACATCGGGAAAATTAATATTACTTAAAATAAGTTTTGTACCGTGAGGTTTTTTAGGGGTAAAGTTATTTGCATAAATATTTACCTTACTAAGACGTTCTTCCGTTTCGAAATCTTTCCAATTGAAAGCAAGATGGGTACCTATATTTATATTTTCATTTGTATAGATCTCACAAATATTTGCTAATCTCTGTGTACTGAGTCTACCTAAACCTTTATCTCCTAGTGGAGTTCTACCTTGAGGAGTATGTTTTCCTTTTGCCTTAAAATCTCTCTTAGCAGAATAAGAAATTACTAGCCATGACTTCAGTATAGTTTCTTCGCTCATGCCAAAACCATCATCTTCTACAATAATAAATCCTTTGTGGTTTGGATAAGATAAAGATTCTTTCAAATATTGACCAGAAGTATTTATTTCAATAGAAACATAAGAAGCGTCTGCATCATATGAGTTTTTTATTAATTCTAAAAGAGCTGTAACTTCATCTGGAACTAACTGTTCCCCTAGCTGCTTTACAATGTGGGGCGTTATGTCAAAATGGTATTCTTTCTTAGCCATTAATTAGTCTTTTTGAAAATTATAATTTTTTCTTTACTCATCATATTTGAGAAGTTGTTTCTTCCAGGCATTCTTTTACTTAAAATTTCTCTTTCTAAATCTGTAAATAAATCAATACCTTTCGAAGCAAATAACTCTTTAAGAATAAGATCGTTTTGAACAACTTGTTTATTGACATTTCTGTTTCCAATTGTCCATACTAAAAAAGAATCCTTTCTCATTTTTGGAAGCATCTTATCAATACTATTATCTAAGTCATAAATAAATCGAGTAACTTTTTCAGCTTTTTTTCGTTCATTATTGTCAAATTGATTTATAAATTTTTTAAGTGTTTTGGACTTTTTAAAAACTACTTCTTCAATATCTTTTAGATTCTCTTTAATTTGACCGCCTAAACTTTTATTATCAATTGATTGGGCAGTTTGTAAATAATTAATTTCAATTGAGTTATCAATGTCTCCAATTGGTATCCATTGTAGAGGTAGATAAGAAAATTGACCATAAGTAACAGTCGTTTGATTATCTCCATAGGGTGGCGAAGTAACTAACAAATTAAAAGTCTTTTTTGTTTTAATTCCAATATTAGTATCTCCCCAAATTACATCAGCATTTTTAGCATATTTATTTTTCTTTATATGTCCATTACTTACCAAGACTGAAATATAATCAATTATGTTTTTTATATTTTTTTTCGTGATGGAAGTAAAGGTCTTTAATGCAGAAATTTGGCGTGAGCTAATTTCTTCTATTGGTCGCATATGCATCTTAAATGTAGATGTTCTGTCATTACTAGTTAGTCGAATTGTTTCAGCTAATGCTACCCAAAAGAATTTTCTTATTTTCAAGGAAGGTTCATTGTGGATTGCTCTATATATTTTTGACAGTTCTATTTGGATGTCTTTTGTAAACCATTTATCAATATTAATAAATGAAACTTCAACACTTGTTGAAGCGTCAGAACCAATTGTATTAATAAGGCTTTCAGCGGCATCTATAAGTTCTTCAGCCTGGTAAAAAGTTGTTTTAACTTGACTTAACAAAATGGATAAGGGGTTTATATCTTGCCCAAATACATTCATGCCATATTTCATTCCTGTAACAAGAGTATTTGAGGCTCCCATAAAAGGATCTAATAAAGAAACATTCTTATTTAAAGCTTCTGAAAGCCTTTCTATAATTGGTTCTTGAACAGATGGAACCATCATAGCAGGATAATTCAGTATGCTTCTAGCAAAGTCATTCCTAGAATAGTTTTCACCATTTAGTGTTTCTGAACTTATAGCCTTTAAATTTTGTTTAATATTTTTAATACTCTTGTTCACTTTATCGGATTTTAAAATTCCTTTTTCATCTAAAATTCTATTTCTAACTTTTTAGTTATTAAATAGCTTAATCTGCAAAGATATGAACAAAATGTAACAACTTACTTACTTATCTAAATGTTAGTTGTGATCCTACTCACACAATGTATTGAAATTCTAAATTGATTATTTTAATTGTAAATATAAATATTTCCTTTTATAGAGAAATTTATTGAATTAAGTATTTATTTTTATAGATAAATATTAAAATATGCGAGCAATTAATTCTCTATATGCTAAGTTACTACTTATGATTATTAATTTATTTGAACTCAAAAGAAATATTTTTAATGTACAACTAAATCAAAACGATAGTTATTTGTTATTGTCATACCCATTGTTAAGATTAGAACTAAAGAGGAAATAGCTATAAACACTATGAAATTTCCACTTTCCTTATTGGATTCTTTATTTTTTTTCATTTGGTTAATAATTTTGTCAAATATATAGAAAGAAAGCTTTGTGACTAGACCTATTGACTTTTTTAGATTGTTGAGTAATAATTTATTTCAATGTTAGATTCATTTATAAATTATTTGAGTGAAAAAATGTAATGGTGAGTCCTCATCCACAAAAATACCCCCACCAAATCTCTTTCAAAAAATCAAATGCTCTTTATAGTAGAATTTACGACAATTTAACACCAAGAAATATAGTGAGTGTACGGACATGACCTACTACCTCTAATCAGTACCCCTCCGAAGTTCCTTTTTGGGTAGCCCCCACCAACTGTCAAACGTTTTCTCAAAAGTAGATTTTATTTTATTTGGTTTTTGCGGAGCTGTTTTTATTTTCCACTTACTCTTTTGTACTGGTGATACTCTTCAAACTGCATATTTTTTTTGACAGTTTTTATTTGTTGCGGTTTGGGTTTAAAAATATTTTAAAAACTTTTATTTTAAAGTTAAAATCTCTGTCAATTGGCATGAATATTGACTTTATTAATATATCAAAGAACTGTTTCAAGTTCTTTTTTCTGCATAGATTCTCACAATAATATATAAAAAATGCCTAAAGTGCTACGAACACAATAGGCAGGTCAATAAATTTTAACTCATCTAAAACTTATCAACATGACAAATTTACAAAATTGTCTTGATTCTTGCAGTATCTATGTAGGAACCTATGCAAAGTACAACAACGGAAGCCTTTACGGCAAATGGCTCAATCTTTCGGATTATTCAAATTATGACGAACTATTAGACGAAATGAAAGAATTACACAAAGACGAACACGATTCTGAGTTTATGTTCCAAGATTATGAAAACTGTTCTTTCTTTGAAAAGTTAGGATTAATCGGAGAAAGTTATTTATCAAATGAGATATTTGAGATAGTAGAGCAAATAAATGATTCTGGCTATAATATTGAAATATTTGAGGCTTATGTAAATTGTATCGGAAAAATGGATTTTCAAAGTGTTTATGAAGGTATAGTAAACTATTATATAGGTGAATATTCAGACGATGAAACATTTGCACAATATATGTTAGAAGAAAGCATTCCTGAAAGCTTACCAAATTATATTTATATTGATTGGGAAGCTACAGCAAGAAGTTTGATGTATGATTATTTTGAAAGTAACGGACATTATTTCAGATCTTAGTATATTTGCATTATAATAAACTCAGTTGTAACTCTTAAAGTTCAAATAAGTTTAATTAAATTCAAACAGATTCAAAAAAAGCATTTTTCAAAAATTTGGGTACAACTTTGGGTACAAAAACAAAAAAGAGAAAATGTAATTATTTAAAAATCAATAATTTACAAATTCTCTTTAGTTTAAAAAGTGGAGTTGGAGGGATTCGAACCCTCGTCCAAACAAGCAATACATAAGCTTTCTACATGCTTATTCTACCATTGGTTTTCGACTGGAAGCAGAGGATAGACACCCAACGACCAGCTTATCTTCTGAAATTTTCGAGCTTTAGCCAAAGCTTCTAAAGCCTTATTTCTGCATTCCTATATCCCAGGATCAAACGCCGCAGAACAGAGCATTTGTGGAATATCTTGCTTCCCTACTAAAATCTTCGGGAAAACGCTTGATCTACTATACTTCGATATTAAGCTGCAAGAGCGAACTCTTCGTTGCCAGTTAAAATTTTGTAGCAAGGGATTATAGAGATCGCGCTACGGTTCTCTGCATGCTTACTTACCCATTGGTCTTGCTGTCGAAACCAGTCAACCCCATGAATAAAGTTAATGCAAAGATAGTGCTTTTTGTTTACATTTCATTAATATCGATGGTTTTAATAGAAATTAGGAAATAAAATGAGTAACCTGAAGGTAGTAAGAATTGAATATCCAGTGATTGTGGATAAAAATATTATTGTTTGCTAACAGGCTTTAATACGGGTTTTTTTAACAGTCATAGGGTGGATTAGTGATTGTTTATGGCAATATATTTTGTGTTCTGATAAAAAATGTCTACTTTTGCCATCCAAAATGAGATGTAAAATATGTTAATAATTCCAGTAAAAGATGGTGAATCCATCGACAGAGCTTTAAAAAAATACAAGAGAAAATTTGATAAAACAGGAACTGTTCGTCAATTAAGATCTAGACAACAGTTTATTAAGCCTTCTGTAACTTTGAGACAAGCTAGACTAAAAGCGGCTTACAAACAAAGAGCGCTTAGCAAAGAAGAGCAGGCTTAAGATTTTTTCTTAACCATATATTAATTCACTTCTTAAATTCTTATATTTGAGGAGTGAATTTTTATTTTTATACCCTATGATGCTGGAAAAGTTTTTAGAATACTTACAATTCGAAAAAAGATATTCTCCTCATACCATCACAAGCTACCAAAAAGACCTTGAAGACTTTTCCCATTTCTTTCTCCGAACAGAATCTTCTGACAATTTAGCCAAGGCAGACAAGAAAATTATCCGGAATTTTATTGTCGAACTGAGTGAAAATGACATTTCGAAAAGAAGTATCAATAGAAAATTATCTTCTCTCCGCAGTTTTTATCTTTTTCTTTTAAAAATAGGTGAAATTACAGTTTCTCCCGTTGAAGGAATTTCTTCCCTGAAGTTTTATGCTGAAAAACAGATTCCTATGTCTAAAGAGGAAATGACAGATCTCAATGAAAGAGTTTTTGAACAGGTACATGACGTGCTTGAAAAGTGCATTATGGAGGTTCTTTATCAGACGGGAATGCGTAAAGCGGAACTTTGTGGCCTGATATTTGAGAATGTTGACTTATATGGAAATGAATTAAAAGTAATAGGAAAAGGGAATAAAGAAAGGGTAATTCCCGTTTCCAATGAATTGTCTGAACTTCTGAAAAGTTATCTGGAAATAAGAAATCCGCAGACAGAATTTAAATCATATTTTTTCGTCAATAAGAAAGGGAAAAAACTCAATGAAAAATTTGTTTATGTGGTAGTTAATAAGTACCTTAGTCTTGTAACAACGAAAGAAAAAAAAAGTCCTCACATCCTTCGGCATAGCTTTGCTACCCACGTATTGGATAATGGGGCGGAGATCTCCAAAGTGAAAAAAATATTAGGGCATTCCAGCCTTGCCAGTACTCAAGTCTATACGAATGCTAATATTGAACAATTGAAAAAAGTGTTTAATCAGGCTCACCCTCGAGCATCAAAAAAAGAAGAATTATGAAGATTTCAGTACAATCAATTGGTTTAACTCCACACGAACCACTAGAATCACACATCGACAAAAAAGTAAGTAAATTGGATACCTTCTATGACAAAATTCAGGAGTGTAAGGTGTTCTTGAAAGTTGAAAATAATTCGGATAAAGCCAATAAGACTGCCGAGATTATTTTAGCGGTTCCGGGAGACGATATCGTAGTAAAGAAGACCACTACAAGTTTTGAAGAAAGTCTGGACCTTTGCGTTGATACTGCTAAAAAGCTATTAATCAAGAAAAAAGAAATGGCGTAGAAAAAAAAGTTAAAAAAAGTTTATAAAAAATTTGAGAATTCAAAAAATCCGTTCTATATTTGCACTCGCAAAAAAGGAACAGCGATCTTTTGAATTCTTTTTTATATTTGCCTCCATAGCTCAGTTGGCCAGAGCACGTGATTTGTAATCTCGGGGTCGTGGGTTCGAATCCCTCTGGAGGCTCTAAAATATAAACTTTTGGGGAGATTCCAGAGTGGCTAAATGGGACTGACTGTAACTCAGTTGCTTCGGCTTCGTAGGTTCGAATCCTGCTCTCCCCACTTTATATTTTTATAAAAAAAAACTTGCAAGATTAAATAAGTTTTCTTAGTTTTGCACAGCGTTTACCAATAGTTTTGGAAACAAAATTGCGGAAGTAGCTCAGTTGGTAGAGCGTCAGCCTTCCAAGCTGAATGTCGCGGGTTCGACCCCCGTCTTCCGCTCAATAGAATCACACCATTAAGAGTGATTTTTTTAACACTGGAATGTGTAGAGTAGAGTTTCTCGATCAGTTTCAGTCCTTTATTAAAATGCCTCCATAGCTCAGTTGGCCAGAGCACGTGATTTGTAATCTCGGGGTCGTGGGTTCGAATCCCTCTGGAGGCTCCATTTTAATATAAAATATCTGGGGAGATTCCAGAGTGGCTAAATGGGACTGACTGTAACTCAGTTGCTTCGGCTTCGTAGGTTCGAATCCTGCTCTCCCCACATTTTATATTATAAAAAAACTTGCAAGATTAAATAAGTTTTCTTAGTTTTGCACAGCGTTTACCAATAATTTTGGAAACAAAATTGCGGAAGTAGCTCAGTTGGTAGAGCGTCAGCCTTCCAAGCTGAATGTCGCGGGTTCGACCCCCGTCTTCCGCTCAACGAAAATCACGCTACTTAGTGTGATTTTTTTAGTTGATGCCGACTTAGCTCAGCGGTAGAGTGCTTCCTTGGTAAGGAAGAGGTCACGGGTTCAAGTCCCGTAGTTGGCTCTAATTTTTTTATATTTAAATATAAAAAGTATAAAGCACAATTCCGTGAAAAAAAAACAAAACCTTTCTGGTTTATATTTTAAACTATAAAACAATTCTTGTTTTATTATTTCTTATGCTTTTAAAGCATATAAATAAAAATTTACATTTTTTCGATAAATATAACAATGGATGGAGCTATGCAGATTGGCTTATTAATTATCAGGACGGTGGATTTAAAAGAAGAGGATTAGGGGGAACTTTGTTTATTTGGCTTCATGACATTACAAATATTCCTTTATACAGGATAGTTTACTTTATTCAGTTTTCTATATATATCATATTTTCCATTTATTTTATACTACTTCTTTATAAAAAGAAGCTATCACCTTTATATTTAACTTTAATTTTTACACCTCTTACTTTTTTATTTTACTATTATGATATAAATATTATAGGTAGAAAAGAAATTATTTTTATTACGGTGTATAGTGCTTTTATTTATTATATAAGCAGTAATACTTATCGGAAAAAAACAGAAGTCTTAATTATTGGGTTTATATTTTTGTTTTCATTCTTCCATGAAATAATCATTTTTTATATACCTTATTTTATATTCTCATTGTTTTATTTTGATGTTAAACATAAGCTGAAACGAAGTTTAATATATTTAACAGTCTGTATTATACCAATGTTTCTTTTCTCTTTTATAGGGTCAAAAATTAATAATGGAAAATCTTTGCAGATATTGGAACAAAGAGGTGTACTCTTATCAGGTGATAATATTTTTACATGGGATGAGAATTTCGATATCGTAGCTCAGATTATATCGAAGATTTCGGACTATGGCTTATACGGAATCAGTTTTGTTATAATTTTTGCGGTATTTGCTTATTATATAAGTATTAAAACACCAAGCAGTAAAAAGATTTTATTAGGATTCACATTATGTTGTATCATCACAATCCCATTATTTATTATTGCCCTAGATTGGGGAAGATGGCTTCATATACACTTTATGATGTTGTTATTATTTTTAACATCTATTTTGCCTATCCGAAAACTGGAAGAGAGTAAAATAACGCTAAACAAAGAATTTTTTATAAGCCTTATGATTGTACTGATCTTATCAATTTTTCAGGTAAGACACTGTCAGTTTGGTTTTTTATTCAATTTAATTAATAACCAACCCTGAAACTTGTATTTTTATTTATACTTTTTAAACTCCTGAAAATTTTCGTTAAATTCGTGTAAAATAAATTTTTGATGAATATTCTTTTACTGGAAGATGATCTCATTCTGTCTGCAGAGTTGTGCAGATTTTTAGAATCAAATAATTTTAATTGTGATAAAATCTATGACGGGGAAACTTTTCTCCGCCAGATAAAAAACAGTAGTTATGATCTGTATTTACTTGATATTAATGTTCCTAAGATAAATGGACTTGATGTCTGCCAGACGATCCGCTCTTTTGACAAAAATACACCCATCATTATCATCTCTGCTTATGGGGATATCTCTGATAAAAAAGATGCTTTCACAAGACTGGCCGATGATTATCTGGTAAAACCTTTTCAGTTTGAAGAACTTCTTTTAAGAATCAATTCGCTGTTGAGAAGAAAGGCACCTTCTGATAATGCAGATCAGGATATTCTAAGAGTTGACGATCTTATTATCAATAAAACAGAACAGAAGGTCTATCGTGGAGGAAATGAAATAACACTTACATTAAAAGAATTCCAGCTGTTGGTTTATCTTGCGGAAGCGCAGGGAAGAACGGTTTCCAAACAACAGATTACAGAACATGTATGGGAACATAATTTTAATACGAATACCAATACCGTAGAAGTTTATATCAATTTTCTGAGGAAAAAGATTGATAAAGATTTTAAAATAAAACTGATCCACACCCGTTCAGGTTTCGGATACTACCTAAGTCCATTATAAATGTCTTTAAAAAGAAAGATAGCCCTAACGATCAGTATCGCCTTCTCACTACTTTTTGGGATGGTGATGGCGGTCATTTATTTATCTTTTAATGATTTCAGAAGAGATGAATTTAAAGAAAGATTCAGGCAGAGGCTTGAATTTACTTCCCATTTCATTTCAAAATCCAAAGACTTTGAAGAAGAAGCACCAGTTTTTTTCAATGAAAATTCAGATAATATCCTTTTGAATGAAAAGATTTTAATTTTCAACGAAAAAAAAGAACTCATCTACAGCACGATTAAAGACAGGAATGTCATTTGGGACAGTGCCATGCTTAAAGAGCTGGACAAAAAGAAGATTATCTATACGGAAAAAACCGTCCCGGAAATTTACGCCGCGCTCAGGAATATCAATGGTGAAAATTATTATATCCTTACAAGTGCATTTGATACCAATGGAAAATCCAAATTGGGATATCTTAAATATCTTTTGATTACAGCGTATGTGATGAGTACTATGCTTATTGGTTTCTTCAGCTATTATTTTGTGGAAAAGTTCCTCCGTCCTTTGGAAGATCTGAACAAAGAAATTTCTGAAGTTACTGCCCATAAACTCACCACACAGATCCCGGTAGAACAGTCAAATGATGAAGTAAGCGTTCTGGCAAAATCTTTTAATACAATGATTGGAAGGCTGGATGATGTATTTCAGTCCCAAAAAGATTTTACTGCCAGTGCTTCGCATGAGATCAGAACCCCAATAACAAGAATGGCCTTTCAACTGGAAAACCTGATTAAGTTTGAAGAACATTCTCCGGAGACATTATCATCTTTAAAGCAAATCCAGAGAGATGTATATCAACTGTCCGATCTGACCAACTCGCTTTTGCTGCTGACAAAATTTGATAAAGAAAATATCCAGAGTATTTATGAGGAAGTAAGAATTGATGAAGTTATTTTTGAAGCTTTTGAAGCTGTAGAGAAAAGTTATCCACAGCTGAAACTGGATTTTCTGATCAATGAAAATAGTTTTGAAAATGCATTCTTAACCATCAAGGGAATTCAGTCATTATTAGTGATTGTCTTTATCAACCTGTTTAAAAATGCTGCTGTGTATTCGGACAATACGGAGGTGAAGGTCCTGATTACTGAAACCAATGATAATCTTTCCATCGAAGTTATTTCTCATGGTAATACTATTTCTGAAGATGAGCAGGCTAAACTGTTTGAAGCTTTCACGAGAGGAAATAATGCACAGAATATAGCGGGGTCAGGATTAGGTCTTAGAATTGTCAAAAGGATTCTGGAATATCATGATGCAGATATTGTATATTCTTCACCAGCAGATTTCATCAATAAGTTTACCCTAAGTTTTAAAAAATAAATGAAAAACAACTGATATAAAACAGTTGTTTTTTGTTAAACCTGCGATTGGTTTTTTTAACAAAAATTCAATAATTAGAGAAAAATTCACTTGTTTTATCCGGTGATTTATTGGATAAACGGCCTGCTCAAGCCTATTTTAATATTTTTTTAAGCGTCATTTAAGTTTCTTTTAATCGCATCAAAGCAATTTTGTGATTTAAAAATAAAAATAATGAACAGAATTGCAGTGCTGTGCCTCGCCGTTTCCTCATTCATGGCGGCACAACAGCAGATGTCTCTTTTGGAATGCGAAGAAGCGTTTCAGAAGAACAACCTCCAGCTGCTCGCCGAACAGTACAATATCAATATGGCTGATGCGGATATTCTGCAGGCTAAAATCTGGGAATTACCTCAATTAAGCGGACAGTTCAATGCTTACAATCCGCAGGACAAAAAGTTTTTTGATGTAGGACATTCTAAGGGAGCAGGTATTACTCAATTAATTTATATGGGTGGCAAAAAGAAAAATGAAATTGCTTTTGCCAGGTCCAATAAAGAACTGGCCCAGCTTCAGTTTTCCCAATTGCTGGTAGATTTACGATATCAGCTTCGTTCTGCTTATTTCAATCTTTATTATGAAAAACTAAAACTGGAAAACACCAACAGGCAGCTGGGATATATGAATGATCTCTTAGATGCTTACCGTGTACAGTCTTCCAAAGGAAATGTTTCTCTTAAAGATGCTGTCAGATTACAGAGCATAGTTATACAACTCAATCATGATAAGCTGGAGATCAACAAAAATATTCTTGATTTTGAACAGAATCTGAAAGTTCTGACAGGAGTTTCAGAAGAAATAGAGCCAACGATGTCCGAAACCGAAGCTAAAGAAGCTTTGGCAGCACAGCCTTTCGGTAATGAAGAAGAGTTGAAAGGTAAAGCCTTGGAAAATAATGCAGATTACCGGTATAATCTAAAGCTTATTGATAACAGTAAGCTGTATGCACAATGGCAGAAATCACTGAATGTCCCTGATGTTACAGTAGGAGCTGCATGGGATCAGGCGGGAGGAACTTTTAATAACGAAGCGAATCTAACCTTGGGAATTCCTTTGCCGCTATGGAAAGCCAACCAGGGGAATGTGATAAAAGCAAATTATGCGATTCAACAAAACCAGAAAAATGCAGACTTTCAAAAGCTGACTCTGGAAACTAAAGTCCAGTCTGCCTACAAAACCTGGAAAGCACAATATGATCAGCTGCAGGATGTGAAAACGACGGATCTTCAGAATATGGAGCTTGTTTATAACGGAATGCTGAACAATTTCAGAAAGGGAAATGTTAACCTGATTGAATTCACAGACTTTATGGACAGCTACAGGGAAACAGCCCTTCAGATCTACGATATGAAAAATGAGATCATGCAGTCTGCAGAACAGCTTAATCAACTAGTACAAACGAAAATCTTCTATTAAAATCATGAAAACATATATTATTCCCGTATTGATGGTTATTTCATTAATAGCCTGTTCAAAAAAAGAGGAAGAGAAAAATATTCACACCAAAAAAGGATTTGAACTCAGCAATACAATGCTGAACTCTATTTCCCTGGCAAAGGTTGAAAAAAGAAATATAGAAGACGAATACAGTTTTTACGGAAAAATCTCCGCAGACAAAAACAGTTACATAGATGTTTACCCATTAGTTGGAGGAAACGTGATGAGCGTCAATGTAGAATTGGGCGACTATGTAAAAAAAGGACAGGTTTTAGCTACCATCAGAAGTACTGAACTTGCAGAAATTCAGAAGGATGTTAGTGATGCAAAAACAGATCTGGTAGTGGCAAAAAATAACCTTCGTGTCGCGAAAGAACTCTATGAAGGAAAACTGAATACCGAAAGAGATGTACTGGAAGCTAAAAGCCAGTTGCAAAAAGCCGAAGATCAGTTACAGAGAGCTGCAGCAGTAAGTACGGTTTATAATGTAAAAACCGGGAATATATACAGTGTGGTAGCACCTATCAGCGGTTATATTGTTCAGAAAAGTATCAATAAAGATATGCAGCTGAGAAGTGACAGAAGTGATAATATTTTTGATGTGGCCAACACCATCAATGTATGGGCGATTATGAATGTCAATGAATCTGATATTGATAAAATCAGTCTTGGAATGAAAGCTCAGGTATCTACTCTATCTTATCCGGACAAAGTTTTTGATGGAAAAATTGATAAAATTTTCAAGATTATTGATCCGCAGACCAATGCCATGCAGGTAAGAGTCGTATTGGACAATGCCAACGGACTTTTGATCCCAGAGAGTAAAGCCACGATAAAAGTTACCAGCCTGGAAAGCAACTCTACACTTACCGTTCCTTCCAAAGCAGTGATTTTTGATGATAATAAAAGCTTCGTAGTGATTTTTAAATCCAGGACAGATGTGAAGATCAGGGAAATCAAAGTATTAAAGCAGGTTGGTGATGTCACCTATATTGCAGACGGTCTGAAAGAAGGAGAAGAAGTAATTACCAACAACCAGCTGCTGATCTACCGTTCATTGAACAGCTAGTCTTATTAAACCATTAAGAATACTGACATTTTTCTTTAACAGCTTTTTTAGGTCATCAATGTATCTATCATGAATAAATTCATAAAAAATATAATTGCTTTTTCATTAAAAAATAAAGCATTTACCTTTATCTGGGTAGCGATTTTAGCCATCTCCGGCTTTATAAGTTTCAAAAACATGCCTATTGAAGCTTTTCCGGATGTAACCAATACTCAGATTGTCATCATCACCCAATGGAATGGGCGTAGTGCAGAAGAAGTAGAGCGTTTTGTCACGACTCCCATTGAATTGGCGATGAGCCCGGTTCAAAAGAAAACAAGTGTGAGAAGTACCACCATGTTTGGGCTTTCTATTGTTAAAATTCTGTTTGACGACGGGGTGGACGATACTTTTGCCAGAAATCAGGTCAATAACCAGTTAAGAACCATTAGCCTTCCTGATGAGGTAGATCCCGAAGTACAGCCACCCTACGGGCCAACCGGTGAAATTTTCAGATATACGCTCGAAAGTAAAACCAAAGATTCCCGGGCGCTGCTTACCCTGCAGAATTGGGTAATAGACCGTGCTTTAAGAGGAGTTCCCGGCGTTGCGGATATCAATGTTTTCGGAGGACAGGATAAAGTTTTTGAACTGAGTATCGATCCGAGGGCATTGGATAAATACAACCTTACGCCGCTTCAGGTATATGATGCTGTCACCAAAAGTAACCTGAACGTAGGAGGAGATGTCATTGAAAAAAATGGTCAGGCTTATGTGGTAAGAGGTATAGGTTTGGTAAAATCTGTTGCAGATATTGGAAATATTACCATTCAGAATGACAGTGGAAACCCTGTTTTGGTAAAAAATGTTGCAGAAGTTCATGAAAGTTCCATGCCCAGAGTAGGGCAGGCCGCTCTTAATCATCATGATGATACGGTAGAAGGAATCGTTGTTATGAGAAAAGGGGAGAACCCGAGAGAAGTTTTAGTTGGTGTGAAGGCTAAAATTAAAGAGCTTAATGAGAAAGTACTTCCGAAAGATGTTAAAATGGTGACTTTCTACGATCGTGACAATCTGATGGATTTTACCACTCATACCGTAATGCATAACCTTATTGAAGGTATTGTACTGGTAACGGTTATTGTTTTGATCTTTATGGCAGACTGGAGAACCACGCTGATTGTTTCCATCATTATCCCATTATCCTTATTGTTTGCCTTTTTATGTTTAAAACTGGCAGGGATGAGTGCGAACCTGCTTTCTTTGGGAGCAGTAGACTTCGGGATTATCATAGACGGAGCCGTCGTCATGGTGGAAGGCCTTTTCGTAATGCTGGATCATAAAGCGCATAAGTACGGGACAGAGAAGTTTAATAAACTCGCCAAGGGAGGATGGATTAAGCAAACCGGAACAGGACTGGGAAAAGCCATCTTCTTTTCAAAATTAATCATCATTACTTCCTTGATTCCCATTTTCTCATTCCAGAAAGTAGAAGGAAAAATGTTTTCTCCGTTGGCATTTACATTAGGGTTTGCATTAATGGGAGCATTGATATTTACATTAACTCTTGTTCCTGTTCTTTCGCATATCCTTTTGAATAAAAATGTAAGAGAAAAAAATAATCCGTTTGTGAACTTCTGGGACAGAATCGTTTTGAAAGGCTTTAATTTAACGTTCAGGCATAAGAAGATGAGTATGATTGTAGCGATTTCCTTTCTGGCTGTTACTTTGTTTTCGGGTAAATTCCTTGGAACAGAATTCCTGCCCCAGTTGAATGAAGGTTCATTGTGGATCACAGCCGAAATGCCGATGAGCTCCTCATTAAAAGAATCTTTGAAAACAGCTGATCTTTTAAAGAAGGACATTATGAGCTTTTCCGAAGTGACAGATGTGCTCGCCCAGACGGGAAGAAGTAATGATGGAACCGACCCCAACGGATTCGGATTTGTACAGTTTGCAGTAAACCTTAAGCCAAGAGAAGAATGGAAGCGTAAGATTACTTATGACGAACTGATCAATGAAATAGGCAAAAAACTCAGAAGTTATCAGGGAATTACTTTCAACTACTCCCAGCCGATTTCCGATAACGTAGCAGAAGCAGTGGCTGGTTTTAAAGCTGAAAACGGAATCAAAATCTATGGTGATAACCTGGAAACCCTTGACAAATTAGCCCACGAAGTTTTGCTTAAAATTAAAGACGTACAAGGCGTGAAGGATCCGGGAATTATTAAAAATATCGGCCAGCCGGAAGTAAGCGTGGTTTTGGACAGAGATAAAATGGCCGCTTATGGAGTGATGCCCGCAGATGCTCAGGCTGTGCTGGAAATGGCATTTGGTGGAAAAACTGCCTCTGAAATGTTTGATGGGGAAAGAAAGTTCCCGATCCGTCTTCGGTATTCTCAGGAATACAGAACCAATGAAAATGACATTGCTGCTTTGATGGTTCCTACACAGGATGGAGCAAAGATTCCTTTAAAAGAAATAAGCACCATTGTTAAAGATAACGGAGCCGCATTTATTTACAGAGACAATATCAAGCGATACATCGGGGTTAAATTCTCCATCCGTGACCGGGATTTGGGAAGTACGATTGCGGATGCTCAGAAAAAAGTAGAAACGATTGAACTTCCGGACGGTTATTCAATAGGATGGACAGGTCAGTTTGAAAACCAGCAGCGTGCCTCACACAGACTGGCGCAGGTAGTACCGGTGAGTATTCTGATGATTTTCTTCCTGCTGTTTATTCTGTTCGGCAATATGAAAGATTCTCTTCTGGTATTAGCGAACGTACCTTTTGCTTTGATTGGAGGAATCATCGCTTTACATGTTACCGGAATCAATTTTGGAATCTCTGCCGGAGTAGGAATGATTGCTCTCCTGGGAATTTGTATCCAGAACGGGGTAATCCTTATTACAGAATTCCACCAGAATGTTAAAGACGGAATGGATATCGATACCGCTATATTAAATGGAGTAAAATCCAGGACAAGACCTGTCATTATGACAGCATTGATGGCTTCCATCGGGCTTATGCCGGCTGCCTTGTCTACAGGAATCGGATCGGAGTCTCAGAAACCTCTCGCAATTGTCATTATCGGAGGACTGATTACAGCTACAGTGCTTACCCTGCTTATTTTCCCGATTATTTTCTGGATCTTCAACAGAACAAGAAAACTGCAATCAATTTAATTTTGTTATAATATTTCGCCTTTGGAAATTCCTAAGGCGATTTTTTTATTTCTTGTCGTCTGATTTCAAATAAAATAATTAAATTGGGCAATTAGAAAAATAAACAAGTGATATCTTATAATTAATCCCTCATCTTTATACACAAATGTTAAAACACAAAATGAAACGCTACAAAAAAAGAGTTCTTTTTTTGTTTGGCTTTTTAATCGTCTTGCTTCCTCTGCAACTGGTTTTTAAGATTAATATTGAAGAAACCTATCCTTCATTTAACTTTCCGGGATTTGCATCCTATCCCATAAAAGATGGAAAATATATTAATTTTACCAAAACCACTTCCCATGTCTTTTTTAAAGACGGATCAGACAGTATTTTGGTCAATAATGATTATCTGGGAGAAAGTATACCGAGAACCATACAGATTACCCTTATTCAGAATTTGCTTTTTCCAAGGAAATATCCGGTTCTGGACAGCCGTGTGAATTCCCTTCCTCCTTATAAAAAGAGGCTTTACCTGTTGAAAAAATCTATCCTTAACCGGAACATTAAAAAAGTGGATATGGAAGAAAGTAAAAAATTCATTGTAAACAGACTGGAGAAAAGATTTCCCGGTAAAAAAGTCGCCGCTATACAGGTGATCAATGAAACTAAAGATTTTGATATAACCACAAGAAAAATGACCCAGAAATCAGTGTATGATACTGTACTGAGTTATCGTTTTTTAAACTAATAATGATGAATAAACTAAAAGAACTTCCCTTTGTTTCTTACCGTCCCAGCTATGAGTTCCTGGCATTTTACAGGATATTCTTTTCCATGTTTCTGTTATGGTCGGGAGTAGCAGATAACAGCTGGATCCATTCTATTCCTAACAGTGCTATGCATCCGCCTATCAGCATCCTGTCTTTCACTGATATTGTCCCTTCTGAAGCATTTTTTGTACTTTGCAGATATATGATCTACGCATGTTTATTGTTGATACTGATAGGATATAAACCTAGAATATTTGCAATATTGTATATGATCCTGTATGTACTGACGAATAATTATGCCTATTCGTTTGGAAAAGTGAATCACGATTTTATTTATACACTTCCGATCATGATAATGGCATTCTCTCCCTGGAACAAAACCTTTAGCTTCTTTCCTGAGCCCGTAAAAGAAACGGATGAGCTGGCAAAATCGTGGCCTCTGTTTATGATAAGTTTGATTTTCAGCTTCGGAATGTTTACTGCCGGGTTTTCTAAAATTCTGGGAGGCTGGCTAAGCACTGACACTCAGTATACTCAGATATTTTTTACGCAATATAGGTTTATTATAGGGTGGAACGATCTGCTTTCGGATTTTTATGAAGGAATTAATTCTAAAATATTCTGGGAAGCCCTGGATTATTTTACTGTTATTTTTGAAATGGTTTTTATTGTAGCGTTCATGTCCCCGAAATTTTTCAGGTATATGTTGCTGGTAACTATTTTCTTTCACCTTAATGTATTATTGATGCTGAATATATCTTTTATGAATTCCATAGGACTTTACAGTCTTTTTATTCCGGCATGGCTTCTGCCGTCAGGTTTCAGAAACCGGATAAAGAATGGGATGCTCAGAATATTTAATCCGGAATATAGGAAAGCAGCTATTGCAGTAGTGATCCTTTACCTTTTAGTACTGAAAATTTTTAATATTAATACAATGGGGTCTGTGATAAACGGTTTCTTCTCCCTTATTGCATTCTGCAAACTTTCCACACCTCTTATTGTGCTGGGAAGTGCGTTTTTATTTTCATTGTATCTATTGATTCGGTCATTAAGGAAGACTGATCGGAATAATATTCTGAAATAAATACAGCTAAGAGTGAATGCTGCTTTCTGAAACTTATTTTTTATATTGGGTTTCAGGCTTTTTCATAAAAGGTTTCAGAAAGATTTTTTCAATCCGGAAAAATGTGTAAATTTGCAGTCTCAATACGTTGAAATATAAGGTTTGTCCTTCACTGGATGATAATATTGAAAGTTTTTTTAATAAAAAGTTTTTGGTATTTAAAAATTCATTATATTTGCACACCGAAAATTTGAAAAACAATAAATAAATAATTTTAAATCATGGCAAAGGAAACGTTTAATCGTAACAAACCACACTTGAACATTGGTACTATTGGTCACGTTGACCATGGTAAAACTACACTTACTGCAGCTATCAGTAGTGTATTAGCTAACAAGGGTCTTGCTGAGAAGAAAGATTTCTCTTCTATTGACTCTGCTCCAGAAGAAAAAGAAAGAGGTATCACTATTAATACAGCTCACATCGAGTACGAAACTGAAAACAGACACTATGCACACGTTGACTGTCCAGGTCACGCCGACTATGTTAAGAACATGGTAACTGGTGCTGCTCAGATGGATGGAGCTATCTTAGTATGTGCTGCAACTGATGGACCAATGCCTCAAACTAGAGAGCACATCCTACTTTGCCGTCAGGTAAACGTACCAAGAATCGTTGTTTTCATGAACAAAGTTGACATGGTGGATGATGCTGAGCTTTTAGAGCTTGTTGAACTTGAACTTAGAGATTTATTATCTACTTACGAATATGACGGAGATAACTCTCCAGTAATCCAGGGATCTGCTCTTGGAGCTCTTAACGGAGACGAGAAGTGGGTTAAGACTGTTGAAGAATTAATGGATGCAGTTGATACTTGGATCGAGCAGCCTGTTAGAGATCAGGATAAAGCATTCTTAATGCCAATCGAAGACGTATTCTCTATTACAGGTAGAGGTACTGTTGCAACTGGTAGAATCGAGGCTGGTGTTATCAACACTGGTGATCCAGTTGATATCGTAGGTATGGGTGATGAAAAATTAACTTCTACTATTACAGGGGTTGAGATGTTCAGAAAAATCCTAGACAGAGGTGAAGCTGGTGATAACGTAGGTCTATTGTTGAGAGGTATTGAAAAAACTGACATCAAGAGAGGTATGGTTATCGCTAAGAAAGATTCAGTTAAGCCACACAAAAAATTCAAAGCTGAGGTTTATATCCTTTCTAAAGAAGAAGGTGGACGTCACACTCCATTCCACAACAAATACCGTCCTCAGTTCTACGTAAGAACTACTGACGTTACAGGTGAGATCTTCTTACCAGAAGGTGTAGAAATGGTAATGCCTGGTGATAACTTAACAATCACTGTTGAATTACTTCAGCCAATCGCTCTTAACGAGGGTCTTAGATTCGCGATCAGAGAAGGTGGTAGAACAGTAGGTGCAGGTCAGGTAACTGAAATCATCGACTAATCCACATCTAAAACAATATAAAAAGCTTCCGTAAGGAACACTCTTTACGGAGCTTTTTTTAACTACGGGCATCGTCCAATGGTAGGATACCGGTCTCCAAAACCGTTGATCAGGGTTCGAATCCTTGTGCCCGTGCAAATATAAATTATGAGTTCATTTGTCGATTTTTTAAAAGGTTCTTATAACGAATTCAGACATAAAGTTGAATGGCCAAAATGGGCTGACCTTCAGTCTTCTACAATTGTAGTGACTATTGCGACAGTTATTCTGGCTTTATTTACCTTTGGAGTTGATGAATTGTTTTCAAAAGCAATCAGCAACATAATAGGAATGCTAATCAACTTGTTCAATTAATAATTAAGTATTTTCCATAATGAGCGAATTGAAATGGTATGTGCTGAAAGCAATCAGCGGACAGGAAAATAAAGTGAAAAACTATATTGAGACAGAAATCAAACGTTTAGGGTTTGAGCAGTACGTTACTCAAGTGGTTATTCCTATGGAAAAGGTAATCCAGATTAGAAACGGTAAAAAAGTTCCTAAAGAGAGACCTTACTATCCTGGCTACCTGATGATTGAAGCTGACCTGATGGGAGAGATTCCTCACGTTATTAAAAATATCCCGGGAGTTATTTCTTTCTTAAGTTTAACAAAAGGAGGTGATCCTGTTCCAATGAGAAAATCAGAGGTAAACAGAATGCTTGGAAGAATGGATGAACTTTCAGAATTTGCAAGCGATGTTGAAATTCCTTATGTAGTAGGTGAAAACGTTAAAGTAATCGACGGACCTTTCAACGGATTCAATGGTACAGTTGAGAAGATTCTTGAAGACAAAAAGAAAATTGAAGTTTCTGTATTGATCTTCGGTAGAAAAACTCCGATGGAGCTGAGCTACATGCAAGTAGAAAAAGTATAATACATTACTTATAAAATATAAAAAGACTGCTTTTAAAGTGGTCTTTTTTCGTTGATACCATTTCAATTTATTGTAACAATAGCCTCTGGCGATGCTTCTCAGTTATTTTTCGATAAATAATTGTGCATCTGTATTAATTCATAATGAAATATTGAAATTGAATCTTTATATTTTTTTTCACTCTAGCTAGAGTTTTTTTAAGTTTGTTAAAATTATTATGTTGATTTTCAAATTTCATAAGTCTGTTGGCTACTTCTATAAAGAAGTTTACTTTAATTAAATTATCCCCGTTACGTGATAATTTTTGTTTTTTATGGATCAAGTTCCTTTTAGTTCCTTAATTCACTTTCATATGGCATGCTTCTTGCAACCAAGCTGTTAGCTAATCCACAAAATTTTATTCTTTTTATTTCATACACTGGTTACAGAGGTATGGACATTCTTTGTTGTTTTTAAATAAGAATAGAATTCAGATAAGCCACCCAAGAGCATAAGCTTTATAAACACATAACTCAATGACAAAAATTATTTCGATGATCACTCTGGTGGGCACCTATGTGTTGATGAGTGCGCAGGTTGGCATCAATACTGCGACACCAGAAAAAGAACTTACCGTAAACGGTACAATGAAAACATCAGGAATTGTTTTTAAACAACCCCTGGAAAAACTGAAAGCGGATGAGAATTACACTTTTATTATCAAATCTCCTGCGCCGGAAAACAAAATTACAGCGTATAATGATTCTTTTGTACCTAATTCGCCGGCTCCCATTAATCTTATTCAGTTTAAAATCACCTGTGATCCTACAGACAAAGATTGGGTAAACCAGTTTGACACAAAGATCAACTCCAGCAAGTTTTTGGTAGTAATTTCTTCTTTTGGATTTACACAGCCTACAAGAACTTACTCTGCAGACTGGCTTACTCCGATACCTCAGATCTTTGCTTATTCTGCAGGAGGGACATGGAAACTTAAGGCAGATTACCAGGGATTTGCTCCTGATAATTCTTTGCCTACAGGAGTCTGGACACTCAACTTACTGGTGTTTGACAGGTCGTACGCCAAAGATTTTAATTCAACACAAAACCTTAATGGATTAACTACTGGTGCGGCGACAGCTCCATTAATTCAATAAAAACATAAATTATGAAAAAAATTATTGCGATACTCTTTACGGGTTTTGCTGCTTTAAGCATAAATGCACAAGTAGGAATAAATACTAAAACACCTAAAGGAACTCTTGATGTTGAAGGGGAAACTTTAGTAGAATCTTATTTAATAGATACTGAAAATACAAAGGCAAGCGGAAACTATCTTCTTCTTACCCGGTCAAAAGATACTTCACCGGTAGGTAAGGTGAAGCTGCTGGATATATCGCTCCGTAATGTAGCCCCTGTAAATATGTATAATGTTGTATTGAAAAATGTAAGACAGGATGAAGTTGTGAATCTCAATACAGGATTAGATGCAAGTAAATATGTGGTGGCTATTACAGGTGCTGTTTTTACAGGAGCGGTTTCAGCAGCGAACACAAGTACCAACCCTAAATCGTATGGTTCTTACTCAACTGAAATTACACAGGTGACCAGCGGTGGTAAACAGTACCATGCTATTAATTTAGCTTTTAAAGGAGCAGGAACTGTTTCTTCCATCAATGGAACCTGGACACTTACCTTAAATGTCTTTGAAAAATCCTTAGTGAAAGACTGGGGAACTTTTAACGGTTCTGTTTCAGCATCCGTTTCACCGGGATATTCAGGAGTATCAACCAATACGCCACTGGGCCTTCAATAAAAAAACTATGGAAAGAAAAATTTATATCACAATAATCCTATGTCTTGGGATGTTTTTAAACGCCCAGAAAGGAAAAGTAGGGATCAACACTGCTAATCCCGCAGAAACACTTGATGTTAATGGAAAAACATATACGAATTCCTTATATTTAAGAAATCCGGGAGAACCTACGATGACAGGAGGAAGCTTTTTAGCCACTTCGCAGAATGCCTTACAATTGTATGATCCGGCTTTGGAAAGCAGCGGGCTGTTCAATTATCTTAAACTTACCCTTACCGGTGTACCTGGAACAGGCATTACAGATTATGATACTAAAATTGATGCCAACAACTTTTTGGTTATCCTCCACAATTATTCCTTCAAGCTGAACGATGGAAATACGAGTGTAATGCTTGATTATGGCGACAACGGTGTGAATGATAACAAACAGGGATCACCGGATGTAGTGGCTTTCAAAAGTAACGGAACATGGCATGTCAGAGCTAGATTTACAGATAGCAGAATGATTGCCACCAACACAACTACACCATCAAGAACCTATAATAACTTTACGGTTGATCTTTATCTGATGGCTTACAAAAGATTAATTGAAAAGCAAAATATAAACGATATCAATGATGATCTTGGAGGAAACGACGGTTCTACAAAAACAATTAATAAACCTTCAGGTTTTTAATCAGCCTTCCTTTTAAAATATTTTAAAACGGTTATTTGCATAAAATAACCGTTTTCGTTTTTACTGACTGTATTTTCAATTCTTTGACAGGGAAACATGATTTATTTTTCTAAAACTTTTAAAAATCAGCAATTTCCGTTTGCTATTTCAAAAATATTTTATACTTTTGCAGTCCAAAAAGTAGGTTTATTGTTATGTGAGTGCATAACCTACTGAATAATAAATGCTTCCAAACTCATTAATTATTCAAATTTAAAAAACAAACAATGGCTAAGAAAGTCTTTAAAATGGTAAAGCTTCAGGTGAAAGGTGGCGCAGCTAACCCTTCTCCACCAGTAGGTCCAGCATTGGGTTCTGCAGGTGTGAACATCATGGAGTTTTGTAAGCAATTTAACGGAAGAACCCAAGATAAGCCAGGGCAAGTTTTACCTGTAGTAATTACAGTATACGAAGACAAATCTTTTGAATTCGTTATTAAAACTCCACCTGCAGCAATCCAGCTAATGGATGCAGCTAAGATCAAGGGAGGTTCTGGTGAACCAAACAGAAACAAAGTAGGTTCTGTAACTTGGGAACAGGTAAAGAAAATCGCTG
Source organism: Chryseobacterium sp. AG844 (assembly GCF_003182335.1). Taxonomy (NCBI): domain Bacteria; kingdom Pseudomonadati; phylum Bacteroidota; class Flavobacteriia; order Flavobacteriales; family Weeksellaceae; genus Chryseobacterium; species Chryseobacterium sp. AG844. The sequence goes on along the minus strand of NZ_QGTV01000001.1, from coordinate 364,086 downwards.
AAGATAAAATGGCGGATCTTAACTGTTTTACAATGGACTCTGCTCTTTCTATGGTTGCAGGTACTGCCAGATCTATGGGATTAAGAGTAACAGGAACTAAACCAACTAACGCTTAAAACTTAAAGAAATGGCAAAATTAACTAAAAAGCAAAAGGAAGCTTTAAGCAAAGTAGAAAAAGGAAGAATCTATAACCTTGAAGAAGGTTCAGCTCTTGTAAAAGAAGTGAACACTACAAAGTTTGATGCTTCTGTAGATATCGCTGTAAGATTAGGAGTAGACCCTAGAAAAGCAAACCAAATGGTAAGAGGTGTTGTATCTCTTCCTCACGGTACTGGTAAAGATGTTAAAGTATTAGCTCTTGTAACTCCAGATAAAGAAGCAGAAGCTAAAGCTGCTGGTGCTGACTATGTAGGTCTTGACGAATATTTACAAAAAATCAAAGAAGGTTGGACAGATGTTGACGTTATCGTTACGATGCCAGCTGTAATGGGTAAATTAGGTCCATTAGGTAGAGTATTAGGTCCAAGAGGTTTAATGCCAAACCCTAAATCAGGAACTGTAACAATGGAAATTGGTAAAGCAGTAACTGAAGTAAAAGCAGGTAAAATTGATTTCAAAGTAGACAAGTATGGTATTATCCATGCTGGTATTGGTAAAGTATCTTTCGATGCTGCCAAGATCAAAGAAAATGCTCAGGAATTAATCCAGACATTGATCAAAATGAAACCAACTGCTGCTAAAGGAACTTATGTGAAGAGTATTTATTTATCTTCTACAATGAGCCCAGGTATTGCAATTGATACTAAATCTGTTAACTAATAATAATCCTTAAGACAATGACAAAAGACCAAAAAGTTGTAGCAATACAAGAGATCAAAGATTTGCTTCAGGATGCAAAAGTAGTATACGTAGCAGATTTAGAAGGTTTGAACGCTGGTAAATCTTCAGATTTCAGAAGACAGGCTTTCAAACAAAATATCAAAGTGAAAGTTGTAAAAAATACACTTTTACAAAAAGCAATGGAGCAAATTGAAGGAGTTGATTACTCTGAAATGTTCCCATCTTTCAAAGGGAACTCAGCGTTAATGATTGCTGAAACAGCAAACGCTCCTGCGAAATTGATCCAAGGATTCAGAAAGAAAGAAGAAAAGCCAGCTTTAAAGTCTGCTTTTGTTCAAGAAACTTTCTACGTTGGTGACAACAACCTGGACATGTTGGCTAACATCAAGTCTAGAGAAGAAATGATCGGTGAAATCATCGGATTACTTCAGTCTCCAATCCAGAGAGTTGTTTCTGCTCTTCAAAACAAACCTGAAACTGTAGAAGCTAAAGCTGAAGAAGCTGCTCCTGCGGTAGAAGAAACTCCTGCTGAAGCTCCTGAAGCTGCTGCAGAAAGCACTGACGAAACGCCAGCTGCTGAATAATTACACTCAAAAAATTAAATAAATAATCAACAAAAACATTACAACAATGTCAGATTTAAAAAATTTAGCTGAAACGCTAGTAAACCTAACTGTAAAAGACGTAAACGAATTAGCTGCTATCCTTAAGGATGAGTACGGAATTGAGCCAGCTGCTGCTGCTGTAGTTGTTGCTGCAGGTGGTGCAGGTGATGCTGCTGAAGAAAAGACTGAATTCGATGTAATTCTTAAGTCTGCAGGTGCTTCTAAATTAGCTATCGTTAAATTAGTAAAAGATTTAACTGGTGCTGGTCTTAAAGAAGCTAAAGATATCGTAGACGGAGCTCCTGCTGCAATTAAGCAAGGTGTTTCTAAAGACGAAGCTGAAGCTCTTAAGAAGCAATTAGAAGAAGCTGGTGCTGAAGTAGAATTGAAATAATTTCAATTGTATTATAAATAAAGAAGCCCGGGCATTTGCCCGGGCTTTTTTGTATGTAAGCTTTTGTAAATGTGTCTTTTAATTTTTAATAGTAATATAATATTGTTATTACTAATACTGATATAGTTTTTTATGATTGCATATTTTGTGGTAACATATGATTTTTTTTATGTTTATTATTGTGTTTAATTATTTTATGTGAATTTTTGTTAGTTAATTATTGTTTTAATTGAAAAAATATTATATTTGTATTGAAAAAAACACAATAATTGGATAGAAATAACCTTCTTTTCTTTGGTCATAAGATTACGCTTCTAAAGATTTTGACGGCTATAGGAAAACTAAACACGAAGATAATATCTCTAATAAGGGCAAAGCCTGGGTTCTCATATGGTACAGCTATTACCAATCATTTATGGGGTTGCTTTGCTGATGTTTCCGTTTATTATTGGACAGGTTTGTATAACGGTTCTGCCGGTCAAAAAGAAAGCTATTGGTTATGTAATAAAGGTTTCCGGGATAATTTTCCTTTTTTTAAAACAGCAATTCTGAAATGTCCTTCCTCAGAAGTAGTAAATCGACTGCCTAATAGAATGGATGGCATTATTCATAATCCTGTAACATCTTATAAGTATAAGCGCCTTTGTGGTGTTATTTATAAATTAGATGAGAATAGAATTGTCCTTTCAAAAAATACATTTATAAAAAAACATCAAATAGCATAGAAATGAAAAATAAATTATTAACCATCGTTCTACTAATGATCTGTAAGTTTCCGGGAAATCGCCCAGGTAGGTATTTGTATTTATACAGTCACGGGAACCCCAAAAATAAAATCTTATAAGGTTATTGTGAGATAATCGTAGGATTAGCTTGTGTTGTGGAGGGGGTGCTCATATTTGGGCAGCCTCTCTCGTTTTTAAGAGTTTCAAAATGAGATGATTTATTTGTTTTTGTGGATAACTTTTTGTATCTTTGCCCTTCTTTTGGCGCGAAAAATTGTATGTAAATTTATAAAATACTGAAAATCAACTCTTTCACTATGTAAAAGTGGAGGGGATTTCGTGTATATAAATACTGCGGTAATACAGCCTCAAAAGTAATAAAAATATTTTGCATTACGCTGTGAAAAGATATACCAGTGTTGCAGTTAGAAAGAACCAGGTAGGAAGTTTAAAAGAATCTAAGGTCCTTTGTGAGCGCCAAAAACACTTTTACCTTTTACTTTTATCTTGTTTCTTGTTCTTTTCTGATATTTTTTAATGAATCAAAATATTTTTTAACCCTTTCTTAAAAGTTTTATGAGTAAAACAAAATCAACAACTCAAGGAAATCCGAGAATTAATTTCTCATCAGCGAAAGGAAAAATCATCACTCCGGACTTTTTGGATATCCAAATTGAATCTTTCAGAGAATTTTTCCAGCTTGATACACTTCCTGAAGCCAGAAAGACAGAAGCTCTTTACAAGACTTTCCAAGAGAATTTCCCAATTACGGATTCAAGAAACCAATTCGTATTAGAATTCTTAGACTATCTGGTAGATTCTCCACGTTATTCAATCGATGAGTGTGTGGAAAGAGGACTTACTTATTCAGTTCCTCTAAAAGCTAGACTTAAACTGTATTGTACTGACCCGGAACATGAAGATTTCCAGACTGTGGTTCAGGACGTATACTTAGGTCCGGTTCCTTATATGACGCCAAGTGGTTCTTTTATCATCAATGGTGCTGAAAGAGTTATCGTTACGCAGCTTCACCGTTCACCTGGTGTATTCTTCGGACAAACTTACCACGCAAACGGAACCAAACTTTACTATTCAAGAATTATCCCTTTCAAAGGATCTTGGATGGAATTTACAACTGATATCAACAGCGTAATGTACGCGTATATCGACCGTAAGAAAAAATTACCATTAACAACTTTATTAAGAGCAATCGGTTACGAATCTGACAAGGATATCCTTCAGATCTTTGACCTTGCTGAAGAAGTGAAAGTTTCTAAAGCTGCCCTTAAAAAAGTAGAAGGAAGAACATTGGCTGCGAGAGTATTGAACACCTGGTTCGAAGATTTCGTAGACGAAGATACAGGTGAGGTAGTTTCTATTGAAAGAAACGAAATCATCCTGGATAGAGAAACGATTCTTGAAAAAGAACATTTGGATCTTATTCTTGATGCTGGTGTGAAGTCAATCCTGATTCACAAAGAAAACAGCAACGAATTCTCTATCATCCAGAATACATTACAAAAAGACCCTACTAACTCTGAAAAAGAAGCGGTAGAGTATATTTATCGTCAGTTAAGAAACGCAGATCCGCCAGATGAGGAAACAGCAAGAGGAATCATTGAAAAATTATTCTTCTCTGAGCAGAGATATTCATTAGGTGAAGTTGGACGTTACAGATTGAACAAAAAGCTAGGTCTTAACATTCCAACGACAACTGAGGTTCTTACAAAAGAAGATATCATTGCTATTGTAAGACACTTAATCGAGCTTGTCAACTCTAAAGCAGAGGTTGATGATATTGACCACTTATCCAACAGAAGAATTAAAACTGTTGGTGAGCAGTTGGCTGGACAGTTCGGGGTAGGTCTTTCAAGAATTGCAAGAACAATCAAGGAAAGAATGAACGTTAGAGATAACGAAATCTTTACTCCGCTTGACCTTGTAAATGCAAAGACATTGACATCAGTAATCAACTCGTTCTTTGGTACCAACCAGCTTTCTCAGTTTATGGACCAAACCAACCCTCTATCAGAGATCACTTACAAGAGAAGATTATCTGCACTGGGGCCTGGTGGTTTATCAAGAGAAAGAGCAGGTTTCGAGGTTCGAGACGTTCACCACACTCACTACGGAAGAATTTGTCCGATTGAAACTCCGGAAGGACCAAACATCGGTTTGATTTCATCTTTAGGTATTTATGCTAAAATCAACAGACTAGGTTTCATCGAAACTCCATATAGAAAAGTAGAAGGCGGTAAGATTGAGCTTAACGCAGATCCTATCTACTTAAATGCGGAAGATGAAGAATCTAAAGTAATTGCTCAGGCAAACGTTGAATTGAGCGACAACGGTGAATTTGAAACAGACAGAATCATTGCAAGATTGGATGGTGACTATCCGGTAGTAGAACCTAGCCAGGTAGATCTTATCGATGTAGCACCAAACCAGATTTCCGGTATTTCTGCTTCATTAATTCCATTCCTGGAACATGATGATGCGAACCGTGCATTGATGGGATCCAACATGATGCGTCAGGCCGTTCCTCTATTGAAGCCACAGGCTCCAATCGTTGGTACAGGGCTTGAGCAGCAGGTTGCAAGAGATTCAAGAATTTTAATTAACGCTGAAGGTACGGGTACAGTACAGTACGTAGATGCTGACAGAATCGTTATTAAATACGAAAGAAGCGAAGACGAAGATTTAGTACAATTCGAGTCTGCTACTAAAACATACAACCTTACTAAGTTCAGAAAAACGAACCAGAGTACAACCATTACCCTAAGACCAAACGTAAGAGTAGGTGATGTAGTGGAAAAAGGACAGGTACTTTGCGACGGGTATGCTACTGAAAAAGGAGAATTGGCTCTTGGTAGAAACTTAGTGGTAGCGTTCATGCCTTGGAAAGGGTACAACTTCGAGGATGCAATCGTAATCAACGAAAAAGTTGTACGTGAGGACTGGTTTACTTCAATCCACGTAGATGAATATTCTCTTGAAGTTCGTGATACTAAATTAGGTATGGAAGAGCTTACAGCAGATATTCCAAACGTATCTGAAGAAGCTACGAAAGATCTTGACGAGAACGGTATGATCAGAATCGGTGCTGAAGTGAAGCCTGGAGATATCATGATTGGTAAAATTACTCCAAAAGGTGAATCTGACCCGACTCCTGAAGAAAAACTTCTTAGAGCAATCTTCGGTGATAAAGCTGGTGATGTGAAGGATGCTTCACTGAAAGCAGACTCATCATTAAGAGGTGTTGTTATCAACAAGAAATTGTTCTCAAGAAACATCAAAGACAAAAAGAAAAGAACTGAAGAAAAACTTAAACTTGAAGAAATTGAAAACACTTACAAGGCTAAGTTTGACGAGTTGAGAAATACGTTAATTGAAAAATTAAATACACTGGTAAGCGGTAAAACTTCTCAGGGGGTACAAAACGACCTTGACGAAGAAATCATCGGTAAAGGTGTGAAATTCACTCACAAGTTATTAACTTCAGTTGAAGATTATGTAAACGTTAGCGGTTCAGACTGGACAGTAGACGCTGACAAGAATGAATTGATCAAACAATTGATTCACAATTACAAAATCAAATATAACGACATTCAAGGAGTTAAAAACCGTGAGAAATTTGCTATTTCAATCGGAGATGAACTTCCTGCAGGTATCATGAAGCTGGCTAAAGTTTACATCGCTAAGAAACGTAAACTGAATGTAGGAGATAAAATGGCAGGACGTCACGGTAACAAAGGTATCGTTTCAAGAATCGTTCGTGAAGAAGATATGCCATTCCTGGAAGACGGAACACCTGTAGATATCGTATTGAATCCACTTGGGGTACCTTCCCGTATGAACATCGGTCAGATTTATGAAACAGTTCTTGGATGGGCTGGTCAGAAGCTGGGTATGAAGTTCGCTACACCAATCTTCGATGGAGCAACTCTTGATCAGATTACTGAATATACAGACAAAGCAGGTCTTCCTAAATTCGGTCACACTTACCTTTATGATGGTGGTACCGGAGAAAGATTTACTCAGGCTGCGACTGTAGGGGTTATTTACATGCTGAAATTAGGACACATGGTTGATGACAAAATGCACGCACGTTCTATCGGTCCTTACTCATTGATTACTCAGCAGCCGTTAGGAGGTAAAGCTCAGTTCGGAGGTCAGAGATTCGGAGAGATGGAGGTTTGGGCACTTGAAGCATTCGGTGCATCTAACATCCTGAGAGAGATCCTTACTGTGAAGTCGGATGACGTGATTGGTAGAGCAAAAACTTATGAAGCAATTGCAAAAGGTGAATCTATGCCTGAACCAGGTATTCCGGAATCATTCAATGTATTACTTCACGAGTTACAAGGTCTTGGATTAGACGTAAGACTTGAGGAATAAATTCCATTTGAAATTAATTTATTTGAAATTTGAAATTCTGTACGCAGATTTCAAACAAAAATTAAAATAAAATTTTTAGAGATTCATTAATCTCAAATTTCAAATGTCAAATCTCAAATAACAAAAAATGTCAAATAAAAATAAATCAAGTAGATTTAATAAAATAACCATCGGTTTAGCTTCACCGGAGTCTATTTTACAAGACTCAAGAGGGGAGGTTTTAAAACCGGAAACTATTAACTACAGAACTCACAAGCCTGAAAGAGATGGGCTATTCTGTGAGAAAATCTTTGGTCCTGTAAAGGATTACGAATGTGCTTGTGGTAAATACAAGAGAATTCGTTACAAAGGGATCGTTTGTGACCGTTGTGGAGTAGAAGTTACTGAGAAAAAAGTAAGAAGAGAGAGAATCGGGCACATCAACCTTGTAGTTCCAATTGCACACATCTGGTATTTCCGTTCATTACCAAACAAAATCGGATACCTTTTAGGAATTCCTTCTAAGAAATTAGATATGATCATCTACTACGAAAGATATGTAGTGATTCAGCAAGGTATTGCTAAAAAATTAGACGGTTCTGATTTTGAAAATATGGAATTCCTTACAGAAGAAGAGTATCTTGATATCATGGAAACTCTTCCTGTAGAAAACCAGTATCTTGATGATTCTGATCCAAACAAATTCATCGCCAGAATGGGGGCTGAAGCTGTGGAAGATCTTTTAAAAAGAATCGATCTTGATGCATTGTCTTTCGACTTGAGACACAAAGCTCACAACGAAGGTTCAAAACAAAGAAGAACAGAAGCTCTTAAGAGATTGAACGTGGTAGAAGCATTGAGAGGTGCTAATACAAGAATGATCAACAGACCAGAGTGGATGATCATGCGTGTGCTTCCTGTTATCCCGCCAGAACTAAGACCATTGGTTCCATTGGATGGAGGACGTTTCGCAACTTCTGACCTGAATGACCTTTACAGAAGAGTTATCATCAGAAATAACCGTTTGAAGAGATTATTGGAGATCAAAGCTCCTGAAGTGATCTTGAGAAACGAGAAGCGTATGCTTCAGGAATCTGTAGATTCATTATTCGATAACACAAGAAAATCTTCTGCAGTAAAATCTGAGTCAAACAGACCATTGAAATCACTTTCTGATTCATTGAAAGGTAAGCAAGGTCGTTTCCGTCAGAACTTACTAGGGAAAAGGGTTGACTACTCTGCGCGTTCGGTAATTGTTGTAGGTCCAAACTTACAGCTTCACGAATGTGGTATTCCTAAAGATATGGCAGCTGAACTTTACAAACCGTTCATCATCAGAAAACTGATTGAAAGAGGAATTGTAAAAACAGTAAAATCTGCAAAGAGAATTATCGACAGAAAAGAACCGGTAGTTTATGATATCCTTGAAAACGTGATGAAAGGTCACCCGGTACTATTGAACAGGGCACCTACGCTTCACAGACTGGGTATTCAGGCTTTCCAACCTAAGATGATCGAAGGTAAGGCAATCCAGCTGCACCCGTTAGTAACTACAGCCTTCAACGCCGATTTCGATGGTGACCAGATGGCGGTACACTTACCGTTAGGACCAGAAGCGATCCTTGAAGCTCAGTTATTGATGTTAGGTTCTCAAAACATCCTGAACCCTGCAAACGGTTCCCCAATTACAGTACCATCTCAGGACATGGTTCTTGGTCTTTATTTCATGACTAAAGAATTAAGCTCTACAGAGACGATGAAAGTAAAAGGAGAAGGTCTTGCATTCTATTCTCCTGAAGAAGCGGAAATTGCTTATGCTGAAGGAAGAGTATCTTTAAATGCTAAAGTAAGATGTAGACTACCTATCAAAGAAGACGGAGAAATCGTTACAAGACTAATCGAAACTTCTGTAGGTAGAATCCTGTTCAACCAGATTGTACCTAAGCAGGTAGGATATATCAATGAACTTCTGACTAAGAAATCATTGAGAAACGTTATCGGTAAGATCCTTGCTGATACGGATTTCCCTACCACTGTGAAGTTCCTTGATGCAATGAAAGACCTAGGGTATTCAAACGCATTCAAAGGAGGTCTTTCTTTCTCACTTGGGGATATCGTAGTTCCTGTTGAGAAAAAGCAGATGATTGCACAATCAATCGAAACTGTAGACGAAATTAGAGCCAACTATAACATGGGTCTGATTACCGATACAGAACGTTATAACCAGGTAATCGACGTTTGGACAAATACCAACGCCGGATTAACTGAAATGATCATGAGCAGAATGAAAACTGACCAAGGTGGTTTCAACTCTGTATACATGATGCTTGACTCTGGAGCGAGGGGTTCTAAAGAACAGATCCGTCAGTTATCAGGGATGAGAGGTTTGATGGCAAAACCGCAGAAAGCTGGTTCTACCGGAGCGGAGATCATCGAAAACCCGATCCTTGCCAACTTTAAGGAAGGTCTTTCGATTCTAGAGTACTTTATCTCTACCCACGGTGCCCGTAAAGGTCTTGCGGATACCGCTCTTAAGACAGCCGACGCCGGTTACTTAACGAGAAGATTGGTAGACGTTGCACAGGACGTTATCGTTACAGAAGACGACTGTGGAACTCTAAGAGGTACAGAAGTTACTGCACTTAAGAAAAATGACGAGATCGTTGAAAGAATCTCTGAAAGAATCTTAGGTAGAGTATCTCTTCATAATATTTACGATCCTGAAACTGACGAGCTTATCGCAAGTGCAGATCAGGTGATCATTGAATCTTTGGCGAAGAGAATCGAAGAAGCTGGATTAGAAGCTGTGGAGGTTCGTTCACCATTAACTTGTGAAGCTAAGAAAGGTATCTGTGCGAAATGTTACGGTAGAAACTTGGCAACAGGTAAAGTGATTCACATGGGTGAAGCGGTAGGTGTAATTGCAGCACAATCCATTGGGGAACCAGGTACTCAGCTTACGTTGAGAACCTTCCACCAAGGGGGTACTGCAGGAAACGTATCAGAAAACCCATCTATCGTGGCAAGAAGAGATGGTATCGTAGAAATGGATGAAGTAAGAACTATTACTTCAGAAGATGAAAACGGTAATACAGCTGAGGTCGTGGTTTCCCGTTCAACAGAATTCAGATTAGTTGCTGATAATGAGTCCAGAACTCCATTAATGGTAGCTAACGTACCTTACGGATCTATATTATCTGTAAAACCAGGTGATAAAGTGAAGAAAGGAGATACAATCTGTAGATGGGATCCGTATAACGCGGTTATCATTGCTGAAACTTCAGGTAAGGTAGAATACGAGGATATCATCCAGGGTATTTCATTCCAGCTTGAAATTGACGAACAAACAGGATTCGAAGAGAAAGTAATCTCTGAATCCAGAAATAAGAAAGCCGTACCTACCCTGAAAGTGGTAGACTCTAAAGGAGTTGAGCAAAAAGCTTACAACTTACCGGTAGGAGCCCACTTAATGGTTAACGATGGTGAAAAAATTAAGGCTGGTAAAGTCTTAATCAAGATCCCAAGAAAATCTGCAAAAGCAGGGGATATCACCGGAGGTCTTCCGAGAGTTACCGAATTATTCGAAGCAAGAAACCCTTCAAACCCAGCGGTTGTTACTGAAATCGACGGGGTAGTTTCTTACGGAAAAATCAAGAGAGGTAACCGTGAACTTATTGTTGAGGCTAAAACTGGAGAAAGAAAAATTTACTTGGTAAAACTTTCCAACCAGATTCTTGTTCAGGAGAATGACTTCGTAAGAGCAGGTTCTCCACTTTCTGACGGTTCTATCACACCGGAAGATATCTTGAGAATTAAAGGTCCAACTGCCGTTCAGGAATACTTAGTAAACGAAATTCAGGAAGTTTACCGTCTACAGGGGGTAAAAATCGACGACAAGCACTTCGAAATTATCGTAAGACAGATGATGACGAAAGTATCTATCGTAGATGGAGGTGATACTCAATTCCTTGAAGGAGCTCTTGAACATAAGTATGACTTCCTGGAAGAAAACAACAGAGTATTCGGTCTTAAAGTAGTAGTAGATGCTGGTGATTCTAAAGAATTCAAGCCAGGTCAGATGATTACTGCAAGAGAATTAAGAGACGAAAACTCTAAGTTGAAGCGTGAAGATTTAGCATTGGTAGAAGTAAGAGAAGCTCTTCCTGCTACTGCAACTCCGGTACTGCAAGGTATTACAAGAGCTGCCCTTCAAACTAAGTCATTCATGTCTGCAGCATCATTCCAGGAAACAACTAAAGTTCTTAACGAAGCAGCAGTTGCTGGTAAGATAGACGATCTTAACGGTCTTAAAGAAAATGTAATTGTAGGTCACAGAATCCCTGCAGGTACAGGTCTTAAAGAATATCAGAACGTTATTGTTGGTTCTAAGAAAGAATTCGAAGACCTTAACTAAAATTAATGATTTGAAATTTGGGATTTGAAATTATTTTTATATTTTCACAATCTCAAATTTCGAATTTTAAAAACATAATTTATAACAATGGACAACAATCAAAATCCACAAGACGGAAACATCAACATCGAATTAAACGAAATGGTAGCGGCTGGTATCTATGCTAACCTTGCATTGGTAAACCACTCTCCATCTGAATTTGTAGTAGACTTTATTCAGTTGATGCCAGGTGTTCAGCAGGCTAAAGTAAGATCAAGAGTAATTCTTGCTCCACTTCACGCTAAAAGAGTGTTAAACGCTCTTCAACAGAACATCGCTAACTACGAGCAACAGTTCGGAGAAATCAAAGAAGTTGAGCCTTTCGTATTAGGAGGAAACAACGTTCAAGCTTAAGATTTCTTTTGTAATCATATAATTGCCCCGGATTTATCCGGGGCTTTTTGTTTTTTAATTAAAAAAATAAGCATTTTAATTAAAAAACAAAAAACGCTCAAATAGGTATTTTATATATTTATGTTATTTTTACATGTATATCTATAATATATTTGTTTTTATTGAATTATAACATCACTGAAATTCATATTGGATTTGTCTAATTGTTAATTTTCTTTAATGAGGTGAAAATATGTAGTAGGCATATATCAATTTTATATCTTTGTTTAAGAAAAAGCAGAAAATATAAGATATGATTGATAACTCGTTCGCTGTAAGTAAATTTGGCTTTTTGGGTGCCGAATTTTTATCGGAGCTTGAAAAACATGCTGTTGCTGTTGATATAAAAGCAAAAACAGAGATCATAAGAGAAGGACAGAAGAATAAATTTGTTCCTTTCCTCATAAAAGGCTCTATCAAAGTCTTTACCTTAAATGACGGAAGAGAACTGATCTACTATTATATCAAACCGAAAGATAGCTGTCTCATGACCTTTTCATCCATTCTGACAGATTATATCAGCAGGGTATATGCCATCGCAGAAGAAGATTCGCAAGCGATTCTTATTCCCGTTTCTGTCATGCACGAATGGCTTATAAGGTTTCCTGAAATTAATAAGCTCTTTTACCATGAATATGACCGGAGATTTTCAGAAGTGATGAATATGGTGAACGATGCTGTTTTTCACAGACTGGATAAGAGGGTTCTGAACTATATTAAACAACAGATTGTATCCACAGGAAACAACCCTATTAAGATTACCCATCGTGAAATTGCCAACAGTTTGGGGACTTCAAGAGAAGTGGTAAGCAGAGTTTTGAAAAAAATTGAAAGCGAAGGTGAAATTATGCAGACCAAAGAAGGAATAAAAGTTCCTGTAAATGAAAATGTTAGAACGGTCTAATTTCAATTGTTTGAAAAGTTTATTTCTATTATTGATAAAAACAATTTGACTGGTGACTTTTATCACCTATTTTTGAATTGAGAACTCAATAAGTTTGTCATATCATAATTTAATTCAAATTGTATATGACAAAAACTCTCTTATTTTTGTCAATGTTTTCTTCAGGTCTTGTCTTTGCACAGGAAGACCTGCTGAAAGATATTGACACGGTTAAAACCAATACAGAAACCTCACAACCTGCTTTCAAAGCCCTTCAGATTGTAACAGGACAATCTACAAAACTTGCAGCCAAAAAAGAATGGTACATTATCGTTGCCCATAGATTTGGTGATATAAGCGCTGGATTTAAAGACTTTTTCGGTCTTGATCATGCTTCCACCAAATTAGGTGTTATCTATGGTATTTCAGACGCAATATCTGTAAGCCTTTCCAGAGAAACCAATATGAAAACATTTGAAGGAGCAGTGAAATACAGATTGATAAAACAAAGTGAAAACTTCCCGGTGGATATTGTGGGGTATAACGTAATGGGAGCCAATACTGAACTGGATAAGGACACTTATCCTCACCTTACATTCAGTGACAGGCTTTCTTATCTTACCCAGGCATTGATCTCAAGAAGATTCAGTGATAAGCTTTCAGTACAGCTTACGCCTTCATTTGTTCATAAAAACCTTTACGAACCTACCATTGAAAACAAAAACCAGTTTCTGGCAGGTTTGGGAGGACGCTATAAAATTTCAAAACGAGTTTCTGTGAATGCAGAATACTTTGTGAATTTTGACGATCACAGTTTTTATAAAAACCCTTTATCGTTGGGCGTAGATATAGAAACCGGAGGACATGTGTTCCAGCTTTTACTGACAAACTCCCAGATTAATTCTGATATCGGATATCTTACCAATGCCACAGGAGCATGGGGAAAGGGACATATTTTCTTTGGGTTTAATCTTTACAGAGTTTTTTAATATGAAAAAGCTAACATCCTTATTGATATTGTCGTCAGCAATCATACTAACGGCTTGTGACAGCAGAACTTACGAAGAGATTTCTGATAATACACCCATCACAGCACCTGTAAAATATACAGCAGATGTAAAACCAATTGTGGATAACAGCTGTATAGGCTGTCATTCTGCGGGAAGTTTTAAACCTCTCGTTACTTATGATCAGGTAAAGAATAATATAGACGGAATTCTGGACCGTATCCAAAGACCTAATGGCGATCCCGGGAAAATGCCTCAGGGAGGATCATTATCTGCCGCTCAGATCAATATTTTCATCAAATGGAAAGCTGACGGATTAAATGAAAATTAAAATAAATGATTATGAAAAAATTAGCATTATTAAGCGTATTACTTCTCTCTGCGGGATACGCTTCGGCACAGAAATATAGCTCCAAAACAGGAAAAGTAACTTTTGAAGCATCAGTACCTCTGTTTGACGATATCTTTGCCCAGGATGATAATAATATTGTGATTCTGAATGCAGATAACGGTGAAATGGCATCTGTTTCAACCGTTAAAAACTTTCATTTTAAAACAAAATTAATGGAAGAGCATTTCAATGAAAGCTACGCTGAATCTGCAAAATATCCGAAAACTACTTTCAAAGGGAAAATTGTCAACTTTGATAAAACAAAACTTACCACAAGTCCTCAGAAATATACCGTTCAGGGAACGCTAAACTTCCATGGGGTAGACAAGGCTGTTACTTCTTCTGCCACATTATACGCAAAAGACGGCAAAATCTATATGCAGGGTGGATTTGTAGCCAGACCGGTAGATTATAAAGTGACCATTCCAAAAATGGTAACCAAGAAAGTGGCTGAAAATGTCAACATCGAATATAACTATGTAATGGTAAAACAATGAGAAATATAATCTTAGTATTGGGACTGTTCCTGAGTTCATTGTTATCTGCTCAGGAAAAAGCGAAATCAATATTTGATATTGCCAGAAGCGGAACGGTTGCTGAAGTACAGGAACTGATGAAACAAAATCCGGATGTGATCAATCAAACCAATGAACACGGATTTTCACCCCTTATTCTGGCCTGTTACAGAGGAAATACAGACGTTGCCGATTTTCTGATTGAAAATGTAAAAGATGTCAATTACAAAAGCCGTGAAGGAACGGCATTGGCAGGTCTTGCGATTAAATACAACAAAGACCTTGTAGAACATCTGCTTAAGAAAAAAGCAGATCCCAATATTGCAGATGAAACAGGATACACCCCTTTATTCTGGGCTGTAAAATCCGGAAATAAAGATCTGGTAGAACAGCTGCTGAAGTATAAAGCAGATAAAACAAAGAAAGATTCAATGGGAATGACCCCTTTCGAATATGCATTACAAACCAATAACAAGGAAATTATTAATCTTTTAAAAAATTGATATGAAAAAAACTCTACTAGCGCTAAGCGTACTACTTGCCAATTTCGCATTGGCACAGTTTTCGTCAGGAACGGTAAACTTACCGGCAACTTCCATGACGGTGAAATTAGATACAACTCCTTCAGGAGTAACGATTACGGTAACAGGTGACAGCAACTCTATGATGGGAATAGGTTTTGGAACTACCGGGATGGCTGCGGGATCAGACGGATTTATTTATAACTCTTCTGCCAATAGAGACTATTCGTTCAATAATGTTCCTAATGCACCCTCGGCCGATGCATCTCAGGACTGGACAGAAACTTCGAACACCGTATCCGGATCTACAAGAACTGTAGTGGCAACAAGGTCACTTACAGGTGGAACAGGAGATTTTGCCATTGCCAATGCTGCGGGAACCATCAATATTTTCTATGCTCGTAAAAGTGGAGGAACTTCTTTAGGATATCATGATGCAGGACGAGGATATGCAACATTGACGATGACAGCTGCCACTTTATCCACCAATGAAATTACAGCTGATAGCAAAAAGGTAAATCTATATCCTAATCCGGCAAAATCAACCGTTAATTTCAAAAATTCTGACAAAATAAAATCCGTTGATATCTACGAAGCAACAGGCAGAAAAGTATTGTCAGTAAAACCAGATGGAGAAAGCATCAGTATTGAAAATCTGAAATCAGGAAGTTACTATCTTGAAATTCAGCTTAAAGACGGAAGTACATCTTATGAAAAACTGATCAAAGAATAATTTTTCAGAAAAAACACACCTCAATATTTTTTAAACAGATACCTCTGATTTTTCAGGGGTATCATTTTTTCTTAAAGTCCCAATTTCAGGGTGATTGCTTTAAAATTCTTATATTTGTATGTATCCTGATTCTTAATAAAGGAAAATTTTTTGACCTTATAATTTTTACGATCCTATGGAATTCAAAACCTTAGCTGATATCACAATAGATGAACTTTTATCAGTATTCAATTACTCATTTTCTGATTATGTTGTTCCTTTTCACTTGACAAAAGAAGTGCTTGTTTCAAAAATTGCAGCAGAAAAATTAGATCTGAGTTTGTCTGCCGGAGCATTTGAAGAGGGGAAACTGGTTGCCTTTATCCTTCAGTCTGAAAAAATTGAAAACGGGGAGAAAATTATTTACAATGGCGGTACAGGAGTAGTTCCGGAAAGCAGAGGCAAGGGATTGGTGAGAAAAATGTATGATTTTATCATTCCTGTTTTAAAGGATAGAAATGCCAATACCTTATTGCTTGAAGTGATTGAAGGAAATCAGCCTGCCATCAGAGCTTATGAAAATCTCGGGTTTACGATTGTACGAAGATTACTTTGCTTCAACGGAAGTATTCAGCAGGGAAAAGAAAATGCTGAGGTTTCTATTAAGGATTTGAAAGAATTTCAATGGGAGTTGTTATGTTCATTCTGGGATATTGAACCTTCATGGCAGGGATCAGTTTTCGTATTGGAACCGATGCCTGAAAATTATGTGACTTTAGGTGCTTATGAAAGGGAAAAGCTCGTCGGATATATTGTTTATGGTCCTGCATCGAAAAAAGTATATCAGTTTGCTGTAGATAAGAATTACAGAAATAAGGGAATTGGTACAAAGCTCTTTAATGCTATCAGAGAAAAAAATAACGGGCAGGCGATAGCGTTAAACAATGTGGATGATTCTTCAGAAAGTACAGATAAGTTTCTTAGCGAAAAAATAGGACTGAACAACTGGCTGTCACAATTTGAAATGAAAAGGTCTATTTAACAGCGATTAATTTTGATTCAAACAAAATAAGAGGTTTTAATATACTTTTAATCTCTTAAACTTTTCAGGGAGAAGGATAGGATGTAACTTTGCCGAAAATTTTTAAAATAATGAAGCGAGGAATCCATTTTTTACTGCTGCTCATTTCCTTTACGGCTTTTGCCCAGCAGGCCAATATTGATACTGCCCAGGTTGTAATACCAGGAAGACAAAACAGTACTGAAGCACAGTCGAAACCTTATGTGATTATGATATCAACGGATGGTTTCCGTTATGATTATGCTAAGAAATATAATGCTGAAAATCTTTTAAAACTGGCTAATGGCGGTGTAAAGGCTGAAGCAATGATTCCAAGCTATCCAAGTATTACTTTCCCCAACCACTGGAGTCTTATCACAGGGCTTTATCCTTCCCATCATGGCCTGATTGATAATTTTTTCTATGATTATAAGAGAAAAGAAGGATATGCGATGAGCAATAAGAAAAATGCTGAGGACGGAAGCTGGTATGGAGGAACTCCGCTTTGGGGGCTTGCTGAAAAACAGGGAATGGTGTCGGCCTCTTTAATGTGGGTAGGATCTGCCAGCGATGCAGGAGGGATGAGACCCACTTATTATTATCCATATCACGAAAAGTTCACACCTTCCGAAAAGGTAGAAAAAGTGGTAAACTGGCTGAAACTGCCTGAAGATAAAAGACCTCATTTTATTTCATTGTACTTCCCGGAAGTAGATGGGAGCGGGCATCATTTTGGTCCTGATGCGAAAGAAACGGAAATAGCTGTTCATCTGATAGATCAGGCTATTGGTGATCTTGTTCAGAAAGTAAATGGATTAGGATTGAAAAATGTCAACTTTGTTTTTGTTTCCGATCACGGGATGATTAAAGTAGACGGCGGTACACCTTTGGAAATTCCTGCTCTTCTTTTTGATAAAAACAGATTTGATTTTTATAATTCCCAGACTTTACTAAGAGTCTACGTTAAAAACCCTGATGAGGTAAAAGCAGTTTATAAACAACTGAAAGCCAATAAAACAGACGACTACGAAGTATATCTGGATAAAAAGCTTCCCAGATACCTGCATTTCGCTACAAGGGATGACCAGTACAACAGAATAGGACAGATTCTTCTGATTCCGAAAGCACCAAAGATTTTCCTGGAGAAAGGTAAGAAAACATCTGTTGGAAAACACGGCTATAACCCTAAAGTGGTACCGGAAATGAAAGCTACTTTCTTTGCCTGGGGACCAGAATTTAAAAACAATCTGGTGATTGATGAATTTGCGAACATCAATGTTTATCCTTTGGTGGCTGAGGTTTTAGGATTAAAAATCGATCAGCCTATTGATGGAAAATTAAAAGTTCTAAAAGAAGCCCTGAAAGAGAAGAAATAATTCTTAAGGCTTAAAATATAATAGTAAAAAAACAGTTTCGGCGCACCAAAGGTGCGCCGAAACTAATTTTATTAGTCTTTAAAAAGACAAAAGAAATTAAAATTGAGAAGCAAACTCCTTTGCAAAATCTTCTAATTTAACACTTCCTGTAACCGGGGAACCATGATCAATAAAATCTTTCTGTACAACACCGGTTCTTATTCCTCTTCCCATTTCAACATATAGCTTGGCCATATCTTCAGGGAGTCCGGCCTGCAGCATTCCGTTTAAAGAATCTTCATCAGAGAACTCTACCCATGGAAGTTCCGGCTTATTAACAGCAGAACCCAAAACTTTAGCAAAATCAGAGGCTTTTCTTATATCGCTTACAATATATCTGATCGTATTGGTATTTCCGTCGTTTACCAGTTCTTTGGCAGCAGCTTTCGCAATATCAGTTGGATGTACAACCGGTACTTCAATACTTGCAGGATAATTTGCTCCAATGATTCCTGCATTTTGAATCAAAGGAATATCATTGAAAAAGTTATTATAAAAGTATCCGGCTCTTAAAAAAGTAAAAGAAGTGTTCTCTGCTTCATTATATATTTTTTCAATATTGTGAAGACCTGCAATCGGGCCGTTTTCTACCGGAGATTCAGCGCCTACACTGCTTAACATTACAGCTCTTTTTACATTAGCTTTTTTTAAAGCTTCCGCATAATTTTTCCCTGCATTGGTAGTATTTTCTACAATTTTATCAGGGCTGATAGCCGGAGGAGTCATTACAAAAACCGCATCAGCCCCTTCAAAAGTCTGAGTTAAAAAGTTAACATCTGTGATAGATCCTATGGCTGGCGTGGCACCCATCGATTCAATATCCTGTTTTCTTGCCTCGCTGCTGCTTACTACTGTAATATCGTGCCCTTCTGCAATTAACTGTTGGGCTAATGGCTTAGCTACATTTCCTAGTGATCCTGTGATTACAATTTTCATATGTGAATATTTTTTTATTTCTGAGAACAAAGTTATATTTGTACTTACTTTTATACAAGTACTTACCCTAAAGTATGTAATTATGACAGCCATCAAAGAAAGTTCAACTATCCAGGAAAACAGAAAGACGGTACAGGATTGTCCTGTAATGTATGTTATGGAAAGAATCGGTGGATTCTGGAAACCTATTATCCTGTTCAATCTTTCCACAGGAGAAAAAAGATACAGTGAATTGAAAAAAGCAATTCCGGCCGTAACAGAAAAAATGCTCATCCAGCATTTGAAACAGCTTGAAACCGACGGACTCATTATCAGAACAGCAAAACCTGTAGTACCGCCTCATGTGACGTATAAACTAAGTGACGCAGGGAATGAACTGGCCCCCGTGATTGATGCCATGGCAGCCTGGGCATTTCAGGATATGGAAAGAAATGATAATAAATGTGCTGAAGGAAACAGATATATAACGAATCAGGATCAGAATGCTTTCAGCCAGAATCTTAAAAAATAAAAACAGGCTCTTCAATCCGAAGAGCCTGTTTCTGTTACTATTCTATCAAAGAATTATAAAGACTGCATATCAATCACGAAACGGTATTTTACATCGCTTTTAAGCATTCTTTCATATGCATTGTTGATATCCTGCATTTTAATCAGCTCGATATCAGATACGATATTATGTTTTCCACAGAAATCTAACAGTTCCTGGGTTTCTGCAATACCTCCGATCAAAGATCCTGCTACAGAACGGCGTTGGAAGATCATAGGTCTTGTACTTACCTGCGTTTCCTGGAATTCACCAACGAATCCTACAAGAACCAGAGTTCCGTTCAGAGAAAGAGTCTGCATATAAGGATTGATGTCATGTTCGTAAGGTACCGTATCGATGATAAGGTCAAATTTACCTTTTACAGCATCCATTTGGGAATCATCCGTAGAGATTACTACGTGATCTGCTCCAAGCTGTTTCGCATCATCCGTTTTTCCCGGAGTTCTTGAGAATAAAGTAACTTCTGCTCCCAGTCCTTTTGCTAGTTTAATAGCCATATGACCTAAACCGCCTAATCCTACAACGGCTACTTTTGAACCCGGACCAGCGTTCCAGTGTCTTAACGGTGACCATGTGGTAATCCCTGCGCACAGAAGGGGTGCTACTGCTGCCAGATCTAAGTTTTCAGGAACACTTAAAACAAAATGTTCATCAACAACTACTTTTTGAGAATATCCTCCAAAAGTATGACCTCCAAGATGCTTATCTTTTCCGTTATAAGTCCCTGTAAATCCATTCTGGCAGTATTGCTCCAGATCGTGCTGACAACTGTCGCAATGTCCGCATGAATCCACCATGCATCCTACTGCTGCCAGATCTCCCGCTTTAAATTTAGAAACCTCACTTCCTACTTTGGTAATTCTTCCTACAATTTCATGCCCCGGAACTACAGGATATAAAGATCCGCCCCAGTCGTTTCTGGCTGTATGAAGGTCAGAGTGGCATACCCCGCAGTATAGAATTTCAATTTCTACATCTTTTGAGGTGACTTCTCTTCTTTCAATATTCATTTCTTTCAGATCTGCCGTGGTAGACTCTGCACCATAAGCTTTTACTGTGATTGTACTCATTTTTATATTTAGTTTATTTAGGGTTATAAATGTTATAAATTATGATATTCAATATGAACCTATGCTGTTCCTTAAGAGAACTAATCCGGAAAAGCTTTTCCCTTTTTGAGGAATGTCCGTATTAAAACTTTCTATAACGATACAAAAGTCGAAACTTTCCTGTAAACAAAACTTATACAGATTACCGAATTACTTACCAATTTTACTGGCACCATTTCAGTTACAAATGAAAGTGGTAATTTTGAATAGTAATAAAAATGTACTTCATGGAAAATCAGAAGGTTGAAATTTACAACAGTGTTTCGGAATACAATAAAATGGCCAATCATGAAACCCTGCATCCGCTGGTGAGTATTATTGATTTTTCCAAATCTGATCCTATCTGCCAGCACCAAAGAAAATTCGGGTTTTATACCGTTTTTCTGAAAGATGTAATGTGCGGAGATATGCAGTATGGGAAACACAGCTACGATTATCAGGAAGGAACTTTAGTTTTTATTGCTCCCGGACAGACGTATGGAATTTATAATAATGACAGATTTATCCAGCCCGCAGGTTTTGCCCTTATTTTTCATCCGGATTTAATTAAAGGAACCAACTTAGGGAAGAATATGAAAGACTATTCCTTCTTCTCTTATGATGTGCATGAAGCGCTTCATCTCTCAGAAAAAGAAAGGGAAGTAGTGCTGGATTGCTTTAAAAATATTAAACTGGAGCTGGAACAAGCTATTGATAAGCATAGTAAATCTTTAATTGTTAATAATATTGAACTCTTTCTGAACTACTGCATGCGTTTTTATGACCGCCAGTTTATTACAAGAGATCACATCAACCAGGGAGTCATCGGGAAATTTGAAAATCTGGTGGATGATTATTTAAAATCTGAAAATCCCCAAAATATAGGTTTTCCAATGGTCAATTATTTTGCAGAAAAGCTGAATTTATCTGCCAATTATTTCGGAGATCTGATCAAAAAAGAACTGGGAATTTCAGCTCAGGAGTTTATCCACAATAAACTGATTGATATAGCCAAAGAACAGATTCTGGATCAGACAAAAACAATAAGTGAAATTTCTTATGATTTAGGATTTAAATATCCACAGCATTTTACAAGACTTTTTAAAACCAAAGTAGGGATTTCTCCCAGCGAATATAAAATCCTGAACTAGTCTTTTAACACTAATAACACTAATTTTTTCACGAATAACACAATAATTGTTTGTGAATATTTGTGCCTGCATTTGTGGAATTTGTGTTTAGATTTTTTCAACACGAATAACACTAATTTTTTTCACAAATAACACAATGATGGTTTGTGAATATTTGTGCCTGCATTTGTGATATTTGCGTTTAAATAATTAAATTTAAAGAGAAAAGTTTTCACATTTGTAAAGATGACACCCAATCAGCAGAATACCACTATTTTCGAGACTCGTTTCGGAAAAATTTTAGCCTTAAAAGAAAATGGAATTATCAGAGCCAGAAGTATCCGTTATGCCCATTCTGAAAGATTTAAAAAACCAGTCGCTGTAGAAACCTCTCTATCTTCAATCATTATTTCTCCGGAAAAAACTCCGGTGTGCCCGCAGGCTTTAAGTCCGCTTGTAGAAAAAATGATCGGAGCGACACCTGTTGAAAGTTTTGAAGCAGATGAATCTACCCAATACCTTTCCATAACCCGGCCTGAAACAATTTCTAAAAATGAAAAACTTCCTGTGGTGGTCTGGATCCATGGAGGCTCTCATGAAATAGGTTGTGGAGATCTGGCTACAGCCGATCCCGCCGAATGGGTAAAAGAACAGCATATTATCGTTGTGAGTGTTTCATATCGTCTGGGATTATTTGGATTTTTAGGGGGAGATGAAAAAAGACCTGCCAATTTAGGACTGTTGGATATCATCGAAGCACTAAAGTGGATCAAAAACAATATAGCTGATCTGGGAGGCGATGAAAATAATATTACCCTTCTCGGACAGTCTTCAGGAGGCGATGCTATTGCCCATTTAATGATATCAGAAGGTGTGGAGGGCTTATTCCAGCGTGTGATTATTCAGAGTGCTCCCCTGGGATTACGCCATAAAAGACAAAAAATGTCGGCAGAATTTCTGAAAAAAACAGAAATATTGAAAGATGAAACCGATGTTTTAAAAATGATGGACGAATATAAAGTATTGGTACCCTCTGTAATAAAATATGGTTTGAAAGCAGCAATGCCTTTTGGTACTCAATACGGACATTTTCCTTTGTGTAAAGAAGACGAATCTGTGAAAATGTGGAAAAAAAACGCTCAGAAATATGATGTTCTGATTGGCTTAAATAATGATGAAACTGCTTTTTATCTTAAAACTTCAGAGGCCTTGAATAAATACTTCGGAAAAGGATTGGGTTTAAAACTCATGGATAAAACAGTTGAAAAAACGACTGCGCTTATCTACGGAAATCCGGCAAGACAGTTTGCGAGGAACCTGGCTGAAGCCGGTGGAAATGTCTATCTCTTCAGGATTTATTCAAAATTGAAAGATAATCACATTGGAGCACCACATTGTATAGATCTCCCATTGATTTTTGGTAACGAGGCAGCCTGGAAATCTTCCGAACTGCTGAAAGATATTCCCTGGAGCCGTATTCATGAAAATGGTGTAAAATTACGGGCACTTTGGGCAGAATTTGCCAGAACCGGAAAAATAGCTGACACCTCAGAAAGACCGGAAATCCTGGAACTGCGAAAGATGTAATAATAAATCCAACTTTAGGAAATCTCTAATCTTAACCGAAATCCAACTGAAGATGTAAACATTCCCATCCTTTGGAGGGGTGGCAAAAATTCGAAAAATTTTTGACGGGGTGGCTCATCATATTCTCAATATTTATCTTTAATAATGAAAATTGTATATACTAAATCAGGTAGTTAGTATTAAATGTTTATTCATAATTATAATTTTTAATGTATATTTATTATCTAAACCATAAAAAATAATAATTATGAAAACAAACAGAGACTTCAAAGTAAGAAAACTGAACCGTCAGGAATTAAAGAGTTTAAAAGCCGGAGATATCAACAGAGACAGAGTATGCTGTACTTCCAACGAAGAAGGGTATTGTTGTGAATGGGCTATAGATGTTTGGAATTGCAGATATATTTACTGCTAAATCTTAAAGACCCTTGTCAAGGTTCCAAACCTTGACAAGGGGTTTCTCGTTAAATTAATTTCATTCAGGAATCCAAACACTCACATTTCCTGCGGGAACAGGGAAATTTCCCCATCCGTTTTCATCAATAATTACTTTTTCTTCGAATCTTTTCAGCAGGTCTTTAAACTTTTTTCCGGCATAAAGTTTTCCTACTTCCATAGGCTTATTGTAGGCATCTTTATTACTTAAAACGACTGCACATCCACTATGTTTTTCATCTCCTGTACGAACCCATCCAAGACAGTTGGCATCCTCAAAATAATCATGCTGCTCACCATAGGCGTGTTCTTTTCTGGCTTTTAATAATTCTTCAATTCCATCAATTTTAGGCATGAATATTTCCTGATCGTTGCCCTCTCTGTCCTTATCCGTATAATGAGCACCATAAAGATCAGGATAGAAAACACATGGATAACCGTCTTTTCTCAATAAAATAAGAGCATAGGCAAGTGGCTTGAACCATGGCTCTACAGGAGCTTCAAGATCCTGTAAAGGCTGTGTATCATGATTGGCTACCAAACTTACCGAATGTAGGGGATCTGCCTGGGTAAGGGTTTCATCAAAAATTCTTCGGAGATCATAAGAATCACCTTCTCTGGAAGCTGTATGAAAGTTATTTTGCAAAGAACTGTCGAAAAGACTCATGCAGCCTTCCGTCACTTCAATATACTTTTGAAGTAAATGAAGATATCCCGGAGCCCAGTATTCGCCTACAGCAAAAATGTTTTTCCCGGAATTGGAGCGGAGCAGAGTGAGCCATTCTTTATAGAAATCAAATGAAATGTGCTTTAAAGCATCCAGTCTCACGCCGTCAAAATCTGTCTGGTCAAAATACCACTTTGCCCAATGGTTGAGTTCTTCCCGTACAAAAGGATTCCGGTGTTCGATGTCATTATACATCAGGTAATCATAATTTCCTTTTTCATCATCAATCATTTCCTCCCAGTCATTTCCATATTCGGATTGGATTTTAAAGATATGAGAGTCCATACCCTCGGCATAATCTACACCGCTGAAGCAGGTGAAGTTCCATTCAAAATCAGAATATTTTTTTCCTCTTCCGGGAAAGGTAAATTTAGTATAAGATTCTATTTCGATGACATCGGAAATCACTTTTTCCCTGTTTTCCTCATCTACTTTTACGACTTTAAATTTTTCAAGCTCATCACCTCCGGCTTTATGTCCCAGAACAATATCTACAATGACTTGTATATTTTGTTTCTTTAAGGCTTTGATAGCTTTTATATAATCGTTTTTAGTGCCGTATTTGGTAGGAATAGTTCCCTTCTGGTCAAATTCTCCGAGATCATACAGATCATAGGCATCATAACCAATCGAGTAACCGCCATTTGTTCCTTTATAGGCTGGAGGGAACCATACAGAAGTAATTCCAAGTTTTGCCAGATATTTTGCCTGTTTTTCGGCTTCTTTCCACAACTTTCCGTCTCCTTCAGAATACCAGTGAAAAAACTGAATCATGGTTGGGTTCATAAATTTGCTGATTTGATTGATACAAGATAGTAAAAAAATATGATCTATTCATTTTCAAATTCCTCAAACGGGATTTTTAGTTGAACGGAAACCTGTTTCTTTTCTTCCGTATTCAGTTGGGAAAGAGACAATCCGAGCAGCCGGACAGCTTTATCAAACGGCCGGAGTTCCCATAGTTTTTTTCCGGTGTTGTAGTACTGTTCCGGCGAAGAGAAATAATCCTCTTTCGTAATGCTTCTTGTAAAAAGAGAGAAATCTTTATATTTTATTTTTAATGTTAAAGTTCTTCCGAGAATATTATTTTTCTGTAATCTCTGATGAATTTCTTCAGCCAGGCTTTCCAGCTTTTCATTGATCTGCTGCTCGTCAAGAAGATCTTCAAAAAAAGTTCTTTCCACGGCTACGCTTTTCTGAATCCGGTGAGGCTTCACTTCGGATGTATGAATTCCGCGAACCACATTATAATAATGCTGGCCGGATTTTCCAAAAAGCCTTATCAGATCTTCTAGTGATCTCTTTTTTAAATCTTTTCCTTTATAAATTCCTAAACTAAACATTTTGTTAGCCGTAACCTTTCCAACCCCATAAAATTTTTCTACGGGCAATTCTTCCAGGAATTGTTCCATTTTATCAGGATGAATGGTTTTCTGGCCATTAGGTTTATTGATGTCAGAAGCAACTTTAGCCAGAAACTTATTCACTGAAATTCCTGCAGAAGCTGTTAATCCGGTCTGTTCAAAAATTTTCTGGCGGATTTCTTTGGCGATGAGGTTGGCAGATTCCATTCCTTTTTTATTTTCGGTGACATCCAGATAAGCTTCATCCAGAGACAGAGGTTCTACCAGATCCGTATATTCATAGAAAATTTCCCGGATCTTTTTCGAGATTTCTTTGTATCGGGCAAAGCGGGGAGGAACAAAAATAAGCTGCGGACATTTTTCTTTGGCTGTTTTACTGGGCATGGCAGATCGGACACCAAATTTTCTGGCTTCATAGCTTGCTGCTGCCACTACACCACGGTGTTGTCCTCCTACGGCGATGGGCTTGCCTTTCAGTGTGGGATTATCATGTTGCTCCACAGAAGCATAGAATGCATCCATATCCACATGAATAATTTTACGAAGAGGCAAAGAAAAATCCATATACAAAGATATGGATTCATTTATTGACGGTAAATTTTTTATATGATGGAAGTGTGAAGCGGGAGGCTGGAAGTTAATGAGGACGATATAGAAATTGATGACCTGTTTATTGAAAATTAATTAAAAAAAATCACAGGCTATTCTTAGTGCATAGACTACTTCCAGCTTCAATCTTCCAGCTTCCTGCATTTACTTCTTTAGTCTCATGGTGAGAAGATGAGGTTCAAAACCTGCCTTTTCATACGCTTTTATGGCAGATTCATTCTGAGCATATACGTCCAGTCTTACCTCGCTTATTCCCCTTGATTTTGACCAGGAAATGAGTTCATCGGTAATCACTTTATTGATTCCTTTTCCTCTGTGCTCAGGTTTTACGTACATAAAACCTAAATAGGCATATTCTTTAAACTGATAATAATCTTTCTCTGCTTTTTTGATCAGGGCATATCCTGAAGCAATAATTTCATGATTCTCTTCAGCAACAATTACGGTTGCTTGCGGAGATTGTATTAAATGTTTTAAATCATAATAATGAATCTCTCCTTCAATCAATGTACTGTTGAAAGGTCTTTCGGCAGTAACAACTCCCTGTTCAAATTTTAAGAGGATTTCTAAATCCTTTTCTGTGGCTTCTCTTGTGATCATGGTGTTATATAAATAAAATTTTAAAACTCATTGAAAATTAAAATTTCCAATGAGTTTTTATGTTGTTAAAGTTAAGGATAACTATTGTAAAAGTTTGTCGATGGTTTGTTGAAGTTCAGGATCTTCAGGAGATATTGCATAATATTTTGCAATGGAAGACTTCTGATCAATCACCATATATCTCGGGATCCAGTTAAGGTCTACATAATTATTGAAATCATTTTTCCAGCCTGTGGAAAACCAATAATTTTCTTTGTCTTTCATATCAAATCTTTCCATACTTTTTTCAAACCCTTCTTTTGAACGGTCTAATGACAGGAATACAAAATCAATATTCTTATTATGTTCTTCTAATTCCTTCGCTTTTGGCAGCGCATTTAAGCAGTCTCTGCACCATCCTGCCCAAAAATCAATGACCAAAACTTTCCCTTTATGCTGATCCAGAATCTGTTGTATGGTAACGGTTTTCCCTTCTTCATCTTCCAGCTTCTGCTGTAAAGCTTCTTTTGAAAATCCTGTTTTAAGGACAGCAGGTGCTTTTTGTGAATAACTTATCCCAAAAATACCCATCATAAAAATTAATATCAGCTTTTTCATTTCGTACAATTTCATGGGTACAAATCTAAACAATGAATTGGAATCTGAAACTGATTTCCGGTGAATTAGGAAAAATTTATAATATTGATGAATTCTATGGGATGGGAGAGTGGGAGTGCGAAAACCACCCGGCAAAATTCTTTGAATTTTTGCCACTCCTCCGGAGGATGGGAATGTTACGTCTTCAGTTGTAGTATTAGGTTATTTTTACTGATAGTTTTTAATCAGGCCTTTGACAACGGCAATTACGTTGGGCATTGCTTTGTTGGCTGCATTCAGAACTTCTTCGTGGGAAACGACAAAAGCGACATCCGGTCCGCCAAGGTCTGTGATCACGGAAATACAGAAAACATCCATTCCCATATGTCTGGCAACTATAACTTCGGGAACGGTGCTCATTCCTACCATATCCCCACCAATAGCTTTAATCATGCCATATTCGGCCGGGGTTTCAAAGGTTGGTCCTTGTAGTGCCACATAAACTCCCTGATGAATTTTAATATGATGATCTGCAGCTGCCTGTTCCGCTGTGGCAATCATTTTTTTGTTATAAGGTTCGCTCATATCTACAAAACGAGGTCCGAGCTCATCGATATTTTTTCCTCGTAAAGGATGTTCGGGCATCATGTTGATATGATCTTTCAGGATGACAATATCTGCAACGCTGTAAGCCGGGTTTACACCGCCACAGGCATTGGAAAGAATAAGATTTTGAATACCCAGCAGATTGAAAACTCTCACCGGGAATGTTACCGTTTCCATCGAATGACCTTCATAATAATGGAAACGTCCGCTCATCATCAGTACTTTTTTTCCTTCCAGAATTCCGTAAATCAGTTTTCCGGTATGCCCGGCCACTGTAGTCTGTGGAAAATGAGGAATATCTTTGTACTCTAAAACATGGATCTGTTCTACTTCATTTTGTAATTTTCCCAGTCCGGATCCTAAAACCACTGCAAAATCAGGGGTTCCCTGAATGATATTTTTAATGAAATCTGCAGTTTCTTTAATTTTTTCTAACATAATCTAAGATGATTTGATTGAATTCTTCTTTCTTATCAATCAGTACATTGATAGGCCAGTAGTAAACAATTTCTCTAAGATAGTCAAAAGTTTTCAGACGCACATAGTCTTTTTCTGTGGTTAATATCAGTTTATATTCTCCTAATTTTTTATACTCGGCAAGGATTTTTTTAATATCATCATCCGTGAAATTATGATGATCTCTGAATTTTAAATGTTTTACCCTTTTTGAGAATTTTGCCAGATGTTCCAGAAGCGGTTTAGGGTTCGCAATTCCGGTGATCAGCAAAATATCATAATAATTCAGGTTGTTATCCGGAAGCATTTTGTCTTTTCCGTAGACATTTTCGTCATAACCGATGGATGAAAAAAATACTTTCTGTCCGTAAGAAGGTCGTATTCTTGAAATATAATACCTTTTTGTTTCCTCTGTCAGTTCATCAGGACATTTGCTGACCATGATGATGTCAGCCCTTTTATATCCGGCTCTTGATTCTCTCAGATCCCCCGCAGGAAGAAGATAATCCTTGAAAAAAGGATCACTGAAATCGGTCATCAGAATATTGAATCCGGCTTTGATGGCTCTGTGCTGCATGGCATCATCCAGTACAAGAACTTCAAGGTCCATATCATCGATCACCTTTTTGGCACCGGGAACACGTTCTTCGGAAACAGCAATGACAAAACGGTTTTTAAAACGCTCAAAAAGCTGCATCGCTTCATCACCCACCATTTTGTAGTTGCTGTCGTAATTGGTTACTTCATAGCCTTTTGTAAGCCTTCCGTAACCCCGTGAAAGCACTCCAGTTCTGTAATGTTTGGACAGGAACTGAGCAAGATACATCACCATTGGTGACTTTCCGCTTCCGCCCACAGAAAGATTCCCGACATTGATTATCGGTGTTTTGAATTTCGTCGACTTAAAAACTCCCAGATCATACATTGTGTTCCGGATACCCGTTACCAAATGATAACCAAGGGAAAAAGGATAAAGGTACCATCTTTTCATACGATTGCAAAAATAGGAATTTTAATAAGCATTGATGTAATATTCTCGAAGACTTTTCAACAAATATTTCGTTAAATTAAAGTATTTTTGTGGAGTTATTACAATACATTGAGATACTTTATTGAATTTTCTTACAACGGAAAGAATTATTTCGGCTACCAGATACAGCCGGATGCTATTTCTGTACAGGAAGAACTGGAAAAAGCGCTGTCTACCATTTTGCGCGAAGAGATTAAAACAACAGGAGCAGGAAGAACCGATACAGGCGTTCATGCCAAAAAAATATTTGCCCATTTTGATACGGAAAAAGAGTTGGATGATCAGCTTACAAGAAGGCTGAACAGTTTTCTTCCGCCCGATATTTCCATTAAAAGAATTTTTCCGGTAAAAGACGATTTTCATGCCCGTTTTGATGCGACGTACAGAACCTACGAATATTATATTTCCCTGGAAAAAAATCCCTTCACTCAGGAATCTGCATGGCAGCACTGGAAAAGATCACTGGATATTAATGCCATGAATGAAGCCTGTAAAATTCTTTTTGAATATGAAGATTTCACCAGTTTTGCCAAATTAAAAACCGACAACAAAACCAATATCTGTAAAATCTACAAAGCAGTATGGGAGCAGAACGGTTCAGAGCTGAAGTTCACGGTTTCTGCCAATCGTTTTTTAAGAAATATGGTTCGCGCGATTGTCGGAACGATGGTAGAAATAGGAACCGGAAAACTGAAGCCTGAAGATCTCCGTAAAGTGATTGAAGACAAAAACCGTAACGCTGCGGGAACTTCAGCTCCGGGACACGGGCTGTATCTTGTAGACGTGGGATATGAATTTTAAATAAAAACTTAAAAAACAAAATAATAATCATGTTATCAATTTTTATTCTTATCGGCGCTTACCGGTATTATGCACAATTAGCAGAAAGGTTTGGAAAAACAAAGTGGCAGTATGGTGTTCTGGCTATCGGTATTTATCTGGGGACCCAGCTTTTGTTAGGCTTCGGTTATGGTATGTATATGGGATTAACAGATCCTGAATCCGCAGAAAATGTCAATTATACAGGATTTTCAGCAGTGAATATCGTTGGCTGGTTAATCTCTATTGTTGCGGTTTGGGGAGTTTATAAATTCCTTGAAAATAAATTTATAAAAGAAAGACCGGCAAAGACCATCGAAATCGAGGAGATTGGGAAGACTATTGATCAGTAAGATTTCTTTTTTTAGTATCGGAAATTAAGATTATTTTTAAATACTGTAAGAAATACTAAAAAAATAGCCATGACTGAAATTGATAAATTAGCCTTCGCATTATATCATTTTGCGGGACTTTCAGAAGAAGATTTCAGACTGTCTGAAAATTTTTGGTTTCCAAAAGAATATAAAAAAGGAGAATTTTATAATCTTCAGGGAAACGTCTGTTCTTATTTAGGATTTATTGTCGATGGAGTTTTTCGTTCTTATGTCATCAATGGAGATACGGGTGAAGAAAAGAATGTTTTTCTTTATTCGGCCAATGGTTTTGTAGTTTCTTTTAAAAGTTTTCTCAATCAGATCCCATGTGATTATTTTACACAGGCCCTTACGAATGCATCTATTATTTTTATCCGGCATGCAGATCTTATTTCTCTTTACCAGCAGTCGCATCAATGGGAAAAATTTGGGAGACTTCTGGCACAGGCAGCATTTAACGTTACCATGACAAGGGTAGAAGGATTTTTATTAAAGTCTCCGGAAGAACGTTATCTGGATCTGATGAAAGAGCATCCGGATATTTTCAGTAATGTTCCGCTGTATCATATTTCTTCTTATCTAGGGATTCAGGGGCCTTCTCTGAGCAGGATAAGAAAAAGAATTTCAGGCAAATAGTACGATTTTAACCTGGGTTAAAGTTTTCGTCATTTTATCTGCAGAAATTTGTTTCATCAATTTAACAAAACAAAAAAGTGAAAATTATGAAAACAAAAACGATCGTATTCATTCATGGGTTATTTGTGAATAATACAAGCTGGAAAGAATGGAAAACTTATTTTGAAGCGCAGGGATATACTGTACATACACCCTCAAATCCGGGACATGGAGGGGATCCCGTATACTTAAAAAATAATATTCCCGGAGAATTAAGACATGTCGGTTTTGACGATACCGTGGACAATCTTGTGAAACTGATTGACAGTCTTCCCGAAAAGCCTATTGTTATCGGACATTCTTTTGGAGGACTTATGGTTCAGAAGCTGATTGACATGGGAAAAGCAGTAGCTGGTATAAGTATTGACGGTGCTCCTCCGAAAAATATCATGGCTCCTTTTTCTACCATTAAAATTGTTTGGCCTGTAGTGAATTTCTTCAAAGGAAACAGTCCATATATGGGAAAAAAAGAATGGTATCACAAAGCTTTTTTCAATAATTATTCAAAGAAAGAAAGTGACAGGCTTTACGAGACAGTAGCAGTTCCTGAAAGCAGAAAATTGGCAAAAGATCCTTTGTTTAAAGCTTCTGCAAAATTAGATTTAAAGAAACCCCATCAACCGCTGCTGTTCATTGCAGGCTCTAATGATCATATTTTCCCGGCAGCATTTTCAAAGAAAATAGCAGGGGCTTACAAAGATCCGGGAAGCATTGTAGATTTTAAAGAGTTTGCAGGGAGAAGTCATTTCATCTGTGGAGAGAAAAATTGGGAAGAAGTAGCAGAATATGTTTTAGGCTGGATACAAAAGAATACTTAATCTATTCATATTGTAAATGGTAAGTATCTGATATTTTCTATGACGATTTGCAAAAGTTGTAAAGGCAGTCCGGTTATAATGTCTTATTTTTGCATAGAATTTTATTTTAATTCTTTCTTTCGATTCGTACAATGAAAAAACAAGATACCTGGGGAATTATAAAGAGGCTGTTCTTTATCGGAATGAAATTTCGTTCTTGGTTCATCCTTACCCTTATCATTTCCATATTCCTTTCCATCGTTTCCACCTACAGGCCTTATCTTACCATGCAGGTGGTGGATAATGACATTACAAAGCTGCATGATAAAGCTTTGATGATGAAACACATCTACATCCTTGTGGGATTGGTGTTTGCTGAAACGATATTAAACTTTTTCCTGGTTTATTTTTCAAATTTTATCTCACAGAATGTGATCAGGGATATCAGAGAGCGATTATATGCTAAACTGATCTATTTCAAAACTTCATTTTTTGATAAAACACCCATCGGACAGCTGGTAACGCGGGCTGTAGGAGATGTGGAAACCATTGCGACCGTATATACAGATGGTTTCCTGATGGTATTTGGAGATATCCTGAGAATTCTGTTTGTATTGGTGATGATGTTCAGTACCAATGTTCACCTCAGTTATATTACACTGGCCATCTTACCTTTGATGGTAGTCATTACAAGATTCTTCCAGAAAAGGCTGAAAAAAGCTTTCGGGGATGAGAGAAACTGGACAGCCAATCAAAACTCTTTTGTTCAGGAAAGACTGGCAGGAATGTCTATTATTCAGGTATTCAACAGACAGGAATCTGAGTTTAAGAAATTTGATGATATCAATATTACCCTGAAAGGAGCATTGCTGAGAACCGTATTTATTTTCTCACTGTTCTTCCCTGTGGTGGAACTTATTTCTTCATTATTCATAGGATTTATTCTTTTCTATGGAGGATATATTACCATCAGTGCCGGAGTCGTGATTGCATTTATCCAGTATATTTCAATGCTGATCCGTCCTTTGAGACAGATTGCTGACCGTTTTAACAATATCCAGCGAGGAATTGTAGGAGCAGAAAGAGTGCTGGGATTAATGGATGAAGAAAACTCGATGCCGAATAACGGAACCGTGAAGAAAGATCATTTTGCAGGAAAAATTGAATTCCGGAAAGTACACTTTGCTTATGATGAAAAGCAGGAAGTACTGAAAGGAATTGACTTTAAAGTAAATCCGGGAGAAACGGTAGCCATCGTTGGGGCAACAGGTGCCGGAAAGTCTACCATTATCAGTCTGATTACAAGACTCTATGATATCAATTCCGGAAATATCCTCATTGATGATGTGGATTTAAAAGATTACGAGCTTTATAATCTCAGAAGTCATATCGGCGTGGTGCTGCAGGATGTATTCCTTTTCCACGGAAGTATTTTTGAAAACCTTGCCTTCGGGGATGATAGTATCACACTGGAAAAAATAAAAGCGGGAGCGAGAGAAATTGAGGTAGATCAGTTTATTGAACAGCTTCCTGGCGGATACGATTATGTAGTGAGTGAGAGAGGTTCTTCAATTTCTTTAGGTCAGAGACAGTTACTGTCTTTCCTGAGAGCTTATTTATCAGATCCGAAAATTTTAATTCTGGATGAAGCTACCTCTTCCATTGATCATGAAAGTGAAAAGCTGATTCAGAGAGCTACAGAGAAAATTACGAAAAACAGGACCTCCATTATTATTGCCCACAGACTTTCCACCATTGAGAAAGCAGACAAGATTATTGTGATGGAGCATGGTAAAATCGTAGAAGAAGGAAAGCATCTTGAACTTCTGGATAAGAACGGATATTATGCCACGCTTTACAAAGCTCAGCTTCGACATGAAGTGGAAATGGAAGAAAAAAAAGAATCATAATCGGGAAGAAATTTTCTTTTGAATGAGATAAACAAAAAAGAGAGTCAGCAATGACTCTCTTTTTTATTTTATAATTGAAATAATTAAAATTTTAATTTCTTCGTAATTACTTTTCCGTCTTCCAGTACTGCTGTAGCCGTGATGATTATATTTTTCTGGTCAACAGGATATTTGAATTCTGAAGATTTAATATCATTTTTTCTCATCAGTAATCTTCCTGCAGCATCATAAATATGTACCGAGGAGATTTTCACATTACTTCTTACAGATACTGAATTTTCATCTTTAAAAATAACAGGTGCATTTTTCAATCCTGCATTTTCTATTGCTAATACATTCTGAGGTTCAATGATGACGGAGTAATCTTCCACCTGTCCGTACTTTGGAGTAAAGCATGCCGTTACTGCTGTTCCGTTGTATTCTCCAATGACCCTCATTCTTAAAGGAGTATTGGTTATTGCACCTGCAGGAGGAGTTACCTGTGCTGTAGCCAATGAACCATTGCTTATTCCACTTTGATTAAGAACCAGCTCTGTAGATTCATCGAATTGACCGTCATTATTATAATCAATATATGCTTTGATAATGTGAGGGTTGTTTGTTCCCGGAGCTACAGTAAGTGTGGTGGCGGCATTTTGTGGAATATTGGTTTTTGAAATCCCCAAACAGTAAGTACCGGTAAAGTTTTCATAAAAATTATTGGTTGCCTGCTTATAATTAGTTGAATAATTATTAATACTTCCAAACTTTACCAAAGTAATTCCTACATTGTAATTACCCGGATTTGTAATGGTTGCGGGAGTACATGCATTGGTTAATGTTACATTGTTATTAATAGTAGTTGGAGATCCAACCGGTGAGTTGATCAGCGATTGTCTGTATTGTAAAAGCTGTGCTGTAGCTCTGTTGGTCTGTCCTTGTGTAAATAAATCTCTGAAGCAGTAGGTATAAGCCATCACATTTCTCTCACCACCATTGTATAATTGGGTGGTACAAGGATTGATCTGTCCGGTTTGACATGTGTGAGGAACTGACGAATGATAAAGACTTTTCATAGGCTCAGTATCACAAACAAGATCTCCTTCTAAAGTACAGTCATTGTTGACAGGGCAGTCTCCTGTAGTTTCATTGTATCCCTCATGCGTATGTCGGAGTCCCAAAGCGTGTCCGAATTCATGCCCTAAAGTCTGAGCATTAACAGCGGATGCACTTGCTGCCATAAAAGCATAATCTTTGCTTCCTCCCGGATAATAAGCGAAGCCATTTAATCCTCCGGAGTTGGATGTTAATTTTTTAACAACATAGATATTATAATATTTAGAAGTATCCCACATTCCCATTGCAGTAATCTCAGAAGCAGTTACGGCATTGGTTGTATTGTCATTATTTACACCGCCGCTTACATATTTGGGAAGACCTGAAGCATTGATTCTATTGATCCCGTTAGTTACATTACAGTTTGGATCCTTGGTTGCAAAAACAAATTTGACAGGCAGTATTGCACTTGTTCCTGACATTCCGCTGGTGGAACTTCCTGCAAAAACACCATTGGTATAGTTTATCCATGCAATGATGTCTGCGTCAGACTTATTATTAGCAGTTCCTATAGCACTTCCGTCTCCTACAACGTGTACAACAATAGGGATTTCGTATACCTGATTGTTGAGCTTAGACGTAAATTTGCCACTTTTGATCATTTTTGACAATTCCAGGTTGAAAGCATCGTCACGCGCTTTCTCTTCAGGATACCTTTCATAATGTTTTTTCATTAATTCATCGGTTCCGCATTCCTGAAATTCCAAATGTTGTGAATAAAAATTTGAGCAGAATGTGCCTGAAATAAGCAGAAATAATAATTTTTTCATAGTATTTTTATTTAAATGGTTGGGAATTTAAAAATAAATAAAAAATACATACAATTCATTACTACTTTTTAAAACTGCAGAATACAAAATTTTGAATGGTGTCAAAAGGAGTGGTGTGATCTTCAGTAATACAGTCTACTTTTTTAAAACTTTTTTCAAATTTTTCGGATAATGATTCTTCATCATACTGCTGAATATCCAATCCGCTGCATTTCGTAGGACCGTTTTTCGAAAAAGTTCCGACAATCATAAAATGGTTCACCTTCTTTTCTGCAATATCAATATATTTTGAAACCTGTTCCGGGGTGGTCAGGAAATGAAAGGCTGCTCTGTCATGCCAGATATCATAGGTTTCCATAGGTTCGAAAGCCGTAATGTCGCTAGTGATCCATTTTACTTTGTCTGCTGCTGCTCCAAGTCGTTTCTGTGCCTTTTCCAAAGCTTTGGCAGAAATATCAAGAACTGTAATATTTTCATAACCTTCTTCAAGAAGAAAATCAACAAGGTTGCTGTCTCCACCACCAATGTCTATGATGCTGGCCTCTTTT
The DNA here is from genome assembly GCF_003182335.1 of Chryseobacterium sp. AG844. Lineage (NCBI taxonomy): Bacteria > Pseudomonadati > Bacteroidota > Flavobacteriia > Flavobacteriales > Weeksellaceae > Chryseobacterium > Chryseobacterium sp. AG844. Next base: position 327,112 of record NZ_QGTV01000001.1, on the reverse strand, counting down.
CCCAATCCGGAAGAATGTATAAAATCAAGGGAAGTCTGAGGTTTTTTCTGGGTCCAGCTTACCTGATCCGGATTTTTGGTTTCATATACATTTTCCCAGTGATTTTTGTTGTCAGACGATATCATGATTCTTTTAATTGATTATTGATCTCTTCAAATTTATTAATTAATTCGTCAAGTTTACCTTGCTGTTTTTTTATTGTTCGCGGTCTCAGATAAAACCAGTTGAAAGCAATCCAGACAGATGTTAAAGCATAGGCCAGAATACCTGAGCTAAGGGTCATTCTTGAAGTATATTCGTACATATACAGGCATATTCCCAGAAAGAGCATGACAAAATATAAGTTAAGTATGGTGGTCTGCATAAATTTCTGCTTACTCTTTACTACATATAAACTCTGGAGATACTCGTTGTTTGACTGCGTCTGATCAATCTTGTAAAATATCATAAACATTTTGTTGTAGGCAAGAAGAAAAATAACCATTCCCAGCACGACAAGTACAATCCCGATTTTTGTAGTGATCATTTCAGGCTGGTAACGGTACCAGATAAAAAGAATCAATAAGGAGGTAGCGATTAATCCAATATTAGCAAAGATCAGTCTGCGCAGATTTTGATTTCTGAATTTTTTCAGCTTACCGAGAAGCGCATCCAGATCAGGTTTGCCGGAAGTCTGCTGCTTCCATATATTTTTAAAATCCATATTAGAATCCATTTTCTTTAAACTTTTGTGTTAATTTTTCTTTTATCCTGTGAATCTTTACCCTTATATTGGATTCTGAAAGTCCTACGATATGGGCGATCTCAGCCTGTTTCACTTCCTCCAGTTCCAATGAAATAATAATTCTGTCCGTTTCAGGCAGTTCCGAAATAAACTGGTAGAGCATCTGGATCTGAGGTTCTATAGATTCCTGTTTTTTCTCTTCCAGATTGATGGGGAGATCGGTTTTGCTGAATTTCTTTTCCTTTTCAATCTGCCGGAGGCAGTTATTGGATGCAATTCTGAAAATCCACGTCCCTATACTGGATTCATTCCTGAATTTCGGAAGCTGCTGCCAGACGATGATAAAGGTTTCCTGGGCAAGATCCTGAGCAAGTTCGGCATCATTCACATATCCCATACATAAACGGAATATCCTTTGCCAGTAGAGTTCATATATCTCTTCAAAAACCATTATTTCGCAGATAAAAAGTGAGTAAGCTGATTAAAATACCAATCCTTATCATCGTACATGATAAAATGCAAACCTTTTGAAGCATACTGCATATTGGCATTTTTTAAATTTTTGTACTGGTTTTCAATCGTTGGCTTTAGAGTGACAAAATAAGATTCCAGAAGAATAAGAGAAGGACATTGGATGTTTTTTATTTTCTCTCTGAGATCGGTATTATAAAAATCACAGTATATTTTAGCAAATGTTTTTCGGTCCGATTTCATACTCCAGTTAATTACCGTTTCCTGCATAGAAGCATCTGCCAGAAGACGGGGCATCGCCTGTGCCTGCATTTTCCGGAACTGCTCATCGTTCATCGCTGTCAATTGAGCAATAGCAGGCGAACAGTCATTATTTTCTTTCGATGTAAAACTGGGATCAGATAGCGCTGCCAGGCAGGGAAGCGTGTCTACGATGATAATTTTACCTGCAAGCTCCGGATAATCTGCCGCTATGGCCAGGGCAAGACCGCCTCCCATACTGTGCCCGATAAGAATGGGCTTCTCAATTTTATTGTCTTTGATATAGGTTGCAATTCCTTTTTCCCAGTCTTTAAAACTGGCATCTGTCTGGGGTTTTATTCCTGCAAATCCAGCCATTGTTAAAGTATAGCAGGTGAAATCTTTTTCAAACTTTGCGGTGGTATCATTCCAGACGTCACCTGAAGAAGCAAATCCGGGAATGAAAATTAATGCCTGATTTCCGTTTCCTGTTTTCTTTAATTCAAACGGATACACTGTTTGTTGGCCGAATATATTGCATACTGCTAAAAAAAACAACATAATGATTAAAAGGAGTGTAAATTTTTTCATGATTTCTTAAGTTTTAAAGTGTATTTGTCTTTTAGAGACGAACCTTAAAAAAATGTTACACACTATTTGATTTTTTTTGAAAAAAAATATTTCTCCTCCTTCTCAACCCTTTTGTTCAGGGCAAAATCATATGAAATTTATTTTAGCGATTTTTTGTTAATGGTTCAATAATATTAAATTGATAAGTATTTATTCGGGATGATTAATCCAATATTTTTCCATAGAACCTGCTGATGTCAAAATAAAATCCGGGAATTTTATATTGGTCCTTTTCAAACTCCTGATAATCGCATTTTCCCTTCAGGCTTTGAGATTTTGTTTCCATTTGAAATCTGTTTAAAAGGACATATTCATCTGTTACAGAAATCACATGAAAACCTGTTTCACATGTGAGACCATCGCCGGAAGTAAGAATGGCATTTAATAATCCGTGGAAATTTCCTGCAATTTTTTCGGCGGTAGCATCATCTTTATTCAAATGATACAAGTAAGCGAGATAATTCATAGCCCGCAAATCCAGTGGATTTTCCTCCAATGCACCCAGGAACAACTGGATTCCCTTTGAAAGATCTTTTTGGGAGATGCCTTCACCTCGGTAATATTTGGCTACTTCTTCAGCTTTCTTTCCTATTTTATAAGGTTGATATTCTTTTTGAAATGTATATCCGAAATAAAGATGACGGTACTGATTGCTGGTAAGGAGCGTATCGTTCTGCTTTAATCTTTTTAAAAGCTTTGGATAATAGAATTCTGAATTTTTATCCTCAATACTTTTTTGAATGGCAGCATAATCCGGTGCTTTGAATTCCATTTTCTGAGCATGCAGAAAAGTCAGCAGTGTTAGAAAGAATAAAGTGAAAAATGCTTTGATACTCATGGTTTGTATAAGGTTGTTACAATTTTTTGTGAGATTAAAAATACGAAATATGCATCAATCGGGTAATATCAACTTACTATTTGTAAAAAAAATAATAAAATATTATCAAACTGCTACTTTGTGTCAATAAATTTACTAACTTTATTCGGAATTTGAGATGTTACCCCTGACATTTGAAGGGGTAAAAGGAATTTTTAACTAAAAAACTAAAAATATTAATGAGCAGTAGTAGTATACAAGATGAATTTAAAGTCTTCAAAGACGAATTAAGAAAGTTGAATATCGAAGTACAGAAAGTTGTGAAAGTAGGAAACGGCAGTATGGATTTCCATGAGGTTTTCTACAAATCGCCGAGGTATGAAGAGGTAAAAAGTATCTATGTCCAGCGTCATAATCTGGATCATATGATTGAAAAATTTAAACAGGCCTATCATTAAAAATAGAATATGCGCCGCAGATTTTCTGTGGCGCATGTTTTTTGTAAAATTTGTAATATTAATCTTTATCCAGTGTAGAGGTATTTTTGGTGTCTTTCATCCCGATGTAAACGAGCAGGGAAAAAAGAATACAGCCTGTTATATACCAATAAAAATATTCTTCTGACCCTATCTTTTTAAACCAAAGCGCAAGATATTCTGCTGTTCCGCCAAATACAGCAACAGTAATAGCATAAGGTAAACCTACACCAAGTGCCCTGATTTCAGAAGGGAAAAGTTCTGCTTTTACTACCGCATTGATCGAAGTGTAGCCGCTTACAATAATTAAAGCTGCCATAATCAGGAAAAATGCACCCCATATTGAAGTGGTAGTACTGAGAGCCGTAAGGAGCGGAACGGTACATAAAGTTCCCAAAATACCAAAACCTAAAAGAAGCGGCCTTCTTCCGATTTTATCTGATAATCCTCCAAATACAGGCTGAAGACAGGCAAATATAAAGAGTGAAACAAAGGAGACTAATGTAGATTCTTCCTTTGTAAGGTGTACGGTATTCACCAGAAATTTTTGCATATAAGTGGTGTAGGTATAAAATGCCAGCGTTCCTCCTAAAGTCAGCCCCACAACGGTAAGTAATGCTTTTGGATGTTTCAGAAGTTCTTTTACGGTTCCTTTTTTCTTTTCGCTGACTTCCTTTTTATTTTCAAAAGCTTCGGTTTCATGAAGATTAGCCCTAAGATATAAGGCAATAATAGAAAGCATAGCTCCGATCACAAAAGGAATTCTCCATCCCCATTCTTCAAGCTGTGCCTCAGTGAGTAATAATTTTTGTAAAATAAGCTGGATACCTAAAGCTATAAGCTGTCCGCCAATCAAAGTGACATATTGAAAACTTGAATAAAATCCTCTTCTGTCCTGGGTGGCCATTTCGCTGAGGTAAGTGGCGGAAACTCCATATTCACCACCCACACTTAGCCCCTGAAGCAATCTTGCCAGTAAAAGTAATAAAGGAGCCAGAATACCAATAGACTGATAAGTGGGAGTAAGGGCAATCAGCAGAGATCCAAAAGACATCAGCAGGACGGAGAGCGTCATTGCTTTTTTCCTTCCGATCTTATCTGCAATGCTTCCGAACATCCACCCGCCGATAGGGCGCATAAGAAAACCTACGGCAAAAATACCTGCGGTATTCATCAATTGGGCATTCAGATCAGAATCAGGAAAAAATGAATGGGAGAAATAAATGGCGAAGGCGGCGTAAGCATACCAGTCGTACCATTCAACGAGATTACCGATAGATCCGCCAATGATGGCTTTGATTCTTTGACCTGTGGTGATTGAGGCTGAGTCCATAGATGTTGTTTCCAGAAAGTTTTTTTATAATGACATCCAAGATACAAAATTCAGAAAAAAATAAACCGTTCCTAAAAAGAACGGTTGAATACTATATTAAGAATGATTTCTTAAAACCGATATCCAATGGAAAGCCCGCTTCTGAAGCCTGCCCACGGCCCGTCTACTTTTATTCTGGCACCATTGGCATTGGTTTCTACGGTATACTTAACAAATGGAATGTCCAGATTTTCAATTTCCTTTTTAAGCTGAGCCTGCATATCAGGCGTCAGTACATAATCCGAGGTCATGGTAAAATCACCTTTTCCGCTTCCGTAATGGGCTCCAGCGATCCAGAAATCAAGGACAAGATTCTGGCTTCTGGTCAGAAAGAATTGTACCCCAACCATTAATCCACCACTGTTTCCATTGGTGTCCCCCTGTCCTTTGAGTGGAATTGGATAGGTAACTCCATTCGGACCCTTATAATCATAATAAAAATCAAAAGTATTGGAAGTAACACTTGAGTACCGGTAATAAGGAGCAAAATAAAATCCTTTTCCATAGCCTTTACCGATATAAAATCTTGGTTCAATGGTGAAATTGGTTGCTTTTACTCTAAGATTCTGGAATCTTTTTTCATCTTCATCTTTCAGAAAAGCATTAATGAAAGGTACTTTTCCTTCAGGCATTGTGCCGAAACCGAGATTCACAGAAAACCATTGGCTGATAGCTCTTTCATAAGACAGATTGATATTTCTGAACGTATAAGCCGTGACATTGGTCTTGATGATATTCATCTTCTCTGCCGGGCTGTTCTGAATTTCCTGAGCTCCCAGGACCGAAAACAGGAAGTACGGAATTACTATGAATGCTTTTTTCATGACTCAATATTTTGTGATGTAAAAAAATACCAGCAAAAAACGGGCTGAATTTAACATAATAAATGGAAAATAAAAAAATATGTTGATTTTTTAATTGTTTGCTGTTATTAATGTAATAGTCATCAGCCATTGATTGTCCTACTAGTATAATTCATCTTCAGACATGAAAAAAACTATATATACCATCTTCTTTCTTTGCAGTGCTTTTATGTTTTCACAGGAGAAGAAAAATGATACGGCTGATGTAGGGACAACCAAAGAAATTCAGGAAGTTATTTTAAAATCACAACGTAAAAAACAGTTTGCAGACAAAGCTGTTTATACTTTTGATAAAGAAGCGCTTGCCAGAGCACGCTATGCAAAAGATTTACTTAGCACACTCCCGGAGTTACAACTGAATCCCGTAGAAAATACCATTACCAGTACGAAAGGGGGAACCACACTATTCCTTATCAACGGGATTGAAGCTACAGATATGCAGATCCGAAGTGTTGCGCCCGGTGAAGTGGTGAAAGTAGAATATTATGACATTCCGCCAGCGAGATGGGCTACGAGAGCAGATACGGTAGTTAATATTCTGACAAGATCCACAGAAACAGGGTATGTTTTCGGGGCTGATGTATCTACGGCTTTGAATACCGGATTTGTGAACGGTTCTGCCTACGCCAATTATACTAAAGGGAAAAATAATTTCGGACTGGAATATTCCCTTAATCTTAGGGATTATAATGACAGAAGAGTCAACAGCATCTATGATTATCAGCTGAACGGGAAGCATTACCGGTCTGATGAAAACCGCAAAGATCATTTTGGATATACCTTCCAGAGTATAGCTTTGCGCTATACGAGACTTGTTCCCGATGACTATGCTTTTCAGGCTAAACTTAATATGGATATTTTCAGCAGGTTTTCGAAAGGAACAGGACAGAGCGTCTTTACCGAAGATTATCTGAAAGAAGAACACAATATGTTTAAAAATAATGGCTCGGATTATGTGATTCCTAAGCTGGATCTATATTATTCTAAAAAGATTGGTGAAAAAGATGAGTTGAGTATTAATGTAGTAGGTTCTCATTACACCACCAATACCACAGAAACGGCCAAAGAATGGATTGTTGGTTCGGGATTGTCTGTATATGACAATGATATGGTATTGAAAGCAAAGCAAACAAGTTTGGTTGGGGAACTTGCGCATATGCATGATTTCAAGTCAGGAAAACTTTCGTCCGGATACCGGATTTCAAGGTCTTCTATTTCCAATGATCTGAATAATCTTGCCGGATACTCTCAATATAATGTTACTTATCTGGAACAGTATTTTTATACTGAATTTGCAGGAAAAGCAGATCAATTCAGTTATCGTATCGGAGCAGGGCTTACCAATATTCACAATAAAAGTGCAGAAAATACTTTTGATGAATGGACTTTTACTCCAAAGGTTATTTTAGCTTATCAGCTTAAAGGGAATCAGAACCTACGTTTTACAGCAAGTTATAATCCGGTAAGTCCATGGAGTAATGCTTTGAGTAGCAATGTGGTGCAGCTGGCTCCTAATATTGTTCAGAGGGGAAACCCCTTTTTACAATCTCAGCAGGTTTTTTCTAATAACCTGACTTATTCTTTTAATAATAAGTATTTTGATTTTAATGCAGGCTTATTTTACCGGTATACCAACAGGGTAATCAATCAGTACTACGTTCACGATGAGGTGTTGAATGGATATGCCCTGACTTATGAAAACGGGAAGAATGCTCAGAGATATGGAGTTCAGTTAACAGGATCTTATAAACCTTTCGGAAATACTCTTTTGGTCATAAAAGCTGTAATCACACCAACATCTGAAACAGTAAGAACTAGTAAAGGTGCTCTGATAAAAAATGACTATTTAGGAAATTACTTTTCGCTTTCTTCAGAATATAAATCTTTCTCTGTTCAGTACCAGTTCAATATTCCGGTATACAGCCTTAATGGAGCATTTCTTAATACGAATGAAAACCAGAATAATATTTTTGTGAGCTATAAACATAAGAACTGGACATTTTCTACAGGAATGTACTGGATAGGAATGCCTTCGGAATATAAAACGAAAAGCCTACCGGAAAGTCTCGTAGATTATAAAGTTCATACACAGATTATGAACAACAAATCCATGTTTGTATTAGGACTGAGCTATGATTTCTCGAAAGGGAAAAAGACAGAAATTCAGCGAAAGCTTAATAATGAAACGGCTCCTGCAGCTACCTTTTAGATGCTAATTTGAATGTTAATAAGAAATCCCCGCTCATTTGTAGGAGTGGGGATTTTGTTTTATTATTTCTTAATGAATTTTGTGTTCTTTGTATCTGCAGCATTTTTTCCGCTGATCTGAATGAAATAAGATGCTGGCGGAAGATCTGAAATCTGTATGTTTCCGGATTTTACATCTGAAGTTTTAACCAGTTTACCATCCAGGCTGTAAATATCTGCTTTGGAATAGTTATCCGTATTTCCTTTGAAACCGATAAAATCCTGTGCAGGATTAGGATAAACCACTAAGTTTTCTTTTTTTACTGCACTGTTTACGCCCAGGAATGTTTCACTTAATGCAAATGTAGTTTTTACATTCTGGTTGATGCTCAACAGTGGAATACTGATATTTCCGCTTGTAGAATTAAGCAGGGCATATCTGTGAGAAGCATCGTAATAAGAATAGGCTGTATTGGTTATTGCTCCGATAGGGTTAGAATAAGTAACATCCAGAGATGAATACAGGTTGAAATTCTGTGTGAATTTTACTCTAAGAACATTAGTGTATGTTTGATTGCCTATAATTAAAGTTCCATATGCATCAGCAATGGCAGTCATTGTACCACTGAATAATCCGCTGGCAGAAGATGAGGAAAAAGTACCTTTGGCGGTGTCGTTCTGTGTCGGTCCGTACGTTGTTGGATAATTAATATGAGTACCGTTATCCACACTAAAGTTTAAAGTGGCCTGTGTATTTACAATTCCTGTAATTTCCAGTTTAGAAGTTGAAGCTTTGTAATAAACGGTTGTTGCTCCGTCTACCATTTTAAGAGTAGAACCCGGGAAAGTTGCTATTTCAGTAGAACTAGGAGTTGAATACGTTGTTTGTGATGCTGCTCCCATCGTAAGCCCGCCATTGGAAAATGTTGCGTTAGGACCTGTTGCAGAGTTGTTTACGGTGCCGGCTGTGTTGTTGTAATTAACAATATTTCCGGAAATAGGGTCATTGGCTGCTTTTGTAAGCGTGATCTGCGCAGACATCATGGCAGATGCTCCTAGTAAAAGGAGTAGAGATTTTTTCATAGTCAGAATTTTTTTGTTAAAAATAATTAAAAAATAGTATTCAAATGTTAATTTTTTTTCTTTTTAATTATATTTTTAATAAAAACGCCTGCTGATCGGATCAACAGGCGGTCTGTGCGTTAAAAATGCTTGGGTTTAATTGCTTATTACCATTTTACGGTAAGCATAAATATCTTCAATGGTTACGACACTCATATCTTTTTTGATGGCAAAGTTTACAATTTCAGGGAGCCTTGCCATGGAACCGTCTTCATTTGTCAGTTCACAAAGTACGGCATCTTCACCAAGATTGGCCATTTTTACAAGATCTACACTGCCTTCGGTATGGCCGCGTCTTTCAAATACGCCATCTTTTCTTGCAATCAGAGGAAAAACGTGGCCCGGACTTGCAATATGTTCCGCCTGGGCATTTGCTGCTACAGCAGTTCTGATTGTTGTCACGCGGTCTTTGGCAGAAACTCCCGATTCTACCCCTTCTCTTGCCTCAATGGAAATCGTGAATGCGGTCTGGTTTTTTGAATTGTTGTTTTCCACCATCGGACGAAGATTAAGATGGCGGCTTTTTTCCTCGGAAATACAAAGGCAGACGATACCGCTGCATTCGCGGATCAGAAGTGCCATATCCTGTTCTGTAATAGTGGAGGCGGGAAAGATGATATCGCCCTCATTTTCGCGGTTTTCATCATCTACCAGTAGAATACCTTTTCCCTGTTGTAATGTCTGAAGTGCTTTTTCTACACGTTCTTTGGAGTTTGCTCCGAATTGTTCTAATAATTTTTCCATGTTATTTTACTTTTAAAAGTTAAAATACACTTCGGCACATGGAAATGAAATACAACGCAACAAGAGTCCATAAGGAATCTTATTGGTCATCTCATTTTCTTCTCCCATCCAGACTTTAACTGTCGGTTCCGGAATTTCACCAGATCAGTCCCTTCCGAAGAAAGGAGTCGCGGACTGTAACCGCCGGTAGGGAATTTCACCCTGCCCCGAAGAAAACTTATACTAAGTTTTGCTGTATGTTGTAATTAAATTTTTATTTCATTAATAGTATTTAACGCACAGACCGCTAATTTCGTGAAGTTTTTTGAATTGGAGAAGCTTTTTAATCATATTTAAGCAGTGAATCTTTTTGAAATTAAATTTTCAGGCTGTTCTTAGAATTTTTTCCATCTTCTTTCCTTTGGCCAGTTCATCAATCAATTTGTCCAGGTACCGGATGTTTCTCATCAGTTCATCTTCAATTTCTTCCACACGATATCCGCAGATGACTCCTTTGATCAATGAAACATTTGGATTGAGTTGAGGTGCCTGTTCAAAGAAAGTTTTAAAGTCGGTTTTGTTGTTAAGGATGTTCTGCAGATCACTTTCATCATATCCCGTCAGCCAGAATATGATTTCATGCACTTCTTCTCTGCTGCGTCCCTTTTTCTCAGCTTTTTGAATGTAATGTGGATAAACACTGGCAAAAGCAGTTGTGAAAATTCTGGTATTCTGCATGGGAATATATTAGATTAATTTTTTGATGACTCCATCCAAAAGGGTATTAAATTCTTCAGGTTTCTCCAGCATAGGATAATGTCCGACACCTTCAATGGTTACATAATCATAATTTTTCAAATATTTTCTGTTGTTTTCCGGATGTGTAGGAGAAGCATCGGAATTAATGGCTATAACGGGAACTTGAATCTGTTTTGCAACCGTTTTGAAATCTGTTGCATACAGAGGCCGGAGAGCATTGATTGCCAGTTCGGATTCATGTTGAAGGAATTCATGCTGTACTCTTTCTCTTACAGAAGGAGGTGTTCCTTCTGCAAATAAAAATTGCGGCAGAAAGTTTTCTACAGTGTGTTTGAAATCCTTTCTGTACTGAGAAAGCACTTGTTCAGTTTGTTCCCTGGTAAAAGATTCGTCCAGATTTTTTAGAGTGTCTATCAGAATGATGGCTTTTACCTCAGGAATTTTTAAAGAAGCTTCCAGGACATAAGCCCCGGACATCGAATGTCCTACAAGAATTATTTCCTGCGTGTTAACAGCATCAGCCACTGATTTAATATCATCAGCATATCTTTCGCTTGTCCATTCCTGCCTTGAAGCATCTGATTTTCCATGTCCGGCAAGATCCATCAAAACAATATGATATTGGTCTTTGAAATATTCTTTCTGGCTTTCCCACCATTCGGTATTGCCAAGCCATCCATGGACGAAGATCAGCGCAGGATTTCCATTTCCGGATTCTTTATAATGAATTTTCTGACCGTCTGATGATATTGCGTATTTTTTCATTTCAATAAGAGTAATTAAGTATATTATATTTAAACCAAATTTACAAAAGACTGCCGGAAATCTGATGATCAGAATGTAAAAAGGCCAGCATTAAATGATAACTCCGGAATTTATTTTTTATCTTTTGATCTCAGGTTGACGATAATGATCGCATACAGTGTTCCCAGGAGATCTTTTATTTCACATTTGAAAAAGATGAGGTCTTTTAAAAACTTCTGATGGGATATTTCAATCCGGTATTTTATTCCTGTAGGCATTGCTTTGCTAGCAAAACCCTCCAGGTTGTCTACCTCATAAGTATTTGTACTGCCCATGAAGTTGAAAATTTCTCTTAATGTACAATTCATAATGAAAACGGAAGGAACAATAGGATAATTTTCAAAATGACCTTTGCATTGATTGGGAGTAAAAGGGCTAAGCAAAACTGTAAACCGATGCGCATCTTCTATAGTTATGTCGCCTTCAGGAAGATTTTCGTCATGATATTCTACCGCAGCATCATTGAAATAATCTTTGTAAAACAACTTAAAGGTATCTTTAGCAATAATGTGATAATCAAGCTCGAAAGAATAGAGCGCTTCTCCTGAATGGTTGTCTCTCATAAGAAGTGACGATTTTCCTTTTCTTTTGGATTCTAAAAAACTTTCACAGGTAATAGAAGCTGAATCTGATTTTTTATAAGAAAGCTGTCTTATTCTCACCTTTTCACCCATAAAATAAATCTGCTCTGTGGATTTGGTGTTTAAAAGTCTGTATAAATTACAGCTTCCCAGGGAAGATAATACCTTGATGAGTTTCGAAAAATTTTCTTTGGTGAAGTTGTAATTGGAAATTTCAGCTTCCATTCTGTTTCCGTTGAAAACAGTGTTTTCAGGAATAGAAATATAAGGAGCTGTTTCTCCAAGGTAAGGAATGATGTTTTTTTTGATGTCGGTTGTTGTCATCTGGATGAGGGATTATTGGGTTATTAAACTTTTTCGGTTGTGGATAACTTTTCATCATTGTGTAAAACATCATCTGTGCTGATTATGGTTTATATTCTTAAACCGCTTTAATCATGAATCAGAAAAAACAATTGTCAATCATTGTTATTCTGATAGTATTTTTTGTAAATAGATTTTTAATTAATTGAATATAAATATTTTGTGACATGTATTTCTTTACTTGGTGATTTGTTTTTGATGCAATTTATAAAAAATATTCATAAAGATTTATGAATAAATAGATAAAATTTAAACTATTGCTTTGAATAAGTAAAAGAGTAAAGCTGAAAAAAGTAGGGATAATTTTATCCACAGAACTTATCCACATGATTTTTCATTGTGGAAAATCCATAAAAAACGGTATTCATTATAAAATAATGATTTATAGATATTTGTAAGGGATGTTTTAAATGACTTAAAAACTTATCCATAGTTTATCCACAATGGTAAAAAGAGATCATAGAAAGTTATCCACAAATAGTTGAAAATGTGGATAACTGCCTGTTTTGATTTAAAATATTTAAAATCAATATTTTAATTGGATTCGATCGGTGTCCGAAAATTCTATTTTACACTTATCCACAAAATTGGGCTTTTATTGCTGATCTTTATAAATATTCCAGAAATTAAAATCGGTCATAGGAGCATCAGTAATTCCGATGTTTCTTCCCATCGTTACGATTTGTCCTCTGTGATACGTGCTGTGAAGAATAGCATGCTGGATGTATTCGTATTTGGAAAAATCACACTGAAACCACTGAGATTCTATTTTTACATTTTTTGAAAGATCTTCTTCAGACAAACTTTCCACATAATCTACCAGTTTCTGCGAGTTGTTTTTTATGGCATTGAAAACATCTTCTTTGCTGGTAGTCTCTGCTGTTTTTACAAAATCAAAATCATCCTTTTCAGAAATATGACTCCACCAATATTCCTGGGTTTGCCAGATATGGTGTAATGTCTTTAAAATAGTCGGAAAACTCGAAATGGTTTCCTGATTCAGCTGTTCGTCAGACTTTGTGGATAGCCAGTCGATGTATTTATTGACCACCCAGTTGTTGTACTGTGCACTTTTGCTGACTAATGTTTTTAAGCTCATATTATTAATGTTTAGTTGTGTGTGTAAAGGTGAATGTTATAAACCAAAATGCCTGTCCTGGTCTGAATTTTCAGGATTAATGAGTGCTTTGTTGCTGTAGGTCGCTGCTTCGAAATCACTGATGTTTACAGAAAGAAAAGAAATATCCGGCAGCAATTTTGAAAGCCTGATGCTGATCTGTTTTGAAAGACCGGCTTTTTGATCTGTCGTACGGCCCTGCATGATATAACCGAATACGTGTAAAAAGTATTTCTTACCTGTACCTAGCCTGTAATACTGATAAGGCTGAAGCCTTACTTTGATGTCGTTGGGAGCAAACAGTCCTGTTCCGTCTGCCGCTTCATAAACTGCATCCATCAATTCATCGGGTGTTCTCTGCTGAAGAATATCCTGTGAACAATCTATTATAAAATGGGGCATAGATTCTATTTTGTGTTTGATTTTGTGTGAGATAAAAATAATAAAAAATAGTAATGGAAATTAAAAATAAAAACCGTTTTGAAAACAAAACGGCTTTAAAATATGTATTTTTTACTTTGTGAATACTGGTTTTATAGATTTGATTTTTTAATGCTGTATTGTGGTTGTACAGCGTTGGTCATGTCAAGAACAATATCATAAATTCCATCTTCATGGATTGGGAAATCATAAGCATCGAAGGCAATACTTTTATTGTCATTATTCAGACCGAGGTTGTATCCCCAGTCATTATTAAACCTGAATTTTAAATTACCTTTTTTTAATGTATAGTTTTTCAGAAAATAAATATTCGGATTTTTAGGATCTGTTTGTAGCAGTATATCTTTTCCGTCCCAACCGTTCGGCGTTGCGTTTCCGATAATTCCCCACGTAAGAGTATTGGCCTTTCTTTTTGCTGTTTTTACAGTTCCATCCCAGAAATGAATGACCAGAGTATTTATTTTTCCGTCTTGATCACGTTGGAATGTACAGGTGAATTTTTCATCCAGCTGAAATGATGTTTTGCTTTTCGGTAATAAAGCGTTTCTTGGATAGCTGCCTTCTTTGAAAACAAGTTGTCCATCGTTACTGGTGATGTAAAAATTGGAATCTTCTGTGGAATAAACACCTTCCAGCTTTTTTAAATCCCCGGCACTCACTTTTGCAATGGCCGGAATGCTATATGGTTTATTGTACAGTATTTTTTCTAATTGAGGAAAGATAAAATCCGTGTGTGAAAGTTCTGAATTTGATATGACAATCACACAAATATCATCCTCCGGAATTCTGTAATATCTGCTTCTGTAACCTGGTCCGCCGCCATCATGCCCCACCCGTTTTTTGTCAAAAACAGTCGAAATCTGGAAGCCTAATCCATAATGATCCTTGAGATAGGGAGTAAAAGCTTTATCTGTGGTTTCCTTTTTCAGAAGGGTGTGATTCTTTAATGCTTCGTTAAACTTGAAAAGATCTTCTACCGTAGAATACATGGCTCCTGCCCCAAAAGGATGGTCAGTTTTGAAACGTAATGCTTCATTAGACTTATTATCGGATAGAAATTCATAACCTAATGCTTTATTCTCATCCGTAACATTGTTGAAGTTGAATCCGCTATGGTTCATTTTAAGGGGCTTCAGGATATTATTCTCTATCACTTTATCATAACCTGAACCTGTTATTTTTTTAATAATGTAACCCAGAATATAATATCCGGAATTGGAGTAATCCCAATTTTTGCCCGGGGGGAAATTCAAGGGTTTTGCAGAAATATATTTTAAAAATGTTTCTTCATCTACAGTATCCTCAGAGTTGGTATGATTTTGAATTCCTGATGTATGGGAAAGCAGATGAGCTAAAGTAATGCTGTCACCCTTCGGAAAATCAGGATAATATTTGGAGAGTTTGTCATTCAGAGACAATTTCCCTTGTTCTTCCAACTGAAAAATAACGGTTGCTGTGAACATTTTTGTGGTGGAGAAAACTCTATAAAGACTGTTATTGGTATTTTTTTCTTTTTTAGGAGCATTTCTGTAGCCATAGCTATTTTCAAAAATAATTTTTCCTTTTTCGGCAATCAAAACAGAACCACTGAACAATCCTGCTTTTTCATACGTTGAAAATAACTGTTCCAGTTTTTGGGATTTCTGTGAAAAAAGAGGATGCATCGCAAACATTAAAACGATACAGGTGAGAATAGATTTCATGTAATTTTTTTTAAATAAGACACTTTTGAGTGTGATAATATTACATGGGGTTTTAAAAATGTTTTTATTGAAGAAGAGTAGAGGATTATTTAATTTGAATTAAAGTCTTAACTCCATAGACCATGATCATAGATGCTTTTCCTGTTTCGATAAAATATTTTAAGATTTTTCCATTTTCCAGAATGATTTTTCCGAAAATAAACTTCTCATTTCCATGTCCTTTAAAATTTCCGTATAATCCATTTTCTGCATGTATAATGAGTCCGGATTCCAAAACTCCTTTTTCTGATGTGATCAATTTCTGAGTCGTCAGAATACTGTAATTATCTAAGTCAATAATAGTAGAACAGATCAGAAGTTCTTCTGCATTTAATTGGATTGAGATGCCAGGATATGCATCATAAAAAGAATAATTGTCTTCATAAAATTTTGTCCATTGAAAAGCATCGTAAGGTTTAATAGTAGTTCTTTTTATCTTTGAAATACAGATACGGTGTTTTGATTGATCGTTTTTTTTCATTTTAATACCACATGTTTTTTATTTCATTCACTATTTCACTGGCTTTGGTTTCTGTAATCCAGTCTATAAGTCTTATTTCATTGCCATTATGTATAAAAACAACAGAGTAGGTTGAGCCACTCAGAGAAAAGTGATAACGAACACCCAACTTATATCTTTCTACCTGAAAATCTTTTATTTCAATCTGATTAATATCTTTTTTCAGATAAGTTTTAGGGCTGGCAAACAATTTATTTTTATACTCAATTTTTATGGTTTCGGGATCAATGGTCAGAACCGTTTTTCCAAAGGTATTCCATAGCCAGATATACAGGAATAGTATAAAAAAAACTGTAAATGGAGCGGTAAATGAAATATAATGTAAAATAAAAAAGGAACTTTCCTCCTGAAGGCTTGAAAGAGGAATAATAATCAGAATAATAAAAGAGAGTATGAGTAACCCTAACCCTAATATAATGGTCAATAGCCAATTGGTCTTGTTTTTTATTTTAATGATGGTAGACATTTATTCAATATCGTTGTAAGAATTAACCTTATAAAGCAGTTGAAACTTAACGGTATTTTTTTTAGAATTAGGATATGTTTCTTTATTCACCTGTTTTTCAAATTCTTTCATGATTTCCAGATCCGGATTATCTTTAACTGCAAACTGAATGTCGTTTTTCTTTTTTCCCAATTCAAATTGAACCATTATTTTTCCTTCACCTTTTGAGTTTTTAAACAAATTCTCAAAAATTCTGTTGGTTTTTTCAATAACAGATTTAATATCTTCAAAAGAAGAATTGGCCTCTAATTCTGAATCACCGGACAAAAATATGACCTTTTCAAGTTTAGTTTCTTTGTTGCCTTTATCGGTAACATATACCTCATTGCCATTTTTATACGTTTTAATGGTTCTATCCGTTCTATAGGTTCCGTTGTCAATAGGATTGCTGTAAGAATTTTTATATGGGAACTCATCCAGCCAGAATAATTTTAGCTTTTCCTTCAGAAAGTTGACAATATAATAGTGGTTCTCGGTCTGAATGATGAACAAGGGTTCCTGAATATCAAATGAGATGGTAGACCAGTAATATTTTAATTCATCTTCATTGGCTTTTCTTATCTGATAATTCCCGGAAACTTCTTTTTTAAATTCATTCCATATTTTTTTGGAGTCATCCAGCTTTTTGGCCATTTTTCCTTCAATTTCCACATCATCTATATGGAAAATCAAACTATCAGGAATACTTTTTAAGCTTTCAATATTTTTAAATCTTTTCCAGAGTGTTGGTCCGATAATTAAATTTTTTCCCAACAGATCATCATTGGGTGCATTGGTAAGACTCTCCGTTAGCAGTTTTTTTGCTTTTTCGTTGATTTTATCATCTGCATAATGATAAACTACGCCATTGGGAATGGTTATTTTCTCGGTGATTTGTGCTTTGACAGCATTGACGATGAATAAAAGAAGAAGAAGAATTTTTATTTTCATGGGTTGTTTTTAAAGTTTTACTTTAATTTTTTCTACTTCTGTTTTGTTGGGCTTATCTATTTTGTTGGGTAAAGTCCAATGAACATACAATTCTTTGTTTTCAATATGAATACTGTCGATGCAATAATGAGGGAAAATGCTGGAGCAGTCTTTCCAGTTTTCTCCCAGGAACTGCTTTTCCTTTTTAATCATATTTTCGGCTACTAACCGGTAAGGAAGAGAGTCTGTTTCATAGATAACAATACCGTTCACTTTGTCATAAGCCAGAGCATTTTCATACAATTTAACTTCATTACTGTCGAAAGGTAAAATTAAGTCTGTCCATGTATCGCTTCCATTGGAATGTCTGATACACATGAATTGATCATTACTCCATTGTAAGGATGTTTTATGATCCAGATAATTGTTACTGATCGGCTCTGAAGAATTGAATATACTCTTACCATTAGTCCAGCGTAAAGAAGACGTTGAATCTGTCTCCTTAATGATTTCAAATGTAGGTTTCGAGATGATTGCATCATTCTTATTTGACGAATGACATGCTGATATCAATAAATAAAAAGATAATAGAAGGAACGGTTTCATATCGTGTTTAGCTTTGAAAAAGTATGAATTTTAATACAAAGGCTCTCCATTGAGATCCGTTGTCAGCACTTCACTCATATAATCAAAAAAAGGACGCATTGCCAGCAAGGTCTGGATGGCTTCCTTCTGAAAGCTGTCTGACAGAACCTCCTTATCTGTAAATGTACGCATCACCAGGAATTGCTTTTTTCTGATTAAATCAATAGCCGGATGATTTTTATCAAATCCCCGCGGTGCTGTTTTTACAGCGTCACCTTTAAGCTCTCCAAAATATTGTATAAAAGTTTTATCAGCGATAATTTTTTCAATTTCTTTGCTGCTGATTTCAAATTCTTTACGGATGCGAAGTAAATCTTTGGCTTCAGGCCCCCAGAATCCACCACCTACAAAACTGTTGCCCGGTTCCAGCTGAATATAATATCCACCTCTCAGCATGGGCTTCGAACGGGAATATCCCACTCCAAAATTGGTTTTATAGGGTGTTTTGTTTTTGGAAAAACGGACGTCATTATAAATCCTGAAAATATGCATTCCTTTAAGCTGATCATGCTCCTGAAGTTCATTGTAGATCTGAGTAAATAAAACTTTATTTTCCTTTACAATGGTATCATATTCAGATTTGTGCTTTGCGAACCATTCCCGGTTGTTATTTTCTTTTAAATGGGTGAGAAACTCAAATGCTTTTTTCATATTCAGATCAGGATTTTCCTTCGTTGATATATTCTTGATAATCTTCTTCTAATTTGTTAATTTCCTCTATCAGGAAATCATAAATATTTCCTTCAAATATATCGTAATCTTCCTCGTCATATTTGTCATATTCAATTTTTATGATTCCATTGTCGGTATAAGCTCTGTACAGATTTCCACTGCGTTTGAAAAATAATTGGCCCAGAGGCTTTTCTTTATATTCAAGAGCTTCGGCATG
The DNA here is from genome assembly GCF_003182335.1 of Chryseobacterium sp. AG844. Classification (NCBI taxonomy): domain Bacteria; kingdom Pseudomonadati; phylum Bacteroidota; class Flavobacteriia; order Flavobacteriales; family Weeksellaceae; genus Chryseobacterium; species Chryseobacterium sp. AG844. The sequence continues at coordinate 308,212 of NZ_QGTV01000001.1, read as the reverse complement.
CTTCTCTTCAAAACCCATCCATGAAGGCATTTCTTCGTCCTGCGAAAGCCCGTACACGAAAAAGCCGTACCCGAATTTCCAGGCTGGAAGAACATCAAATTCTTCGGGCCGTTTCCATACTTCTTCTCTAACTTCAAGAAGCAAGGAGCCAAATGTTGTCAGGAAATCCTTAATATCTTCACTGAATGTAAAACCTGTACTTTCTTCATACTTTGTAATCTGTTCTTCGGTGGCCGGATTTGCCAGGGAACTCATTACGAAAAAATCATCATTTAATTTCTTTTTCCTGTCCCAGAAGTCTTCTTTTGTTGTCATATTTTTTGTTTGGTTTGTGCCGTCATCATTGATCAGACCGTTATTGAAACAAATATAAGGGAAAGTTGGAGGGATAAAAAATGAAGGAAGGGAAAATGATGTGGCTTACTCATTTTCAAATGTAAAACCATTTTCTTTGTCCATTTGTTCACGTTCTTTTTGTAACATTCTTTTTCTTAAAACTCTGGTAGTATAACCTCCTTTCACAATATTTTTGTCGATGTACATCCAATCTGTAATATTGTGTGGATTAATCTCAATAGTATCTCCCAGTTTTACTTCTGTTGTTGATATGGGATCTCCATCTACAATTCCATAGAATTTATCATCAGAATATTGAACTTCACTTATCCAGATATGCTCGCCTCCGGAACCTGCGGTGTTAAATCTTTCTTTCAGTGCAAAATTGTAGTAATCCGGATTGCGGCTTTCTATTGCTTCTTTGAACTTATATAATGATTTTTGGGCATTTTCTATCGCAGTATTCATTTCGGTGTCTTCTCCCTGCAGAATATGAATATCGGGCTCATGATCTCTTTTTACAACTTGATCTTTTCTTTGACAGCTTAATACGAGAAGGCTTAGAAGTAGATAGATTGGATATTTACAGTACATAATTTAATCTGATGATATTAATTCAAGTTTCTAATTGTCACTTATTAATCGTATAATCTTCTAATTTCTGTTTCAGTTCTTCAGAAACCAGGTTGTTGTCTATCAGGTAGCGGCTTATTATTTTCAGGAAATACCTGCATTCCTTTAAGTAATCTTTATCAGGTAAAGAATGATCTTTTAAATAAGTGCTTGCTCTGTCGACAAATACTCCGGAGCCTTCAAAATCTTTGGTTATGAATAGTGTTCCAACTAAGGATATATAGGAAACAAATTCATATTCGCCATGATTTCCTTTTAAATAGTGAGAAGGCATCATTTTGTTCATCTCCTGAAAATAGGATATGATTCCGATGTCTTTCAGGTATTTCTCCTTTTCGATAACAAACCAGTCGTCCACTATTTCGCCATCAAAATCCATTTCAAGATCATAATATCCGATGGGTTCTGAATTTCTAAGATACATGTCATTTTCCACACAAAGACTTATTCTTGCCCGGATAACAGGTTCCCGGTATTGCTGTTCAATCAGATATTGGTATCCCTCAAATACAAAAGTAATTTCGTGGCGGGCAAAGCCTCCTATCAATTCTTCAGGATCTTCTGAGAGTATTTTGTGGAGCGTGTGAAATGCTTCATTTTTGAGATGAAATTTTTCAGCTCTTTCGGTGAGTAATGTTTGAAGTTCCTGAGCAGTCATAGTATGGTTATTGGTTTTCAAATCCTGTAAATCCATCAAAGCTGTTTTAATGGATTATGTTGCTAATGCAAATATTTAATAAATAGCACTTATTATCATCTTACAATTTTAATCTTCTGTAAACCCCCTTTCTCATCTTTAAAACTAAAGATATAAGTTCCTCTTTGTACTTTGGATAAATCTATATTTCTGTTATAGTAGGCAAAGCCCCTGTTGATAACTTCTCCATCTAAAGAGTAGACGGTAAATTCAAACTGATTGCTGTTATTTTTATTGCTGATGATAAAACCGTCTCTGGATGCATTGGTATAGACTCTTGTTGTGGTCTCACGGTCTTCATTGGCTGTATTGGAAGAGAGGGCATTTTCAGAAATATCAGCCGCCTGTGTACTTTTAATAGCTGATTTGGTTACAGACGTTGTACTTCCGCCGATGATGTATAATTTATTGTTGTATACTTCTGCTGCAGCATGTCTTCTGGGAATCATATTGGATGACAGCTGGTGGAATTTATGGGTTGCGGTATCAAAGTAGGCCATAAACGTCTGATTATTATAGCCTCCTGCAATGAAAATCTTATCACCGGATACCGCTAATGAATGTCCTGATATCCCGGCCGGCATCGTAATCTGATCGGTCCAGCGATTGGTATTGATGTCGTAGATATTGATCAGGCGGGATGAAGTACCGTTGAAACCGCCAATGACATACAATTTATCATTCACAATTTTGCCCTTTGCTTCTCTGGCGGTGGGCATATCCGGTAAGGGATGCCAGGTATCTGAAGCAATATCATAATATTGGAATCTGTTGGAAAATGCAGTGGTTGCAGCGCCGTTCAGTCCGCTTCCGCCGAACACATATATTTTCCCGTTATGGATGGCAGAACCTGCATTTCCTGTATACGAACGGTTCACAGCTCCCTTCGTTACTTTCAGGGTTTCAAGATCTACAATTTCAAGATGGCTGTTTCCCCAACCGTTAAAAATATACATTTTATTATTGTAAGTCTCCGAATTAGCAAATTTTTTAGGGCTGATAGTTGCATTGAGAACACTCCATTTGTTGTCTGTAATATTGTATTTTTCAATATAATTGGCCATACCTCCGCTTTCCTGATATCCGTTGCTCACATAGATATTATCATCTACGATGACACTGGATAGGGCTCCTCTGCCTGCAGACATATTGGCGAGCGTTTTAAATTGAAGTGTTTGTGCATGGGCGAGCAGTGAGCCCAAAAATGAAAGGAATAATAATTTTGTTTTCAATGGTATCATGGTTTAAAGATAGGAAAAAGTTGAAGAGAATTTTAAAATTACTTTATTCAGACAAGCATGAGGTTATTTTTTAAAAATGGTCGATTTCAATCACACTTTATATTTCATCAGGTATCGCTACCCCCTTACCAAAGGGGATATAGGGGGTTCATGAAGGGGGTATAGCCCCTTATCCAAGGGGGTAAAGGGACTTATGGAAGGGGTTGGAGGGGCTTTATGAAGTGGTTATTGGGGGTTGCATAAGGGGGTAGAGGCCGTTCCGAAGGGGAGATACCCCCTTACTCAAGGGGCTGTAAGGACTTATGGAAGGGGCTGGAGATACTTCATGAAGTGGCTGGAGGAACCTATAACAGAGGCTGAAGGATTTATAGAAGAGGGTAGAGGTGCTTTATTTTTTTTCGCAAAGTCGGGAGACTTTGCGGAGCGGGAGAGTGGGGGTATTTTAGGCGGAGGGATATAAAGAATCCGAAGTGGGAGACTTCGGATTTTGTTTTTTATGATGGCGCAAAGTCTCCAGACTTTGCGGAGCGTGGGTTCGCCCCACTATTGCAAAACCGATGTTATCAGAAATTTTTCTTATTGTTCATATTCTTTTAAAATTCTAATAACAGTTTCTTTGTCAAATGTTGATGTATTTTCAATTTTTGAAGATAATTCAGGTTTTGAAGAGGTAATTTCTTTCAGTTTATTTTTCATACTATTGAATGTGCCAACATTCACTTCTTGATTTTTTTCATTGATGAAATGATCTTTTATCTGAACGCTTCCATCATATGCGTTATTGTAATATTCTCTAAACCATTTAATTTTTCCATCATAAAAGTTCTCCTGCAAAGATTTATATTCAGAACCTCTATTCACAAATCTTCTTTCGTTTCCGTTATAATCTTTAATAGTTATTTCTTTTAGGAGTTGGAAATAGATGTATTCTTTTTTTCCTGTCTTATCATAAATTTGAAGAAATTTGTTTATTGAAGTTTCATTTAGAAATCCATAAATTATATTTTTTTGACCTCTAATTTTTCCATCAATCGTTTTATCGTTAATGAAAGTGATTTTCGCATCCATCACATTTTTTTCTTGGATATTTGCGTTTTGAGTAGAGTACTCTTCAAGTGGCTTCAATTCACTCATCTGATTCCAAACTTTTACGCAACTTGTAAGTAAAAGTACAGATGATAAAATAATAATTGGTTTTAATTTCATAAGTTTTGCTTGATAAGCGATGTATATGATAAAATTTCTGCTAACGTTTCGGGTATTGCTGTAGTTTCGGGGGCAACCGAAGCATAATCCGTGTAAAATTACGAAGATTTCTGAAACAAATAGTTCTATTGCTAACATTCAACCCTAAATTCCAGCAATACCATGCTACCTGCACGAATCCTTTCGTGTGGTTACAGTATTATAAATTATATAGTTTTAACCGAGCCATACAATACAATCGTGCGGTAGGTGGGGGAGCGGGTATTTTAGATGAGGACAAAAAGCTATATTGTTGCTTGCTTAGTGTCATAGAATGTGGAGTGGTTTTTTGTAAGTTATTGAAAATGATATACTAAATTTAGAGGTTTCTTTGAAAAAATACAAAAATGAAACCATGATATGTAACATATCATACAGCGGGGAAAATTGATAAATATCAGCTGCAATGGTATGATGAGGCAGGTGTTTCTTCGCTAACTTTGAGTATGAAAAAGGGATTTAAGGTTCGTTTTTCATTGTAAATCTTCACAATAATCTAAACAAAAATGGTATGAAACAAAGAGTTCCAATTTCCCAAATTATGACTAAAGACCTGATTACACTCAATCTTACACAATCATTGTATGAGGCTGAAAATTTATTTAAAAAAAATAAAATCAGGCATATTCCGGTTGTGGAAAATCAAAAGTTATTAGGCGTATTAAGCTATAGTGATTTATTAAAAATCAGCTATGCGGACGTAGAACAATCGGATGATGCGGAGGATGTTCCTGTATCAGCAGTGGTATACGACGTATTTACTATTTCGCAGGTGATGACAAAAGCTCCTCTCACTGTCAATCCTGAGACCACCATAAAAGAAGTGGCAGAGATTTTATCCGAACATAGTTTTCATTCTGTTCCGGTGGTAGAAAATGGTGACCTAAAAGGTATTGTGACTACTACAGATATTTTAAAGTATTTATTGCAGCAGTATTAAATGAACCAGTATTCATGTTAAATGTCCACTTACACTGAGTTCTTACATTTTCCAAATTCAGAGTAATTGGAGATTATATACGTTATAAGAAACCCGAAGTCTGTACTTCGGGTTTCTTTAATTTTTAGTGGCTGCTGAATATCCCCGTTGCTGTAAGAATCCTTCTGTGGTTATAATATTGAGTTACATCAGGTCAATGATTCTGCCACTTTTAAGTTTGAATGGCCCCTGCAAACTGCTATTTTCCTGAATTGTTCTATCCATAGCTATATAGAAGTTTTCCCAATGTTCTTCTAGTTGATCATAATTTTTTGTTTCCCAATACTCTCCTTCATCAACAACATTGAGACATTCGAAATATTCTTTTAAAATCTCAAGTAATTCAATTATTTTTATGTGTATTTCAGTGGATGCAAATTGTGTTTTGCAGAATTCCTGAATGTACAAATCTTTATCAAACTCGAAAATTAAGGGTTCTGAATTTTCGTGAGGTTGTATATGAACACCTTTGGTAGGACCTTCATAGTTTACATTTTCTTCGTCTTTTACTCTTTTCAGAGTTACAGATTCATTTTCAAATTGAAAATGATCCCATTCTTGAAATGATGAAAACTCAATTACTTTTTTTACTAATGTATTGTAGCTTTCTTCATTTTTAAGTCGTCCTTCAAAATGAATTGTTATTCCCATATATGTTGTGATTGTATTGATTGCTACGAAAATATCAAAAAAGAATTTAATATAAATTCTTGTAGAGCATTCAAATTATCCAGTAATATAGTATGATTCTATCCGAATTTATAAGGAAAATGAAAAGGTTTGCGTTTTATTTCTGATGAATTTAATTATTGTTTACCTTTTTCAAGTCCATTTCCGAATATAATCTATACTGTATATTTCCTGTACTTTCATATACTTTGTCATATAATACCTTTGCCTCTTTGTACTTTCCCAATTCATCATAAAGTGCTCCTAACATATAAGCAGCTTCTATTTGATCAGGTTCATTTTTTAAAATTTCTTTATACATTCTTTCAGCCTGTTCAATTTCATTATGAGCAAAATACCAGTTGGCTATTTCACAATAATTAGATAAAAGCTTTGTTTCAGTAAATTTATTTTTTAGAGAATCGATACTTATTTCTTTGTAATCATTTCTAAACTTGTCCATTCCTGTTTTCTTTACATCAGTCATATGAATATAGAAAGGATCACAATTATTTATTAATCTGATCATAAGGTCTTTCATGAAATCATTTCTGTTTTTGTTAGCTGTGCTGTTATGGAAGTTTTCAAAATCTTTCTGAAGTTTTGACATTACTTCATAGGAACAAGTTTTAAATGTTTCATCAGTGTAATTTGTTTTACCAGATAAACAAGTGCAAAATTCCTTTTCAAATTTTTGTGGAAAATCCTGAGCTTTAATGTGAAAAGAAATTGAAACAGAGAACAATATTCCTAAGAGTAATTTTTTTTTCATGTATAGCTTTATTAATGTTCTTCTGTTCATAACAATATTCTTAATCACAGTAAATTGTCCGTCGTATCTGAGACTTTGCGGAGCGGGTGTAAACTCACGTTAGCAACAGTTATTATTTTAATTGAATTTCAATCTTTTTATCTTCCATAAATAACTTTATCCAATTCGGAACTTCATTCTTTCCTGGAATGCATTCGATTAAACTTTTATTATTTTTATAATTTTCTATAGCTTTTTTCCCAAACTTGATTTTCATTTCATAAATTTCATTGCCACCATATCCAATCCAGGCTTTTGTTATTATTTGCTTGTTGTTTTCAATATTATGATAAAGTAAAGATTGTGTGTCTTCGGGTAAATGATGTATACCATCACACCAAAAACTCTTAGCATAATATTTTATCTTTTCATTTTCAATGTTTTTAAAATCCAGAGTCCATTCTAAATGACTGCAAAATTCTAAATTAAACATGGGTTCATTAAGATTATAATTAAAAGCACCACAATTGGGACATTCAATATATTCTCCATTCAATTTTTCAAAATCACATTCTGCGCATCTGCCATTTCTATTGTTTACATGTTGAATAATAATTCTTGCTTCATTTTTGTCCAAATTGAATTCGTCAATTAATTTTTTTTCAGCAAATAATTTTAAATCGTTTTGCATCAAAATATAAAGATCAAGCTTTTGTTCTTCAGAAAATTTTAGAGTAATCACTTCATTTTTACATTTGTTGCAATTCATTTTCATTCTGATTTTAATTTAGATATAAAATTAATATTCCAGGACTATATTTTTTTAAGATAAACTGTTTGGTATTTCCATCGGGTGCCCCAAAATACATACTTCCTTTGGTTAGTATATACTTTTGATTTTCTTTTCAGTTGCCCACTTTTGATGTCATAAACAAAGAGCTTATTTCCTTTGATTTTATATTTTAAATGGTAGTTGATCCCGTTTTCGTTTTTTAAATCATAATTATTATAGTTGCCGGATAACATGTCAGCTATTGTTAATGAATCATGTACAGATTCGACCTCTTCTTTATTTTTATTGAATTTTAAATACAAATTATGGCCGCTTACCGTATAATGCCCGGAAAGTTCCTGATGTTGAAGATCTCCGGAAAACACGTAATTAAATTCATTGTTATTCTTAAATTCTATTTTGGTGACGAAGAAACCAAATTCAGCTTTGTTGGATTTATAGGTTCCCTGCAATTTTTTCTGTGAGTTGCAAGATAAAAAAAGTAATAAAGCTAAAATCAGACTAAAGTTTTTCATACCAGTATTAAGGATAATTCTAAATTATATAGTTTGTTTCTGAAGTCCAGAGACTTTGTCATATAGGTATTTTATTTGGTATAATCCCCTGCAACAATAGATTTTTCCATTGTACTTACGATCTCAGAAACGGGAATCGTAAATATCCCGGCATTTCTTTTATCAAACTCTTTTTTCCAGTAAGAATATCCGTCGAGCTCAAGAGAATCCGGCCTTTTGCCGGTCTCACTTTTCAGGGTGGTTATACTTTTGTTCAAAGCTTCTTCTGATAGGGGAAGATGGCTGAGGTTTTCTGCATACCCAGTGGGGCTGGCAGGGTTTTTCATCTTCAAACCGCTGACAGAAATATGAATCACTTTTCCGGTTTCAGGATATTCCTCAATCTTTAATATGGTAAGGGTAGAGCTTTTTTCGGTAGGACGGGTTTTGTAGTTCCATTGCTGGCCAACACTGTATTTGTCTTTTTTTACACAGCTGAAGGCCAGCAAGAATAATACTGCTATGAAAGTATAGAGTTTCATGAAGGGTTGGTTATTAGTTTTGTTTTTTTATTTCTGAATCAATTGCTCTAGTCTGGCCATCATTTCATCTTTTTCTTTCAGCATTCTTTCGTACAGCGCAATTTTTTCTTCGTGTACTTTGATTAATTGATCTACAGGATTAAGTGTAGAATTATAGAAAATAGAAGCTGGTTGCTGACAATTATCGAAAGTATTAGAAATAATATTGATAGCCTGTTCTTCATCAAAATTCTGAAATGCTTCCACAGGAATTTTCAATACCTCAGAAATCCTTTTCAGCAAAGGATCTTCAATAGTTTCCTTCTGCTCCAAAAGCGAAATCTTCTTCTGGTTCCAGTCTTCCCCAAGATCAAAAGCCAAAGCCTCCTGCTTGATGCCCAACATCTCCCGAAAACGCTTGATATTTCTACCCTGATGTATTTTTTTGTTTTGCATATTTGTGTACGTTATAGAAACAAATATAAGTAAAAGTTGGGGGATAGGAAATGGGGGAGTGAGGTATTTTAGATGATGGGATTATAAAGAATCCGAAGTGGGAGACTTCGGACTTTGTTTTTTATGAGCAAAGCCGGGAGGACTTTGTGTAGAGGGAGATACTTTTTTATATGATTCGTGAGGAAAATGCTCTTTTAATGTAAAATAATCCCTTATCTGTTATTTGAATATATTCTTTTCTAGTTTTCTCATCTTTAACAACTTGTAATAATCCAAGAGCTATAAATCGATCAATAAAGAATGTATTACTTTCATTTTTATCAGCTTTATTTATCAAATGTAGATTGTTTACAAAATCTCGAACTGTGTTTTCAGGAGTATTTTCATATTCATCATAATAATTTTTTGTTTTTATTTCGCTATCTTCTAATTGAATATATAAGTTATTTATGCTTTTGTCTTTCTCTTGTATTTTACTTTCTAAATTATTAGTCAATTGTGTAAAGTCATGGATTTTGTCTTCTAGTGCTTTTATATCTAAATCTTTAGTGACAACCTGATCTTTATACAATTGTAACTGACTATTTAGATCTGCCATTTCCTTATAGTTTGCTTTGAGATTTTCTAATTCGATTTCACTTTCAGCAACACTTTTTTTTCCATTGATATCAATTAATTTATTTTTGTAAAGATTTTGATTACGTTCCTTATATGATTTAAAAACAAGGCTTTCAAATAGCCACATTAAATAAGGAAGTAGGACAATATAAATAACAGAGGTTACAAGAGGGTAAATTAATAAATTTAAAATATCCGTATAATTATTTGAAATGAATGTTATTCTTTGTTCAATTTTCTGACTTGATAAAAAGAAAACAGATAATGGTTTCCAGTTATATACAATAAATGAAATTATAAATGTTCCAATAAATGGATTTTTTAGTCGTTCTTCAGTTGTTTTAAATATTGATAAAAATATATCCTTCATTGAATTAAGTATTGAAATAATATGTTACCTAACATCCAAATTTACAAATTGAGTTAATATATATTGTATAATTGCATAATTGCAGATTATTTTCGTTTATTAAGCTGGCAAAGTTGAGCTTTACAGAGTTGACAATTTATTGTTCATCATCAAGAGCTTGAGTTAATCTTTGAGAGACAGCTTTATCTAAAAGATTAGTAATTAATGGTTCCATGTTAATATTTCGTATTATGGAAGAAAAGGACATTGCTCCCATTTCTAAAAATAACTTTCCAATCATTTCATCTGCAAAACTACTAGAAATAACAGGAACTCCTTCCCAGTTTATGATTAGTGGATATCCCTCTCTAGCATCAATTAGATTTTTTATTTTAGTTCTAATTTGAAGTCCTGATTTTCTTGAGCCGAAGCCAGTTGTTTCATTCTTCATTATTAATTTGAGAATATCTGCCTCTTCATCTTCGTATTTATAATCTATTATATTTGATGGAATATAGTTTTGACCACTTCCATCGAAATCTAAAGCTTTTGCGATTGAAAACTCTTCAATAAGATTAATTTCGCCACTTACTAATGTCCCATTGTAGGAGAGTGAATTTTTTCTACGTGTAGTTTCTAATTCAGTGACTTTTAAACGACCTAAACCGCTTAAGATTTCAATTGAACCTTTAGTTTGTGTTGTAACTCTTAATGTCCCAGCTAGCCCATTACCTTGCCCAAATTTCGGGTTTCTTGTAACTCCTGACTTAATAGCTTCACCAATTGCATCTAAATCTGTTCGTAAATCAGGGAAACCTTCTTGCATTGATTTTAATATTCCTCTTCCTGAATCTGCAACTGCAAAAACAACTCTTTTTTCCTTAGTTTGAGTACTTGCTTGAATTATACCCCCATGTTTGGAATTTGAGTGATTTAGAACATTATCAGTGATTTCGTTAATTGACCATTCCAGTCCTGATAAAATGTCTTTTGGAACTTGTAGATTTCTCAATACAACATCCATAAAATCATCAACTACACTTTTTTGCTCTTCAGCTGTTTCAAATCTTCTGGTAACTAAATGTCTATCATAATGTGATTCTGATTTATCATACTGTTCTGGAGAAAGAAAGTGTGCCCAATTTACACTTCTAAACATTCTTCGAGTCTCGTGATGTTTTGGAAGCTTTACATAAATTTGAATACCTGAGTTTCGAAGTTCGTCAATAGTACAAATTATTGGTAGCATCCCATTTGGGAAAACTTTTTGAACTTTAGTAAAATCAATTGTTAATCTATTATAACCTAGTTTCAATGCATATTTTACTGCGCTAATAAAATGCAAAATTGAAATAGAATTTATTTTTTCTGTGAAGGTAATTGATTTATTTTTTTTTGTTAAAAAGCAAGTAGAGTTTGGAAGCATAGTTTTTATTATGTGATAAAATTCAAATTTAAACGATATAGTAAATCATTTTTATATAATAATTATAAAATTACAAATGCTATTTATTTATATTTAAGTTTTATACAAATTTAAAGCGTTTGTAATAATATTTTTTACGGGAAACCATATTCAACAAAAAACCGACCTACAAAGCAGAGTGGTCTATATATTAAATTGTCTTAGCGACACACGGCTACCACATTATGCAAAAAGTGCGATAGTGGTGGCTTTAAATATTATCTTTAATTATGCTAATTATTTTTTCAATTCTACTTTTCCATTCTTTTGAGTTTCTAAAATCTTCGGCATTAATCTTATAGATTCTTTCTTCCAGCAATATTTCCGATATTGAGGATAATTGATTTTTAGTGTTAAATCCTTTTGTTCTTTCAAAACTTCTCATTGATACAATGGCGAAAGATATATTAAGCTTTAATCTTAAACAAACATCGATTATAGCTGTAATTTTGAAACCTTGTTCAGTTGTTGCTCCGGCAACAACTAAAATAAGTTTACCATTTACTTCAATAATAAAAGTATTATTGAAAATATTTTTTATTTCAGCTTCTATTAATTTTTCTTCTGAAATATTTAGTCTAAATACTTTGGTTGGTTGAAGTTGTTTACAAACTTCTTGTGCAGTTGTTGACTTTCCAGCATTACTGGCTCCAATAATTAGGATTGATTTCATAATTTATACTACTCGTGTTAATTAGTTTTTGTTCTGACTAATTTAAAATGTCTTGTTAATATTTCATTACGGAAAACCATATTCCACAAAAAAACCGCTCCACAAAAGCAGAGCGGTCTATATATTAATTTGTCTTAGCTTACGTTACTACATCATTCTTGGCATTCCACCACCCATTGGCATAGCTGGCTCAGCGCTCTTCACTTCAGTGATAACACATTCAGTTGTAAGAAGCATTCCGGAAACAGAAGCTGCGTTTTCAAGGGCAACTCTTGTTACTTTAGTTGGGTCAATGATTCCTGCTTCAAGCATGTGAACATGCTTGTTACACTATCAGACAGGAGATGGTTGTTGACAAAGTTCAATAAGTAATTTTATGGATGTTTTTATTTCTGCCTCTGAATAACTATGAATTTGATCAGGATGGTCAATACAATTTCTAATATATGTTGAAAGACTATTATAAGTTGTCGTTCCTCTGGAATGATTATATGTATATACTTTTTGATGTATAGCTGGATTATAAAATTGAGTTTGATTTACAATATATTCATCGGTATCTTTTACTTTACGTAACTGGAATTTTTCTTGTAGATAGCCATAAAGTTCGATATGATAATCATTAGAAATTATATCAAATGCAACATAATTGGTTTCAGCAGTTGTAATTGAAGGCAAAACGGAAGGAGCATTTATTTTTTTTGATTCTATTGTACCTTGTGTGTCTTCTAATATTATTATAATATGATTTTCTTTTTTATTTAATGCACTGTTCAATACATGTTCAGAATGTGTAGAAAAAAACATTTGTGAATTTAAGATATTGTCTGTAGTGAATAAATTTTCGTAATATTCTAAAATGTTTTTTTGCCATTTGGGATGCATACTTAGCTCTGGTTCGTCAATAAATATTAAAGCTTTGGTTAGATTCTTTATATTTCTCAATAAGTAAGTTCCTCTAAATACAATTTGTTTCTCTCCAGTACTTAAATTATCAATTGATATTGATTTACCATTTTTTTTGAATAGAATTGTTTTTTCTCCATCAACATCATCTGCTTTTTCATATTTCATATTTGGGAAAAAATCATCAAATGCTTTGGAGAACCTAAATGTCTTAGATGTTGGGTAGAACTCTTTCCAATTTAATGGATTGTTCTCTCCTCGGTCTCTATTTAGTCGTGCATAAATTGCATTGTCTTGATTATCAATATCAACTAAAAGCTGTTTTAGAGATGTGAAGTCTTCTTCCTGATCATTATCAAATTTCTCCACATCAAGTTGTTTAACCGTTGTTGATTGAATTTTCTCAGTTTTGAAATCAGCTCTAGCTTTAGAGAATACTCCTCCATTATAGCTTATAGTTAAAGGGTTTTCATCTGATTCTTTATGGACACGTCCCTTGCCCGCATATATTGTTGTTGTACTTTCGCCATCTATCAAATTATAAAAAGTGTTGATTTCTGAATCCGTCGGTACTGCTCGGACTATTTTACCTTCTGTTTCGTATTCTATAAATTCAAAAAATTCAAATGAACCTAAATTTACGAATGTGGCAATTGTTTCAAGAATTGATGTTTTTCCCACGCCATTTTCTCCTGCAAAAACTACCACATCAAAAGGCGTATTGTCAGGTTTTAAAAAGTCAAGTTCTAAATCACCTAAAATCGGATGTCCTTTCCATTTTACTTTACGAATTTTCATATTGTTAGTTTGTTAAAATTATTAATTTTCTTTAATACCAAAATAATGCATTTAGATAACATTTCTCTACGGAAAACCATAATCTACAAAAAAAACCGCTCTGAAAATCAGAACGGTTAGTATATTAAATTGTCTCAGCGACACGCTGTTACATCATTCCTGGCATTCCTCCACCCATTGGCATAGCTGGTTCAGCGCTCTTCACTTCAGTGATTATACATTCAGTTGTAAGAAGCATTCCGGAAACAGAAGCTGCGTTTTCAAGTATATTTCAGCAGATCCTTGTCAAGGTTTTAAACCTTGACAAGGATGTCAATCCAGGTATCTTTGTCTTAAAATTTTCACAAAAAAAACCGCCCTACAAAAGCAGAGCGGTTAGTATATTAAATTTGTCTCAGCGACACGCTGTTACATCATTCCTGGCATTCCACCACCCATTGGCATAGCTGGTTCAGCGCTCTTCACTTCAGTGATTACACATTCAGTTGTTAAAAGCATTCCAGATACAGAAGCTGCGTTTTCAAGGGCAACTCTTGTTACTTTAGTTGGGTCAATGATTCCTGCTTCAAGCATGTGAACGTACTCATCAGTTTTCGCGTTGTATCCGAAGTCTCCTGATCCTTCTGCTACTTTAGCAACGATTACAGAACCTTCACCACCTGCGTTGGCAACGATTTGTCTTAATGGCTCTTCGATAGCTCTTTTCACGATTTTGATCCCTGTTGTTTCATCAGCGTTAGATCCTGAAAGATTGTCAAGTGCAGAGATGGCTCTTACCAAAGCAACACCACCACCGGCAACGATACCTTCTTCAACAGCTGCTCTTGTAGCGTGTAATGCATCATCTACTCTGTCTTTTTTCTCTTTCATTTCTACTTCAGAAGCAGCTCCTACGTAAAGAACAGCAACACCACCAGCTAACTTAGCTAATCTTTCCTGAAGTTTTTCTCTGTCGTAGTCAGAAGTTGTAGTTTCCATCTGAGCTTTGATCTGAGCGACTCTTCCTTTGATTTTCGCTTCGTCACCACCACCGTTTACAACTGTTGTGTTGTCTTTGTCGATCGTTACTTTCTCAGCAGTTCCAAGCATATCCAAAGAGATGTTTTCCATAGTGAAACCTTGCTCTTCAGAAATTACCTGTCCACCTGTAAGGATCGCGATATCTTCTAACATTGCTTTTCTTCTGTCCCCGAATCCCGGAGCTTTTACAGCAGCAATTTTAAGAGAACCTCTTAGTTTGTTTACCACCAAAGTAGCTAAAGCTTCTCCTTCCACTTCTTCAGAGATAATTAATAGAGACTTACCACCTTGTGCAATTGGCTCAAGAACTGGTAACAATTCTTTCATTGAAGAAATTTTCTTCTCTACTAAAAGGATATATGGGTTTTCAAGTTCAGCTAACATTTTCTCAGGGTTCGTCACGAAGTAAGGTGACTGGTATCCTCTGTCGAACTGCATACCTTCTACAACGTCTACGGTTGTATCAGTACCTTTAGCTTCCTCTACAGTGATTACTCCTTCTTTACCTACTTTTCCGAACGCTTCAGCGATTAAAGAACCGATGGTATCATCGTTGTTGGCAGAGATAGAAGCAACCTGCTTGATTTTTTCTGAAGAATCTCCAACCTCCTGAGATTGAGATTTAAGGTTTTCCACAACAGCAGTTACCGCTTTGTCGATCCCTCTTTTAAGATCCATCGGGTTAGCACCAGCCGCTACGTTCTTAAGACCTTCTCTTACGATAGCTTGTGCCAATACAGTAGCGGTAGTAGTACCGTCTCCTGCGATATCATTGGTTTTGGAAGCTACTTCTTTCACCATCTGAGCTCCCATGTTTTCTACCTTATCTTCAAGTTCGATTTCTTTTGCTACAGAAACACCATCCTTAGTTACGTGTGGAGCACCGAAAGATTTTTCGATTACTACGTTTCTCCCTTTAGGACCTAAAGTTACTTTTACTGCATTTGCTAATGCATCAACCCCTCTTTTTAGAGCGTCTCTTGATTCAATATCGAATTTTATTTCTTTTGCCATGTTTGTTTAGCTTTTGGCGACTTGCTTTTTGCTTTTAGCTTTTGCAATTCGCGTGTTTAACTTTAATTTTTAATTTCCATTGAGCCTGTTCCACAAAGTGACAAGCTTTTTCTTTAATGTTGTCAACTCTTCCAAAAGATTGTGATAATCATTTTCATGAATGTATCCTAAATCTTTGGCGAGAATTAATTGGTTTTCGGCTTCATTGGATGATCCCAGAGCAATATTAATGAAATTGGCAAATTCTTTATCTGAATTTCTGCCGCTTCCTTCTGAGATATTATATCCAATAGATGCAAATGATCTTCTGATTTGAGAGGTGAGTCCAAAAATTTCCTCTTTTGGAAAACTTCTGGTTGAAGTATAAATTTTCAATGTCAACTGATGACTTAATTGCCATACTTCAAATTTTTTAAAATCTCTCATACATTAATTTTCATGTAGAAAAAAAGCCATTTGCCAGAAGCCAATAGCCAGAAGCTTAACCGATGATTCCCAATAAATCAGCTTCTCTTACGATCAAATAATCTTTACCTTCCAACTTCAATTCAGAACCTGAATATTTACCATAAAGTACTTTGTCACCTACCTGAACCGTTGTAGGCTCGTCTTTTTTACCAGGACCTACTGCTACTACAGTACCTTCTTGCGGCTTTTCCTTTGCAGTGTCCGGGATAATGATTCCTGAAGCTGTTTTAGTTTCTGCTGCGATTGGCTCTACCAGAACTCTGTCTGCCAATGGTTTAAAGTTTACTGACATAATATATTTAATTTTTTAATTATTTCTGTGTTGTAATTCTCTAAATGTATGCCATGAGACGCTGATGGCTGAAATGGCAGATTTTTATTTCCGAATGTGAAAATTTGGCAGAAAAATTATTTTTTGCGGGCCGGAAATCCCAAAAGATAACTGGTTGCTACCGGTACTACAAACAACAGAACGGTAATGGCGGAAACTAAAATTTCCATGGTATGGCTGCCTAAGAAATGAGCGAATGCCGTAGCAGGGTAGAAGTGCTCGTATAAGGACAGACTTAATTTAATTCCTAAAATGGCAATGACAATAAAAGCCGCTGTTTCCAGAAAAGGAAATACCTGCATCAAACGGACAAACCACTGCGCAATAAATCTCATCGCTAAAATTCCAATAAAAACACCCAGTGTGATTAAAAGTAAATTATCTGAAAAAGCCACTGCTGCAAAGACATTATCGATAGAAAAAGCAAGATCCATCACTTCCACAATAGCAACCGTTGCCCAGAACTGGCCCAGCAATCCAATTGAATTTTTATACAACCAGCTGGATTCTTTGTCGGGGTTTTCCTCCGGATTTTCTTCATCATTTGTGTTTTTTATTTTTTTGACAAACCAGTCAAAGGAAATATAGATCAGGTATAATCCTCCCAGTGGTTTCAGCCACCACACGGAAATGAGTACGGAGGCGAAAATAAGAGCAAGCCCGCGAAATACATAAGCTCCAAGAATTCCGTATTTCAGGGCTTTTTTTCTTTGATTTTCGGGCAGGTCCATGACGATGGTTGCCAATACGGCGGCATTGTCTACGGAGAGAAGGCTTTCAATAAGGATCAGATTGCCGATAATGGCTATCGATTTTGCAGGGTTTTGTAATATGTCATTGAAAAGGTGGGTAAAATCAGGAAACATCATTTTTTAAAGGAATAGAATTTTGATTAAGTTTTGAAATAATGGCAGCGGAAACTGAAATGCCGATGAAATTGGTGACAGATCTGGCTTCATTCATAAAGCGGTCTACACTGTACAGCAATGCAAGATCTGTAGTGGGAATTTTTCCAAACCTGCTTAGGGTAAACATCAGCGCAAGAAAACCTGATCCCGGTACTCCCGAAGCTGTTTTGGAAGCAATGGAAATGGTGATAAAAAGCCAGAAATAATCTTGTAACGTAAGAGGGATATTATATAACTGGACCAGGAAAATACACGATATTGAAAGATAAATGCAGGCGCCCGCCAGATTAAAATTGTATCCGAGAGGAATTATAAGACGAAGAATTTTCCGGTCATAACCCTGAGATTCCATTTTATCAAAAATCATAGGGAACGCCATCTTGGAAGAAGAAGTGGCTACTACCAGAATAATTTCCTCTTTGATGCTGATTAAAAAATCCCAGAGATTGATTTTAAAGTAAGCCGTTACAATCCCTAATATTCCGAAAATAAAAAATACACTGGTAAGATATACAGTGGCCACAATTTTACTTAAAGGCAGCAAAGTATTGATTCCATATACCGAAATGCCATAAGCGATGTTACAGAAAATGACTATCGGCAGAAACAGATACACATATTTGATGAGCCTGAAAAACAAATTTCTTCCTGCGTCTAAAGCTTTAAAGATGTTATTTCTCTTCTTCGAAACACCAATCACAACTCCCGCAGATATGGATATGAACAGAAACAGTACATAGTTGCTGATATGCAGTGGGTTGCTGGCCGTTGTTAAAAATCTTTCCGGAAGTGCCTTGTGCGAAGAAATAATAATTCCCGTGTTGGCTCCCGGTTTTAAAAGAAGACCGGACCCGATTCCCAATACAATGCTTATGGAAGTGATGATTAAAAAATACAGAACCATCTGGATTACAATTTTAAAAGCATTTTTAGTGCTGAAAATATAGCTTACGCCATAAGTCACCGCAATGAAAATAACAGGAATGATCAACACTTCAAGAAGCATAAAAAAGTAACTGCTTACCTTTTCCAGCTGTTTACCGACTTCCGGAAAATAATAACCCGTTAATGCGCCACAGATAATAGCCGTGAAAACATACAGGGTAAGGTTTCTTAAATAGGAGTCTGTAAATGTTTTTTGCTTAACAGTTTTCATCATTCACTTTTTTATAGATAATAAGATTACGAAATTCAAAGATATAACCTTATATAATACCAAGAATCAATGCACTCAGCAACATGATGACTGATGATCCTAAGGCCCACTTTAATGTATATTTCAAATGATCTGAAAACTCCACACCCGCCAGCGATACCAACAGATAAGTAGACGGAACCAATGGACTGAGAAGGTGAGAACCCTGCCCGATAAGACTTGCTCTTCCCAATATTTCCGGTGAAATTCCCAATTGATGACCGGTAGCAACGATAATGGGCAATATTCCAAAGTAGTAGGCATCATTGGATAGGAAAAAAGTAAACGGTATACTGAATAAGGCTGTCACAATATTCATATAACCGCCCCAGCTCTTAGGAACTATTTCTATCATACTGTTTCCCATTGCCTGCATAATGCCCGATCCGTTCAGTATTCCTGTAAAAATTCCGGCTCCAAAGATCATTCCGGCCACTGATAGGGCATTTCCTGCATGTTTGGAAATGATTTTCTGCTGGTCTTTTAATTTGGGATAATTGATGATGGAAGCGATACAGAAAGCAATCATAAAGGCAATCCCTAAAGGAACAATATCAAGAATCATGACTACCAAAAGGGTAATGGTAAGAGCAAGATTGATCAGAATCAGTTTCGGGCGGCGAAGTGCAGGATCTGCTTCGCCAATAATATCATTGCTGTTGTAGCGTGTAAACCTACCATGTTTTGCGATTCGTATTTTTTCCCTTCTGCCCAAAATATAGGCAACAAATATAACCCACAGGATACCTATTGCCATAATAGGAATCATAGGCACAAATATTTCAGTGTGGCCAAGCTTCAGGGAACTCATTACCCTTGCTGTTGGTCCTCCCCAGGGAAGAATATTCATAATCTGCCCGGCAAGCATAATAATACAGGTAAGAATCAGCGGATTCATCCCTTGTTTTTTATATAACGGAAGCATAGCAGCCACGACAATTAAATAGGTAGATGAACCATCACCATCCAATGAAACCAATGCTGTAAGAACAGCAGTTCCTATTGTTGTTTTGATGGGATTGTCTCCAACTGCTTTTAAAATTATATTCACTAACGGTTCAAAAAGTCCTGTATCTATCATTAAACTGAAATAAAGGATCGCAAAGATCAGCATAACACCGGTCAGAGCTATTTCTTTGACACCGTTTTTCATCATGTCCCCCAACTGAGGACCAAAGCCTGCAAAAAGGGCTATAGTTACCGGCACAATGACCAAAGCCGTAAGCGGGGTCATCTTTTTGTTCATGATCAGGATCATGAAGATGAAAATCATTAAAAAACCAAGAAATGTAAGCATAGTTATCTATAAATATTAATGAGGTTATTGTTGTTTCTTTTTTCTCCAGTCAAAACTGTTTCTGAAGCCTATAAATCCGTAATTGCTTGTTTTTCCGGTTTCCATCTGATTGATAAAGGCTAGTTCCAGAGCAGAATTTTTTCCCACTTTTATTCCCAGGCCTGCCGTAATACGATTGCTGTCGAAAGGTTCTGCTTTATCCATATTCATTCTTATTTCATTTTTAAGAATACCGTAGAGTTTTTCTTTTTCTCCTTTTTTGTTGAAGGGAATACGTACAGAGATCAGATACCGGAGTCTTACCTCAAATTCATTGGGGTTGCTGAGAAAACGCTCTTCCACCCTAAGACGGTTGGAAACTGATGTCCTTCCGATATAATAATCAGCAGTTACCTGCTGGAATGGTCTTTTTTCATATCTTATCTTTTTAGAATCGTCGGCATTATAAGATTCGAGGATCAGAAACATAGCTCCTGCGGCAGGTCTAATATTTTCAGCTACTTCATAATCTACATAGGCATTTACCAGAAAAAGTCTTGTGTCATAAGCCAGATCGAAGGAACGGTACTGGGTAAGTGCCGTTAAAGTACTTTTATCGGTAAGTTTTGCTGACATCAGGTACTGAAACCACATATTGTAATTATCTTTACTCTGGCTATAAAGTCCGTTGAATAAACATAATGATAAAATAAGGGTTAATTTTATATTGATTTTCATATAATATTGGGTTAATATTGTACTTTTTCAAATATATTTATTAGAAAGAGCGGCTCTGGAATTTTTCAATCAATGACAGTTTTTCTCAACGAACTGCATTTTGAGACAAAAAGATATTTATATTTGAGGCGTTTCAAAATAAGGTATGGACTATGTTTTTAATCATTAATTTTATTTTTATATTATTGATTATCAGAATTTTATTTAGTGGTAAAATTCTGGAAAGTCTTATGAAGTACCGTTGGAATTTTTTGTTGAGGTTTCAGCATGTTTTTTTCCTTTTTATCTTCATTTTGATGACTTATTTCACCGAAAACTACTTCCTGAACTCAACTCAGTTGGTAATAAGCATTATTTTGAACACCATTTTCAATGTGGGAATTTACTATCTGGTGTACTATTATCTGGTTCCCCGGTTCTATTTGTCCAATAAATACCCGGAGTTTATCCTCTATGCTCTGATCCTTTTTCTGGGGTCCAGTCTTTTCAGAATTCTTTGGGAACCTGCCGTTTTTCAGATGGATTTCAGTGGTAAAGGCTACCACGTCGGATTCTTGTATAACGTGTATATCTCACAGGGAATCATCATTCTGGTAGGCTCTTTTTTGGGAATTACCAAAGACAAATTTTTAATAGAACAGGATGTGATCAGCCTTGGAGAAGAAAAAGATCAGCTTTATCTTGATTTGCTGAAGTCTAAACTGAACCCTCATTTTTTGCTGAATACCCTTAATAATATCTATGCCAACAGTGTGACCCATTCGGAGAAGACATCGGATTCTATTTTGCAGTTGAGCAAGCTTTTGAAATATATTATTTATGACAGCGGGAAAGAAAAAGTAACCGTTTCTCAGGAATTTTCTTCCCTGAAGGCACTTGCCGCTTTGTATCAGCTTAAATATAATAATCAGCTGGATATTGTCATGGATATTGAAGATCAGGAAGAATTTGAAATTGCTGAAATACCGTCCGCTATACTCCTTACATTATTTGAAAATGCTTTAAAACATTCGGCAATAGGAGAAGATGCTCACGCTTTTATAAAATTATTCTGTCATATTGAGCGCTCCGAACTGTATTTTGAAATTATAAATTCTGTCGGGAAAGATGGAACTCTTGTCGCTGAATCTGATTATCACGGGTTGGGAAATGAAGCCATAATTCATATATTGGAAAAATTTTATCCTGATCAGTATGAATTTTATTCCGGCCCGAAAGAAAATGATCAGTATAAAATTGCTTTAACAATTATTATCAATGGCTAACCTGACTATCGTTAATGTAGATGATGAATACCCTGCATTACAGCTTGTAAAACAATATTGTGATCAGCTTGAAGGAGTTGATCTGCTGGCTTCATTTCAGAAACCGGAGGAAGCGCTTGCATTTCTGAAGACCCATAAAGTAGATCTGGTTGTTTTTGATATCAATATGCCCGGCATCAATGGAGTAGAGCTTTTGCAGCAGCTTCCTGATCCGCCGTTGTGTATTTTTCTTACCCTGGAAACAAAATATGCAGTGAAAGCCTTTGAGCTGGATGTCGTTCATTATCTTATCAAGCCTGTGGATTTTGATACCTTTAAAAAAGCAGTCCATAAAGCAAGGGATTTTGTTCAGTTTAAAAGTTCGGCCGGCAGCCGGCAGCAGGAAGATTTTATTGTGTTCAAATCCAATTATGTGATGAACAAGGTTTTCCTTAAAGATATTCTGTGGATACAGGGATTCGGTGAATATATTGTTTTGATGACGCCTTTGAAAAAATATATGATTCTGGAGAGAATGTCCAATTTTGAAGAGAAATTTCAGCATTTGGGATTTATCCGGATCCATAAATCTTATATTGTATTATCAGAACATATTAATTCGTATAATTCCAGCCATGTTTTTTTGAAAAACGGTGATGAACTTCCATTGGGGAGAACCTATAAAAAGAATGTAAAAGAACATTTAAGTTAAAAAAGTAAAGCCGGAAATTTCCGGCTTTATCTTCAATTGTTATCAGGTAACGGGTTTACGGGCAATACTGCCCCGGTCCGATCCACAGGATACATTGTCCTTTGTAATTGTACTCGCAGCAAAAACGTCCTGCTGCTCCGCCATTGATAGATTTCTGAGCATCTCTGCTTAATACTTTGGCATTTTTCATAGTTAATAATATTTTGTTTTGTATATCCCTGAACATTTAAAGTCAATCAGGATTTTGACATTTGGTGTAAAAGAAGTGAATCAAAGATACTGTTTTTCCTTATAATGTGATATATTTTTGTTCATAATTTTTATAATAAAATTTTGATTATCAGTTATTAATGGTTTTTATCCGAAATCCGGAGCTTGAGAATATAAAAAGGAAAGCCGGAAAACTCCGGCTTTATTTTAATTGTTATCAGTTTACAGATTAAGGACAATTTTGTCCCGGTCCGATCCATAAAGTACATTTTCCGTTGTCGTCGCGTTCGCAGCATACGAGTCTGGCAGCAAGCCCCCCATTGATGGTTTTCTGAGCATCTCTGCTTAGTAATTTGGCATTTTTCATAAGTAATATTTTGTTTTTTTAATCCTGAACATTTATTGTCAATCAGGTTTTTGACATTGATGTTGATGTTTATTCAAATATAAAACTTTTTAAGTCAGGTTGTTATATTTTTTATAGACGAAAGAAAGGTGTTGGTATTTTAAGGTAGTTCAATGGATGAATGAACTTGGGATGAACAGGTTTAAACAAAAAAATACTCCATATTAAAAAGGTTATAAGAAGTATTCTTTGTCTTTTTAATATGGAGTAGTGCTGTATTACTTAAAAGTTACAACCTTTTGGTTTTAACTTTTTCCTGCAGCCTGCATTGGATTAACCTTTCCGGTTGAGCCTCCTCTTACATTCCCGCCTTCCTGTTTTTGTTTGAAAAGCTGGAATTTTGAAGTTTCAGTACCTGTTCCGGTGCTGCTCCAGAAATTATTGGTGGTATCAATATCAGCAGTTTCTCTCATGGGATCAAGCTGAATAGATTTCACTTTCTTATCAAAATAATAGGTCTTGGAAACTTTTTGTTCATTCAGCCTCCAGATCTGTGCGGCAGATTTATCATATACTTTTGAACCGTCTTCAAACGTGAACTCAAGAATGATAGGCATTACCAATCCGCCCTTGTTGACAAAATCGATCTGATATCCTGTAATATTTTTGAATTTCTCTTTATCCTTAGCATCTAAAGGAAGACCAGCTTCGGTTTTGATGCTATATTGCTTATTATTATCTACCTTTTCCTGCCCTCTGTCATATTTGTAATAGAAATCCTGAACATCCTTATCGCCGTCTGCATAGAATTTAATATTCTTATCTTCTCTGTTTCTGATTTTTGAAAGATCTTCAAAATTGTTGACCAATGGTTTTTCTACCTGATATTTTATTTCAGCAGCAGCTTTAGGATTCGTCTCAAGATCAGGAACGGCTACCGTTACTTTATCAATAGCGATGTCTACAGGATCTGTACCGTAGAACCAGCCTCTCCAGAACCAGTCAAGGTCTTCACCGCTGGCATCTTCCATGGTACGGAATAAATCTGCAGGTTCAGGGTGTTTGAAAGCCCATCTTTTGGCATACGTTTTAAAAGCTTTGTCGAAAAGCTCTCTTCCCATAATTGTTTCACGAAGAATATTCAATCCGGTTGCAGGTTTTGAGTACGCGTTCGGCCCATACTGAACAATATTTTCAGAATTGCTCATGATAGGCTCCAGCTGATCTTTCGGCAGTTTCATATAATCTACGATGGTCCATGCCGGTCCTCTTTTGGATGGGAATTTATTATCCCACTTTTCTTCTGTAAGGTATTCTGTAAAAGTATTCAGACCTTCGTCCATCCATGCCCATTGTCTTTCATCAGAATTGATGATCATAGGGAAGAAGTTGTGCCCAACTTCGTGGATGATAACTCCGATCATTCCGTTTTTGGTCCCTTCAGAATAGGTTCCGTCCTTTTCGGTTCTTCCGAAGTTGAAACAGATCATCGGATATTCCATTCCGTTGGCCGCTTCTACAGATTGGGCTACAGGGTATGGATAAGGAATTGTAAATTCCGAATAGGTTTTAATGGTATGAGCAACCGCTTTTGTGGAAAACTTTCTGTAAAGACCATAAGATTCCTTTGGATAAAAGCTCATTGCCATTACTTTATTATTGTTTTCAGGAATGGTTACACGCATTCCGTCCCATACAAATTTTCGGGAAGAAGTCCAGGCAAAGTCACGAACATCCTTCGCTTCAAAAACCCATGTTTTTCTTTGTTTTGAATGATTTTTTTCCGCTTTCTTGGCTTCATCCAAAGTTACAATTTCAATAGGTTCAGAAGCATTTTCAGCTTTTCTGTATCTTGACAGCTGATCAGACGTTAATACCTGGTCATAATTTTTACACTCTCCGGTTCCGCCAACAATATGATCGGAAGGAACATTCATTGAAACTTTAAAGTCTCCGAAAACCAGCGCAAATTCACCTCTTCCGGTAAACTGGTGGTTCTGCCAGCCCTGGAAATCACTATACACACACATTCTCGGATACCATTGTGCCATGGTATACAGATCGTTGCCGTCTTCAGGGAAATTTTCATAACCGCCGCGGCCGCCCATTTTGATTCTATTGGGAATATTGTAGTTCCAGTCTACTTTGAAAACGAATTTCTCACCCTTTTTCAAAACCTTGGGAAGATCAATACGCATCATAGTCTTGTTGACTGTATATTTCAAAGGACTACCTGAAACATCAGTCACTTTCTCAAGACTTACACCATACCCGTTATCCTTAACAGGAAGTTCTGTTATTTTAAGCTGCTGGTCTGTTGTTGAAGGGTGAAGAACAGATGACGTATCATATCCTGCATTTCTAATGCTGGAATGTTCATTTTCATCAAGCTGAAGCCAGATATAATCCAGATCATCAGGCGAATTGTTGTAATAAGTTACCGTTTCTGAACCTTTCAGGTTTCTTTTATCCTCATCCAGATAAGCGGTGATGTTGTAGTCGGCCCTGTTCTGCCAGTATCCGTGACCGGGAGCTCCTGATGCCGTTCTATAAATGTTGGGTGTTGGCAGAATAGTGCCCAGCTGCTCAAACTTGTTGCCATGATTGCTGCCAGGGTTATTCTGAATATTTTGTGCGGTGAAACCTGTATATGCAAATACAGAAAGTGAAAGTATAACAACTTTTAGTTTCATAACCGAAATGATTTTTTGATGATCAAAGATAGTAATTACCTGTTGAATTAATATGAATATTTAAATTTTAAAAAGGAATTCTTTCCAAAGTCATTTTTAGGGATAAAGCAAATACGCCTGAAGAGACAAATAAAATCCAGTCTTTTTTATTCACTTTAAAAAGATTGAGCAGAATGAAAAGGACGATCAAAATAGCAAAAACAATTACAATCTGGCCAAGTTCCAGCCCGATATTGAAGCCAAGCAGAGGTAAGGCTATACTCTGGCTTTTGGCAATCATTACTCTTGCGGTGTTGGCAAATCCCATCCCATGAACAAGGCCGAAGATCAATGCAAGATAATAATTGGCCCGCATCAGAGTTTGTTTCTGGTTTTTCATGATAATATTATCCAGAGAGGTCAGAACAATGGTTAAAGGAATTAAAAATTCCACCCAGTCGGAAGGAACTCTGAAAATATCCAAAATACTTAGTGCTAATGTAATGGAATGTCCAATGGTGAATGCCGTAACAAGAATCAGAATTTTTTTCCAGTCACTGTAAGAATAAACAGCAATTAAAGCCAGAACAAAAAGCTGATGATCAAGGGCATCCAGTGAAATAATGTGTTCCCATCCAAGGTGTAAATAAAAAAGAAAATCCTGCATTTTGGTTAAAAAATTTTATATTTTGAATATATTGTTAAAATATGATTGATTTTATTATTTGGTTTAATTTTTAAGCTTGATTGTTATTAATATCTTGGCTTATTGATATATTGAATAAAAATTGTATAATTGTATTGCTTAAAAATGAATTATGGATATTAAAAAATTATTTTCTACAAATGTAAACATTTCACCCGGAGGAGCGAAGCTTCTCAGAAATGCTGCAGCAGCGTTTTTAGGATTATACTCCTATGTATTTTACGGACAGGTACAAAAACTTGACTCCCGGTTTGATATTTTATTGAAAAATAAGGAAAATATTGCCAATGGAAGATCTGTTAAAGATTTGGAACGTCCTGATATGAAACTTGATAAGCATCTGGTAGTGACTTCAAAGGGAGCACAAACCATGTATTCATGTATTATTTATACCAAAGAACCGGAAAAACTGAAAGCAGACGGTTTTATTATTCAGAGCCAGCTGCCGGCTTTCTCCACAGCTTTGGTTACCATTGAAGATATTGAAAGACTGATGCAGCTTCCTTATGTAACCTCTGTAATGGCGCCGGAATTTGATGAACTTCATAATGATGTGAGCAGAGCTCAGTCCGGAGCAAGTCTTTTGCAGGATGGAGTTTTCAATAACACCGCTTATAACGGTACAGGTGTTCTGGTAGGAATTTATGACACCGGAATAGACTGGAAACACCCGGATTTCAGAAAAGCCAATGATCAGACCAAAAGCAGAATTGTTTCCATTTGGGATCAGACATTAACTGCACAGGCGGGAGAAACCGCCCCGGTAGGGTTTTCTACTGGTGTAGAATATACCCGAGCACAGATTGAAGATGAACTGGACGGAACACCCACAGGTTTTGTTCGTGAAAATGATATTAATGGTCACGGAACCCACGTTTCAGGTACAGCAGCCGGGAATGGTGCAGCCTTTGCCGATAAAAGACATAAGGGATTCTCATCTGATGCAGATATTGTTTTTGTAAAAGGTGGCAACGGGTCTTTCCCCACAACCAATACCATTAATGCTTTAACGTATTTCAAGAATGTAGCAACGGCTCTTAATAAGCCCATTGTCGTTAATATGAGTATCGGTGGTCAGAGCAGTGCCCACGACGGAACCTCCAGCCATGAAGTAGCAGTGAATAGTTTTACCACTTCAGGAGCGGGAAGAGTTGTTGTGATTTCAGCAGGAAATGATTACGGAGCTAATCTTCACAGAAAAGTAGATATTGCAGCCGGTGCGGCACAGACCTATAACTTTACCGTAGCAAGCAACACTTCCGCAGCTTCAGTATTCTCATTCATTATGTATGCCAATGACAATACTCCCGTTACTGCAAAATTAACCACTCCGGACGGACAGCAGTATACACAGAATGTCAGTACAAACACCGCTCACACTATATTGGGAGGAGGTCTTACCGCAACCATGTACAACTATTGGAGTAACGACAACAATAAAAGATATGTACAGTTGGTAGTGACCAGAACCTCCGGAACCACCAATGTCCAGGGGAATTATTCATTGGAAATTACCAACAACGGAACCCAGCAGATCACAGCCCACGGCTGGCTGTATAGTCAGGGAGTGCAAACCACCTTACAAAACGGGGATAATGAATATATTGTAGGATCACCGGGAAATGCTTCCAACGCCATCACGGTAGCTTCTTATATGGGAAGAGCCAGTTGGTACAGTGGAGCAAGCGGCTACTTTACACTTACTCCGCAAGAATCCATCTCTTCATTCAGTGCCCAGGGACCAAGAGTAGATGGTGTCCAGAAACCGGATATTGCAGGCTCAGGACAGAACGTGATTTCTTCCCGATCAGCTGATTCTGCTCCTGGCTCAACAGATATTATTGCCGGAACCAATTATTATGTAAAAAACCAGGGAACAAGTATGTCTTCACCGGGGGTAGCAGGAGCTGTCGGCTTACTGCTTCAGGCTAATCCTTCATTAACGGCAGCCCAGGTGAAAGCACGTCTTACTTCCAATGCAAGAATGGATGGGGCAACAGGAACTGTTCCCAATATGAGATGGGGATATGGGAAATTAGATATTTACAAAGCTGTAACGGATGAATTAGGATGTGTAAAATCTAATTTTGAAACTGTAGGATACGATGAACCTTATATTATCGCCAATACAGAATCTAATTATTACTTTGATAATATTGCCCTGGCAGTAAGATATACGCCGACATTGACAGGAAAACTGGGCGGTTTTTCATTCTTAACAGGTACTTCTCTTCCTTCGGATATTCCGGTTGATATTCAAATCAGAAAAGTGGATGCTAATGGAAACCCCGGAGATATTATAGCGACTAAAACCATTACTTCATGGCTTAATAACGTTCAAAGATTTACCTGGAATTATGTGAACCTTTCAGATCTGAATATTCAAATGGTAACCGGAAAAGAATTTTATATTGTCGTAAACGGGTTAGGAGGAAGGATTGCCATGAAAGCTGAAAATGCAGTAGTGAATAACAGATCTAAGACTTCTACAGACGGTACTACCTGGACTTCAAGAACATTTGATCTTAAAATGAGAGCCGTGGTCTACGAAAATGTTGCTGAAGTAAAGAATTTGGCAACTTCCAACCAGACGAAAGCCAGTACGGTGACAAATGGTTACAATTATTTTACAAATTCCTGCCAGCTTATCTCAAGAATAGAAAAAGAAACAGCCAGTACCGTAACAGGAAATGTAACAGCCAAAGTGTGGGTTGATAATGCACAGCCCAACTATGTGGCAAGAAGATATGAAATCAATTCGGATGCAAACACTACCACAGCAACCGGTAAAGTAACCTTATATTTCAAACAGAGTGATTTCGATGCCTATAATCTGAGCAATGCAGTGAAATTACCTACTTCACCTACTGATGTTGCAAATAAAGCAAATCTTCTTATTGAAAAATATACAGGAACAAGTACTACAGGTACCGTAGCTTCTTTTGGAGGAACTGCCACAATTATTACCCCGAATATTGCAGATATTATCTGGAATGATACTTACCAATATTGGGAAGTGAGCTTCCAGACGACAGGTTTTGGCGGATATTTTGTAAAAACAGGAACAACATTGGGAACAGCAGATATTAAAATAAATTCAGAAGTGAACATCACCCCGAATCCTGCAAAAGATTTTGTAAATGTATCGTTAGGCAGATATTCTAAAGGGACAGTAACTATTTATGATGCTTCAGGAAAATTGGTTAAAACGGTCAATGTGGATAAAAATTCCGGTAAAATTGATGTTTCAGAACTGGTAAGAGGAACGTATCTGTTTACCATTGCATTGGATGATAACACAAAAATTACGAAAAAAGTAATGAAGCAATAAATTCATCAATCCATTATAATCAAAAGCAGCGGTTGTATAACTGCTGCTTTTTTTATATTTGCTGTAAAATAAAATTCATGCCGGGTAAGTTTTTTTGGGGATTTCTTTTTTTGATGACAATTGTTTTTCAGAGCTTTGTGAGCAGTGATGCGGTTCATCCATACCATGTAGGATCTGTTGAAATTAATTATAATTCAAAATCCAGAACCTTTGAAGTAACCGGAAGATTCTTTCTTGATGACATGGAAAATGGGCTGGGGAAAAAATATGGAAGTGCTTTCCATTTTAATGACGAAAAATATAAGGCGAAACTGAATGATGCCCTGCAAAAATATTGTTCAGAATATTTCAGGTTAAAGGCTGATAACAAATTTTTAAAAGTAAATTATATTGGTTATGAAGAAGATCAGGAATCTGTAGATATCTTTCTTGAATCAGAACCGGTGGCCACTCCGAAAAAAGTAGAAACAGCAGTCAGTTTTTTGTATAACCTTTTTGATGATCAGATCAATATTGTTCATATCATTGTAAACGGGCAAAGAAACAGTGAAAAACTTACCTATCCCAACCGTTATCTCTATAAACAGTTCTAAGAATATATATTTAGTATATTGTAATTTCACGCAAAGATTTCAGCGTATAATATTATATTTTTGAGGAAGCAAAGGAGGAATCAACTTTGTTGATTCTTTCTAAGCGGTACCAAATCCATGCAGCTTTTTCAGCGGCTTTGTCGCCTTCTTAGCTCACTTAATAATAACAAAACTTAATTTAATCTTTGCGTTTTAAACAATAAGACAAATTTAAAGTTTATTAATTTTCCAGCTGGAGTAATGTGCTGATCCCTTTTGCATGAGCAAGAAGATCAGGAAAAAAATCGTCATAACACTGCTGAAGATGATCTTTATTTTTTAAAAAAGCTTCAAAAACAGGAATATTTTTATCCAGATATTTGGCTTTATTCAGTACATTCTGAATACTGAATTTAATTCCCCAGTCTTCACGGTAATTATAAAGCCAGTCATCCTGTTCCATTTTAACCAGCATCTTTTTAAAATTTTCAGGGAGCCACTGTTCATGGGCATTCAAAACACTGTAAACATGAAGAGAATGTGCTTTCCATTCTGCCAGGGAATTCAGGGAAAGATCTCTGGCTACAAAATGGTCCATTGACACATCCACAAATGCACCGGCGTATAGTCTTACCAAAGGAGCAAATACTTTTTTGGCTTCGTGAATAGCAGGATGAGAATCTGTAAATGTATCAATCGCTCTGTGCAGGGTAATTCCGTCCTGAATTTCCTTCGGGAAAGAAAAACGATCTCTGTTGCGGATGAAATCTTCGAGAAATTGCCCCACGATCTGACCGTCGGTAAAAGAAAGAAAAGAATGAGCCAGATAATTCATAATTTAAAGGTATGAATTAAATGTGGATAGTGAAAGGTGAAAAGTGAATTCGCTTCGCTTGTGAATTTTTTATCCACACTCCAATTGACGATTGACTTGCGAAGCAAAATTGACCATTCACATTTTACCTATAATGAATCCTCTTCGCTTGTGAATTTTTATCCACACTCCAATTGACCATTGACTTGCGAAGCAAAATTGACCATTCACTCTAGAACAGTCTCTCGTGAAAATCCTCAATTTTACTCACTTCTTCAATCTTGATTCCAAATTTTCTTTTCGGGATTTTATTAAGGTTGGAAACAAATATTTTTTCATAACCCAGTTTTTCTGCTTCAGTAATTCTCTGCTCAATCTGGGCTACCGGACGGATTTCTCCACTCAGACCAATTTCTCCGGCAAAACAGTAATGTTCGGAAATCGCAATGTCTTCATTAGACGAAAGAACAGAAGCGATCACCGCCAGATCCAGTGCCGGATCGTCTGTCTTTATTCCTCCGGTAATATTAAGGAAGACGTCTTTTGCTCCCAACTGAAAACCTGCTCTTTTTTCCAGTACGGCCAAAAGCATATTCAGTCTTTTGGAATCAAAACCGGTGCTGCTTCTTTGAGGAGTACCATAAACGGCGGTACTTACCAATGCCTGTATTTCAAGAAGCATCGGTCGGTTTCCTTCCAGAGTTACTGCAACGGAGTTCCCTGAAAGTTCCTCAAACTTCTTGGTAATCAGAATTTCCGAAGGGTTTTTAATCTCTTTCAATCCCTGTGAGATCATTTCATAAATTCCGATTTCTGAAGTGGATCCGAAACGGTTTTTATTGGCTCTTAGTAATCTGAACAGGTGGTTCCGGTCTCCATCAAAATTCAGAACGACATCCACCATGTGCTCAAGAACCTTTGGTCCGGCAATCTGTCCGTCTTTGGTGATGTGACCTACAAGAAATACCGGAGTATTGTTTTCTTTGGCATATTTGATAATCTCATTGGAGCATTCCCGGATTTGGGATACGGTTCCCGGAGAACTTTCTATCAATTGAGACTGCAGGGTCTGGATAGAATCAATAATCATGAAATCCGGCTCCAGCTTTTTAGCCTCATGAAGGATTTTTTCCAGTGAAGTTTCCGTAAAAAGAAAACAGTTCGGATTCTGAATATCCGTAAGCCTGTCTGCTCTCATTTTGATCTGAGAAGCACTTTCTTCCCCGGAAACATAGAAGATTTTTTTCTTCATTTTTAAAGCAAGCTGAAGCAGAAGGGTAGATTTCCCGATTCCCGGTTCACCACCAATCAAAGTTACAGAACCTAAAACGATGCCGCCTCCTAAAACACGGTTCAGCTCTTCGGAAGGTGTTTTTATTCTCGGCTCTTCGCTCGTTTCCACTTCAACAATATTGATAACATGTTGTTTGGTTTTCGAAAAGGGAGGCGTTTTGTGAGAAGGTTTTTCTACAACCTCTTCCACTAATGTATTCCACTCTCCACAGTTTTTACATTGCCCCAGCCATTGAGGATACTGGGTTCCGCAGTTTTGACAGAAATATGCTGTTTTCAGTTTTGCCATACTGCGAAGTTATAAAAAAGCATTTTTTTTTCAGAATGTAAATGGGGTTAATATAAAAAAACTAATACGTCTGCGATAGGAATATCTTTCATATCTTAGCTTTATTCAATTAAAATATATTAATGTAAAATATCATTACAATGAAAAAAGTATTTTTATCTTTCGTATTTACGCTTGTAAGTATTGTTGCTTTTGCACAGGGAAGCTGGCAGGTAGACCAGATGCATTCATCAATCAATTTTAATATCAAGCATATGGGAATCAGTTTTGTGCAGGGAAGGTTTGATAAATTTGACGGAAAAGCAGCCACTGGTGGTGCTAATCTGGATAATGCCGATTTGAGTTTTTCTATCAGTGTCCCTTCCATTAATACAGGAGTGGACATGAGAGACAGACATCTTATCAGCGAAGAGTTTTTCGATGTTGCCAAATATCCTACGATTGAATTTAAGAGTTCTTCCGTTACAAAAGATAAGAACAATAATTACATCGTAAAAGGGAAACTGACGATGAAGGGCGTGGAAAAAGAAATTACTGCTCCGGTTACGTTTGGAGGAATTACAAAAAATAAGGACGGAAAAGAGATTATGGGAATTCAGACCAAATTTACCGTGAATCGTCTGGATTATGGAATCAAATATGACCCGTCAGGAGCCGGAATCGCGAAAGATGTTGAAGTAACAGCTTACTTTGAACTGACTAAGCAATAATATTCAGAATATAAAATATAAAAAGGTTTTCCGCTCAAATGGAAAACCTTTTTTGCTGATAGGCGACAATCCTTTGGGTTGTAGCTTTGTTTCATTTGTTTAGATCAATATTAATAAAAATTTTTATCTGGTTTTATAGTTGTTTGAGGGGTGTTTTATCATTTTCAAAATGTAAAAGATTGCTTTGTATTTCTTTTTCCCCTAACTTTGCACAAACCTAATCTAATGAGTAAAAAGAATACAAAGTACATCTTTGTGACAGGAGGTGTAACTTCATCTTTGGGAAAGGGAATCGTTTCTGCTTCTCTGGGACTTCTACTAAAATCACGCGGCTTTAATGTAACGATCCAAAAATTAGATCCTTATATCAATATCGACCCAGGAACTTTGAATCCTTATGAGCACGGAGAGTGTTATGTGACTGAAGATGGTGCAGAGACGGATCTGGATTTAGGCCACTACGAGCGTTACCTTGATGCTCCTACATCCCAAAACAACAACGTTACTACAGGAAAAATCTACCAGACTGTAATTGAAAAAGAAAGAAAAGGAGACTTCCTTGGAAAAACAGTTCAGGTAATTCCTCATATTACTAACGAAATCAAACGTAGAATTAAAATCCTTTCAAAACAGAACTACGATATCATTATTACTGAGATCGGAGGAACTGTAGGGGATATCGAATCTTTACCATACATTGAAACTGTTCGCCAGTTGAAGTGGGAATTGGGAGAGAGTAATTCTATGGTGATTCACCTTACTTTACTGCCTTATCTGGCTTCAAGTGGAGAATTAAAAACAAAACCATCCCAGCATTCCGTTCGTCAGCTGATGGAAAGCGGAATTATGGCTGATGTTTTGGTGTGCAGAACAGAACATAAAATTCCTAAAGATCAGAGAGCAAAATTGGCTCAGTTCTGTAACGTTCCTTTAGATAATGTTATTGAATGTAAAGATCTTGAAACCATTTATGAAGTTCCGATGTACCTTCAGAAGCAGAACTTTGATGATGTAGTTTTGAAAGAACTGGATCTGAAAAGTGATAAAGATGCTGATCTTAAAGACTGGAAGAGTTTCCTTAAAAAATTCCAGAATCCTAAGAAAACCGTTGAAATTGCTTTGGTTGGAAAATATGTTTCCCTTCAGGATTCGTACATTTCAATTGCTGAGGCTTTCAAACATGCCGGAGCTGACCTTGAAACTGAAGTCAAAGTTAGATGGGTATACAGTGGTGATATTACTGAAGAAAATATCAAAGATACGCTGAAAGGTGTGAATGGTATCCTTGTAGCTCCAGGTTTCGGAGACAGAGGAATTGAAGGAAAAGTTCTTACCGCAAAATATGCAAGAGAAAATAAAATTCCAATGTTGGGAATCTGTTTAGGAATGCAGATTATGACGATTGAATTTGCAAGAAATGTTTTAGGACATACCAAAGCAAACTCCATGGAATTTGATACCGCTACTCCTGATCCTGTAATTTCTTTGATGGAAGAACAGAAAAATGTAGTAGATAAAGGAGGAACAATGCGTCTTGGAGCATGGAAGTGCTCATTGAAAAACGGTTCTAAATTATACGATATCTACGGAAACAAAAATATCTCTGAAAGACACCGTCACCGTTATGAATTCAACAGTGATTATCTTCAGGAATTTGAAAAGAATGGTTTCCTTGCTACAGGTACTAACCCTGAAACAGGTTTGGTAGAAGCGCTTGAACTTCCTGATCACCCGTTCTATGTAGGGGTTCAGTATCACCCGGAATATAAGAGTACGGTAGCAACACCGCATCCTTTATTCAGAGCTTTCATCAAAGCTTGCGAAAAGAAATAAGGTAAAATTTTATCATAAACGTCTACATATAAACTCAGGCTGAGAATAATCAGCCTGAGTTTATTATATAGTAACAACGTAAAGCATAGAGTTTTGATAAAAAAACAGTATTTTTGTCAGC
Organism: Chryseobacterium sp. AG844; assembly: GCF_003182335.1. Classification (NCBI taxonomy): domain Bacteria; kingdom Pseudomonadati; phylum Bacteroidota; class Flavobacteriia; order Flavobacteriales; family Weeksellaceae; genus Chryseobacterium; species Chryseobacterium sp. AG844. The sequence continues at coordinate 272,785 of NZ_QGTV01000001.1, read as the reverse complement.
TCAAATTATGTACACCCGTACGTACATTTTAAATTTAAAATTTTAATATAAAATAAAATGCAACAAAACAACGGAATCGATAAGAAGCAAATGATTAGTTTCGCGGTTTTATGCCTTGTTCTCTTCGGTTTTATGTTCTATTTCCAGAACAAACAAACGAAAGAAGCGGAGTTGAAAGCTCAGGAGCAGAAAACGGAACAGGCAAAAAATGCCGTAAAGCAAACTCAGGCAAGCAATATCAATCCAAATGTAACTCCTAATGCCATTCAGACAGCAAGTCTTGGGAATAATGAACTGAAACTTGAATTTTCAAGCTTAGGAGGACAGGTTTCCAAAGTAGAACTTTTAAAATATAAAGCCTACAACCACAAAACAGATAATGCAGATCAGCCTCTTTATCTTATCACAAAGAATAATTCAAACTACGGTTTTCAGTTTAAAGATAAAACAGGGAAAATCGTTAATACTAAAGATTTAGTTTTCTCACCAACTGTTAATGGAAATGCTGTAACCTTAACTGCAGATTACAATGGTGCCGTCATTCAATTCATTTACACACTATTACCAAAATATACCCTTGATTTTAAAGTAAGAACTCAGGGACTTTCTAAAATTACTTCTGATAACAAAGCAGATTTTATCTGGGATTATAACGTAAGAAACCTTGAAAAAGGTAGAGCTCAGGAACAGTCTCACTCAGAATTTTCTTATGCCTTCAATAATTATAAAGACTATGATTATGATGGAAGAACTACCATGGAGGAAGAAAAAGAGACTCTTAACTGGATTGGTGTAAAGCAGCAGTTTTTCTCTTCAGTGATTGAAGCTAAAAACGGATTTACACAAAGTAAAGGTAATCAGGAAAATGTTGAAGAAGGAGAGTATCTGAAGAAATTCAACTACGAAGGTTTTGTTCAGATGACCGGAAGTGAGCTGAACCAGGATTTCACATGGTATTTTATGCCATTGGATTTGCCATTGCTTAAATCTTATGATAAGAATTTTGATGAAATCCTTCCGTTAGGCTGGTCATTCATCGGGGCAATGAACCGTTATTTTTTCATGTGGTTATACAGTATTATTGCTGCGTGGGGATTATCAGCAGGTTGGGTGATTTTTGTAATGACGATCATCGTAAAGCTGATCCTGTCGCCAATTATGTATAAGCAGCACAAGTTAAGTGCTATGATGAAGGTGATTCGTCCGGAAATTGACGAGGTGAATGCGAAGTTCAAGGATGCAGATCCGATGAAGAAGCAGCAGGCAACGATGGAGGTTTACAGAAAAGCCGGAGTGAATCAGATGGCGGGATGTTTACCGGCATTAGTTCAGATTCCTATCTTCTATGCTTTGTTCCGTTTCTTCCCAAACTTTATTGATCTTAGAGGTCAAGGGTTCTGGTTTGCAAAAGATTTGACAGCGTATGATGATTTGATCAAGCTTCCGTTTAAAGTTCCTTTCCTTGGAGACCACCTAAGTATTTTCGCTTTAGCCTGTACAGTTGTTATTTTAATCTATACTGTTATGACTTCAGGAAATATGCAGCAGCCTCAGCAGGAAGGAATGCCAAACATGAAGGTATTAATGTATATCTTCCCGATTACATTCCTGTTCTTCCTTAATACTTCGGCTTCAGGTCTTTCATGGTATTATTTTGTATCGAATGCGATTAATATTCTGATTATCCTTGTTATTAAGTATTTGATCCTGGATGAAAAGAAAATCCATGCCCAGATTCAGTCTAATAAGGAAAAACCGAAAGCGGAAGGTAAATTCCAGAAGAGAATGAGAGAAATGATGGAGAAGGCTCAGGAGCAGCAAAAAGCTCAGGAACAACAAAGGAATAAAAAGAAATAAATTCTTAATAATACGTTAAAAAAGAGAAGCAATTGAACAATTGCTTCTCTTTTTTTATCTGTAATTTATTTAGAATGATTTTAAATTTTCAATCAGTGGATGAAAATTTAATAATTGAAAATCAGTTACTTTTAATCATATTTCAGTCTGAAAGACTGTCTGTGATATCGGGTCGGTCCATGTTTAATAAGCGCATCCTGATGTTTTTTAGTAGCATAGCCAAAATTGGTATCCCACCCATATTCAGGATGTTCTTCATGAAGTTGAATCATTAACTTATCCCTATAATTTTTGGCAAGAATAGACGCTGCAGCAATCGATAATACTTTAGAATCTCCCTTGATAATACATTGATGAGGGATGTAGTTATAAGGATGAAATTTATTCCCGTCCACCAGAATAAGTTCAGGAGTTATCGTTAGTCTGTCCAGCGCACGATGCATTGCATGGATACTTGCATTGAGAATATTATGCTCATCAATAAAGGATGGAGGTAGTTCTGCGATGGCGTAGTTTTTCACATTATCTTTAATGTAGCTATCCAGTTCCATACGTGTTTTAAACGTTAGCTTTTTTGAATCATTAACCAGATTTTGTTCAAAATCATCATCCAAAATTACCGCTGCCGCTACCACCGGCCCACTTAAGCACCCTCTTCCTACTTCATCACATCCTGCTTCGATGTAAAGGTTTGACCAGTTTTTTATTAGCTCCATGAATTGTTATATACTGCAAAAATATAAAATTTTACAGGAAAGTATTTTATAGGATTTATTATTGTCATTATTTCAGTTATTATTTATTTCTATTCGGATTCTGGTAATTTAAATATATTGTTTTCACTATTTGTGGGTAATTGATTCCTTTTTCAGGGTGAAAATATCATATGCATTGCATTGTATTTTGATTTTTATAGAGTTTTTTATCTTTTATAAGTGACTTATTTTATTGTTAATCAGTTGGTTTGATGTACTTTTTGTGCATTTTTTCTATAGATAATATAAATATTTCTTATTGTTAATATTTCTTAAAAAAATATAATGTCTTAATGGTTTATTTTTGTTAAATATGTGTTTTTTAACAAAAAATAGTATATTTTCATTAGTTTTTTTTATGTAATGTTGAAATATTGTTATTTTTTTTGTTTTTTTCTTTGTGTTATTAAGAAAGTTTTACAAATTTGTAGCGTACAAAATTAATTTGATATGAAGAAAATAACAATGAGTCTTCTTGTTGTTGTATTATCTTCTTCCGTTGCAATTGTAAATGCTCAGCAGAAGAAAAATGATACAACTTCACAGACTAAAGAAATTGAAGGTATAGTCGTTACTGCACTTGGGATCAAGAGAGAAAAAAAATCTTTAGGTTATGCATCCCAGGAAGTTAAGGCGGATAAACTTTTTGATGGAACTACAAATACGGGGAATATAGCCTCTCAGTTATCTGGTAAAGTTGCTGGTTTAAATGTAACAACCACTTCTAATTTTGGAGGATCCTCAAACTTGGTTATTCGAGGGGTAAAATCTTTAGGTGGGAGTAATCCTTTAATTGTAATTGATGGGTCTCCAGTAAATAACTCATCTACTTCCTTTGGTAATCAGAATGGAGGATTCGATTTAGGTAATGCCTTATCAGACATTAATCAAGAAGATATAGAGTCTGTAAACGTTTTAAAAGGAGCTGCAGCTTCTGCTTTATACGGAGAAAGAGGACTTAATGGGGTAATTGTTATTACAACAAAGAATGGTAAAGGAAAAGACGATAACTCCTGGGGGGTTACTTTATCATCCTCAGTTCAGGCAGGTTTTATAGATAAATCTACATTCGCAAAATACCAGACTAGATACGGAGGAGGTTATGATCCATCATTTTATTATGGAAGCGCAGCAGATGGTAAAGACTATGCTAACTTCGGAGAAGATGCATCGTGGGGGCCAGAGTTTGATCCAAATTTATTAGTTTATCAATGGGATTCGTTTGATCCGACATCTCCAAATTATAAAAAAGCAACCCCTTGGGTAGCAGCAAAAAATGGACCGCTTAAATTTTTTGAAACACCGATGTCATTTATTAATTCCATTTCCTTATCAAAAGGAAGCAAAGGATTCAATTTTAATCTGACATACGATAATAACATGTCTAGTGGTCTTTTACCAAATTCAGATTTAAGAAAAAATACAATTTCGGCAAAAGTAAATTACGATTTAAATTCTAAATTACACGCGACAGTCTATACAACACTAACAATACAGGGAACGACAGGTAGAACAGAAACTGGTTATAATGACAATATTGTTACAGGTTTCAGACAATGGTGGCAGACAAATGTTGATTTGGAAGCTTTGAAGAATGCTTACTTCAATAATGTTGGAAATCCTACAGTTGCTAATAATTACGGAAATGTTACATGGAATAGAAAAAGTGGATCAAATGGAAAACCTGCCTTTTGGAACAATCCATATTTTCAGAGATATCAAAATTATTCTACTGATGACAGAACAAGAACATTTTCGTATGCTCAGTTAACTTATGATGTAAATGATCATATTAATATTACAGGTAAGCTTAGTTATGACAATACTAATTTAGTTTTTGAAAGAAGACTGGCTGAAGGCTCGTATCCTCAAAATTTTGGTGTTTCAGGAAAAGCTATAGGTTCTGGATACCATAGATATGATTTAAGTAGAAGTGAAACAAACTTTGATTTATTCGCAAATTATAAATATGATATTACTTCCTGGTTAAACATCAGTGGTATAGTTGGAGGAAATGTAAGAAGAAATCATGAGAGCTCAATCGAAGCATCAACGGAAGGTGGTTTAATTAAAAGAGGATATTATTCATTAGATAATTCCAAGGCTCCTTTATTAAATCCGGTGGAATTTGAAGCAACAGTACAAACAAACAGTTTATATGCAACAGCTTCATTTGATTTTAATAAAGTATTCTATTTGGATGGTACAATTAGAAGAGATGCAAGTTCAACTTTACCTGATGGTAATAACAAATATACTTATGGATCTGTTTCCGGATCTGTAATTTTATCTGAACTTCTAAAATCTGAAAAATCAGTAATGAATTTTTGGAAAGTAAGAGGAAATTATGCCGAAGTAGGAGGAACAGCTGATCCCTATCAATTAAAATATTCGTATTATACAGCAGGTTATTTTAATACAGGAAATGGAAATATCAATATCTACAGACCACAAACAATTCTAAAAAATGAAAACTTAAAACCTCAACGATCCAGAGAATTTGAGTTTGGTACTGAGGTTCACTTTTTAAGAGACAGAATTGTTCTTGACGGGGCCTACTATGATACAAAGACATTTGACCAACTTATCACTCCTGATATTTCAGCTGGTTCAGGAAAACTTGGGGCAGCAATCAATGCTGGACAAATTAACAATAAAGGTATCGAATTACATTTAGGAGTAAGTCCAATAAAAAGTCAAGATTTTGCATGGGATATAGATGTCAATTGGGCTAGAAACAGAAGTAAGGTTGTAGAGCTTGATGCAGGTCTGCAGGTATATCAACTCGTAGGCTTGGTAGGAGGTGCTTCCATAGTTGCTTCAGTTGGAAACCAATGGGGAGATATCTATGGTAGTGATTATGTTTATTTGAATGGCGAGAAAGTGGTTGATCCTGATACAGGATTGTACCAAACAGAAAGTAATAAGGTAATCGGAAATGTTCAAGCTAAATGGACCGGTGGATTAAGAAATTCATTTAGATATAAAAATTTCTCATTAAGTTTCTTAATAGATGTTCGTCACGGAGGGGATGTATTTTCATCAGATATGTATTATGGATTAGCGAGTGGATTATTCCCTGAAACTGCAGTTGATGGTTACAGAACAAATATACCTGTATTAGCTGGAGTTAATCCTAATGGCCAGGTAAATACTACACCAGTTAACACAGACGTAGTTAATCCTTTAGAATATGGTAACAATCCAAATGATGGTTATGCTATTGCTCCTGACAAAAGATTTGTGTATGATGGATCTTTTGTAAAGCTGAGAGAAGCTAGTATTACTTATTCTCTTCCTAAGAGTATATTAGCAAATACCTTTATGAATGAGGCTAAAATTTCTATTGTGGGTAGAAACCTTTGGATTATTCATAAGAATCTTCCATATGCTGATCCTGAATCATCTCAAATGGGTGGATTGTATTCATATGGATCATCTGTGGGAGCTCTTCCTACAACAAGAGAATTGGGTGTTAATTTTACCTTTAAATTCTAAAAATAAAATTTATTAAAATGAAAAAGTTTAAAAATATATTATACGCTGGAGGTGTTGTTGCTTCGTTATTATTGTTTAACTCATGTCAAAGCGATCTTACCTCTCTGAATGAGGATCCCAAGCACCCTTCAACTGTACCAACAGGGAATTTATTGGCAACAAGTATGTTTCAAGGATTCTATTATATGTATACGGGTAGTGTAAACTTTAATAATTATCGTTTTTTTACGCAACAATGGACAGAGACAACCTATGTACAGGAAACCAATTATAATTTGACTACTAGAGCTCAGCCAAGAAACCATTTCCGAAGAATGTATGTTTATACATTAGCTCCTCTTGAGCAAGCTAAAAAAGATCTGCCAACAGAGATTAATGCTGATCCTGATGTAGTTAATAACAAATGGGCTACTTTAGAAATTGCTTCTATTTTTGTTTGGGAAAATATTGTAGATACATATGGTAATGTACCTTATAAAGAGGCTTTGCAAGCAGAAACTATTAAGTCTCCAAAATATGATGATGCTAAATCAATCTATCTTGATTTAATAACAAGATTAGATGCAGCAATAGCAAAAATTAATAAGACTAAAGCTGGTTACCCTGAAGATCTTGTTTACAAAGGAGATATGAATAAATGGGTTAAACTAGCCAATTCAATTAAATTAAGATTGGCAATTAATCTTGCAGATGTTGATCCTGCTACATCAAAATCAGTAGCAGAAAGCGCTATCACTGGTGGAGTAATTGATTCAAATGATAGCTCTTATTCATTGAAGTTTGATGGAAATACTTTTACAAATCCATTATTTGATGATTTGGTTGCATCAGGTAGGAATGATTATTTGCCTTCTAATGTTATTGTAAATCCAATGAATACGAAATCAGACCCAAGAAGAGCAGCATATTTTACTCAAATAGGAGGTACTTATAAAGGAGGTGTATATGGAACTTTAAACACATTTGCTAATTTTTCTCATGTAAATCCTACTTTTTTAACAGGTAATGCTCCTGCAAACTTGTTAAGTTATACAGAAGTTTTATTCCTAAAAGCCGAAGCTGCAGCAAGAGGATATAACGCGGGAGGAACTGCAGCTGGTCTATATGCTGCTGCCGTTACTGCGTCTATGACAGAAAATGGTATATCTGCAACAGATGCTGCAGCTTATATATTAGCTAATCCATATAATGCTGCAAACTGGAAACAATCTATCGGATATGAAGGATGGGTAGCTATGTGGAATAACCCTTTTGCTGCTTGGAATTTTGTGAGAAGATTAGATAGTCCTGTACTTACTGCTCCGCCATCATCTTATATTGGAGGAATGCCTTACAGAATGCCATATTCTGATCAGGAATATGTAGTCAATAATGCTAACGTTTCAGCAGCTGCGAATGCAATTGGTGGAGATAAAGCAACAACAAAACTTTTCTGGGATAAAAATTAAAACGTATTAACAACATTCATATTATACCGCCTTCGGGCGGTTTTTTTTATTTAATAATATCATTTATTTAATAATTAAATTATGTTAAGCGATTAAGTAAATTGAATTATTTTTTCTTATTTTTTAAAATAATAGTATTTTATTTATGTATGTGAATTTTTTGATTTAAAATATTTGTTAATTATTGTTTTTTATTGCTTATTTATGATAAATTTTTATTTTTTTTAACATTTTTATTTGAATTATTGAATATATTCGGCAAATTTGTACGGATATAAAAATAATTGATATGAAGAAACTAACAGCAAGTCTTCTTGTTTTAGTACTGACTTCCTCTATGGCTATTGTAAGTGCTCAGGAGAAGAAAGATACAATTAAAGCAAAAGAAATTGAAGGGGTGGTGGTAACTGCACTGGGTATTAAAAGAGAAAAAAAATCTTTGGGGTATGCGTCGCAGGAAATTAAAGCAAGCGCTTTGTCAGACGGAACAACAAATACAGGAAATATTGCAGCGCAATTATCAGGTAAGGTGGCCGGTCTTAATGTTACTACAAATAACAACTTTGGAGGATCTTCCAATTTGGTTATAAGAGGGGTGAAGTCGCTTGCGGGCGGAAATCCGTTAATTGTTATTGATGGATCACCTGTTAATAACACCAGTACTCGGGAAAACTCAATTGATTACGGTAATGCTCTTTCTGACATCAACCAGGAAGATATTGAATCCATTAACGTATTAAAAGGAGCAGCAGCCTCAGCCCTTTACGGTGAAAGAGGGTTAAATGGAGTAATTGTTATTACAACTAAAAATGGAAAAGGAAAAGATGATGGTTCTTGGGGTGTGACGTTTTCCTCAGCAGTACAGGTAGGATTTATTGATAAGTCTACTTTTCCTGAATATCAGACAAGATATGGTGCCGGTTATTCTCAAAAATTCGGTACACAGGCTTCTGATGGTTTGAATAATGCGAATTTTGGAGCAGATGCTTCATGGGGACCTAAATTTGATCCTAATTTGCTGGTATATCAGTGGGATTCATTTAATCCTTTATCCCCCAATTATCAAAAAGCAACTCCTTGGGTGGCCGCTAAGAATGGACCGATTAAATTTTTCGAAAATCCAGCCTCATATATTAACAGCGTAACGTTAGAAAAAGGGCAAAAAGGAAAAAACATTAGTTTTACCTATGAAAATATGATGTCCGATGGGTTAATACCTAACTCCCATCTTAATAAAAATAATTTCTCTTTAAAGATTAATTATGATCTAACGCCTAAATTGCATTCGTCTTTCTATTCAACAATAACTTTACAGGATACTAAAGGTAGGAGTATTACGGGGTATTCAAACAATATAGCTACCGGTTTCAGACAATGGTGGCAAACTAACGTAGATATTGATGCTCTGCAAAACTTATATTTTGCAAACGTAGATCCGAATGTAGCCAATGCATCCAATAATTATGGTAATGTTACATGGAACAGAAAGTCAGCAGCAAACGGGGCACCCGCATATTGGAACAATCCATATTTCCAGGCCTATCAGAATTATTCTTCAGACAAAAGATACAGAAATTTCACTTATGGGCTGGTAACATATGATCTGTTTGATAATATTTCTGTTACCGGAAAAGTTTCATATGACAGATCAAATCTTATAGCGGAAACTAGATTGGCGGTTGGTTCTTTGCCTCAGGCTTTTGGACAATCAAATAACACCATTGGTTCTGGATATGGAAGACGTGACATACTACAGACGGAGACCAACTATGACTTAATGGTGAATTACAAATTTGATATCACGGATAATATTAATCTTTCCGGAGTTGTAGGAGGAAATATACGTCGAAATTATTATAATTCAGTCTATGCATCAACAGAAGGAGGACTAATTGTACCTGGGATTTATGCCCTATCCAACTCTAAAAAGGCACCACTAGCTGCGGATGAAACTGAGTATACAATACAAACTAACTCATGGTACGCAACAGCTTCCTTTGATTTTTATAAAAAATTCTATTTAGATGCAACATTCAGGATAGAAGAAACATCAACACTTTTAAAAGGTAATAATGTTTTCAACTACCCTTCGATTACAGGATCATTAATTATGTCCGAAATTCTAGATACCAAAAGGTGGATGAATTTCTGGAAAATAAGAGCAAATTATGCTCAGGTTGGAGGATCTGCTGCTTCTTATCAATTATTTAATAATTATAGACCTGCTGGAATTTTATCTAATCAAGGAATTTATAACTCTATTTTAAATCAACCTTACCCAGGCCTGCAACCGCAAAAGGCCAATGAATTTGAAGTTGGAACTGAAGCACATTTCTTAAAAGACAGAATAACGGTTGATTTTGCATATTATAAAACAAGAACTACTCCTCAGATACTTTCTCCACTTCCTACTTCTGCAGCTATAGGATATACAGGTAAAATATTCAACGCTGGTAGAATTGATAATAGCGGGGTTGAAGTACAGCTAGGACTAGTGCCAATAAAGACAAAAGATTTTACTTGGAATATTGATGCAAACTGGTCAAAAAATCAGAATAAAGTAGTAGAATTATATCCGGGAATTAATAACTATCTATTAAATAGTTTTCAGGGTGGGGTGTCTTTAAATGCCAGAGTTGGTGAAGCTTGGGGAACATTGATTGGTGCTGATTATACCTATTTAAATGGACAAAAAGTTATCGATCCTAAGACAGGAAAATATTTACAAAACCCAAATCAGGTGATAGGTAATACTACCCCGGACTGGATTGGAGGTATTAGAAATAGCTTTAGCTATAAAGGTTTCTCTTTAAGCTTTTTAATTGATATGCGTAAAGGAGGGGATATATTCTCAACAGATATGTATTATGGATTGTCATCCGGTCTGTACAAAGAAACAGCTGAAGGAGATTTCAGGGATAAACCTATTGTTTTACCTGGTGTTCTTCCTGACGGTACTCCAAATAATATCGCATTATCACCATTTGATAACAGCGGTTCTACAGGATATAAAACACAGCCTGCAAGCGAATTTGTTTATGATGGATCTTTTATTAAGCTTAGAGAAGCAAGTATTGGTTATATGCTTCCAAAGTCTTTACTGGCAGGTACCAAGATTTATGATGCCAAGATTTCAATTGTAGGTAGAAATCTGTGGATAATTCATAAAAATTTACCATATGCTGATCCTGAAGCCATGGTAGGCGGCGGGCTTAGCTCTTATGGATGGTCAATTGGTTCCATGCCTACGACAAGAGATTTGGGTATCAATGTTACATTTAAATTCTAAATTACTTTAAAAATGAAAAATATTATAAAAATAAGTTTGGTGTCTGCATGCATTGGGTTGGCTTTAAGTTCATGCCAAAGTGATTTGACTTCTCTTAACGATGACCCTAAGCATCCATCAATTCTTCCGTCTGATAATTTATTAGCTACGGCCTTATATCAGTCATCTTATTATATGGATAATCCCAGTGTGAATTTTAATAATTACAGATTCTTTACACAACAGTGGGCAGAAACACAGTATCCGGACGAAACTCAATATAATTTGGTGACCCGAAATCAGCCTCGTAATCATTTTAACAGAATGTATGTTTACAGTATTAATAATCTGAAACAAGCAAAGGTTAACCTGGTAAAAGAAGTAGAACCAGATGAAAATGTTAGAATCAATAAATTGGCTACTTTAGAAATTGAAGAAATATTTATTTGGGAAAATATCGTGGATACTTATGGAGATGTTCCTTATTCTGAGGCTTTCAAACCTGATGAAATATTAACCCCTAAATATGATGATGCCAAGACTATTTATCTTGACTTGATCAAAAGAATTGATGCTGTTACGGCTACTATAAAACCTGCCGCTACCGGTTATGGTGATCTGGTTTATGGAGGTAATATGACCAAATGGAAGAAATTTGCAAATTCTATCAAATTAAGATTAGGGATAAATTTAGCAGATGTTGATCCTGCATTGTCAAAAACTACCGTTGAATCAGCAATAGCCAGTGGGGTTATTTCTTCTGACGACGACGCTTACAAATTTAAATATGACGGCGGAACTTTCTCAAATCCGGTATTTGATAATTTAGTAGCATCAAATAGAAATGATTTTTTGCCTAGTGAATTAACAATCAATACTATGAGTTCTCTTTCCGATCCAAGAATGGATGTGTGGTTTACCAAAGTAGGAGGAGTATATAAAGGAGGAGTCTTTGGAGAGCTGAATGATCCATACACTAACTTCTCTCAATTAAGCTCTTATTTCAGAAGTGCTACTGCAGCATCCAACCTTTTTAGTTATGCGGAAGTAGCCTTCTTAAAAGCAGAGGCTGCTGCAAGAGGTTATTCAGCAGGAGGTACAGCAGCAGAGCTTTATGCAATTGCAGTGAAAGAATCTATGAGGGAGAATGGTGTAAGCGCTGCTATTGCAGATGCATATGTGCTTGCACATCCTTATAATCCGGCAAACTGGAAACAGTCTATAGGTGTACAAGCTTGGATTGCTATGTTTAACAAAGGATTTGCAAGTTGGAATTTTACCAGACGTTTAGACTATCCGATTCTTGTGAATCCTCCGAAGTCAAATTTATCTTCTGTACCTTATAGAATGCCTTATTCTGATCAGGAGTATGTGTTAAACGGAGATAATGTGAAAGCTGCTGGTACTAAAATTGGCGGAGATAAGGCCACAACAAAGCTTTTCTGGGATAAAAATTAACACATATTTTATTAACATTCATATTATACCGCCTTCGGGCGGTTTTTTAATTTCCGTATATTTGTACTTCAAAATTTTGAAATGAAATGCGGGCTATTACATGTGGCCTTTGAAAAAATAAGTATGAACACATGAATATTAAAGATATTATAGAAGAAAAACTTTCAGAGGTTATTTTAAATGTATATCAGTTAAAAGACATCAAATTGGAAGTTCAGGAGAATAAAACGGAATTTGAGGGTGATTTTACTATTGTCACTTTCCCGTTGGTCAAACAATTGAAAAAAAATCCTGAGAGTATCGGGGTTGAATTAGGTGAAGCGTTAACAGAACAGACGGAACTTTTCGAAAGCTTTAATGTAGTAAAAGGTTTCCTGAATGTTAAAGTGAAAAACCAGCTGTTTGTGGACAACTTCAGATCTGTAAGCAAAAATTTCTCTACTATAGCAAAGAAAAATGCCACGGTAATGGTAGAATATTCTTCACCAAATACCAACAAACCATTGCATTTAGGGCATATCAGAAATAATTTATTAGGATTCTCAGTCGCTCAGATTTTAAAAGAGGCCGGATATGATGTAATTAAAACCCAGATTATCAATGACAGAGGTATTCATATCTGTAAATCTATGCTGGCATGGGAGAAATTCGGGAACGGAGCAACTCCTGAAACAACCGATACCAAAGGAGACAAATTTGTTGGAAACTATTATGTAGAATTTGACAAAAATTATAAAAAAGAAATTGCGGAGCTTGTAGCACAAGGGGTAGGAGAAGAGCAGGCTAAAAAAGATGCTCCGGTAATGAAGGAAGCTCAGAAGATGTTGTTGGATTGGGAAAATGGAGATGAAACTGTAAGAGCGCTTTGGGCAGAAATGAACTCATGGGTTTACAAAGGATTCAATGAAACCTATAAAAGATTAGGTGTTGATTTTGATCAGGTTCAATATGAAAGCAATACCTATATTTTAGGAAAAGATCTTATTCAGGAAGGACTGGATAAAGGAGTTCTGTATCAGAAAGAAGATGGTTCTGTTTGGTGTGACCTTACCGATGAAGGTCTTGATCAGAAGCTGTTACTTCGTTCAGACGGTACTTCAGTCTATATGACTCAGGATCTTGGAACGGCAGTTGAGCGTTTTAAGCAAAATGATATTCAGAAACTGATCTATACTGTAGGAAACGAACAGGATTATCACTTCCAGGTTTTATTTAAGATTCTTAAAAGACTGGGGTATGAGTGGGCAAATCAGTTATTCCACCTTTCTTATGGTATGGTTGAACTTCCTGAAGGCAAAATGAAATCCCGTGAAGGAACCGTTGTAGATGCAGACGACCTGATGGCAGAAATGCATGAAACGGCAAAATTAAAAGCTATAGAACAGGGAAAACTTGAAGGTCTTTCAGAAGAAGCAAAAGTAGCTTCTTATGAAATCATTGGAATGGGAGCACTCAAATATTTCATGCTGAAAGTGGATCCTAAGAAAAAGATGTTGTTCAATCCGGCAGAAAGTATTGAATTTAATGGAAATACAGGACCGTTTATTCAATATACCTACGCTCGTACGCAGTCTTTGCTGGCAAAAGCAGATTACCAGTATAAAGAAATATCGGATGTAACTTTAAACCAGTATGAAAAAGAACTGATTATGCTTTTGACCAGTTACAAAACAATTGTTGAAAGAGCAGCAGATGCATTGAGCCCGGCCCTGATTGCCAATTATGTTTATGATCTGGCTAAATCTTATAATTCGTTCTATCAAAGTAATATTATTCTGAAACTGGAAGATGAGAATTTAAAACAATTCCGTTTAAATATATCAGATCTCACAGCAAAGACGATTAAAAAATCGTTGGAACTCTTGGGAATCGGAACCGTAAACAGAATGTAAAAATAGAAAGAAAGCCTCCTGAAATTTTTCAGGAGGCTTTCTTTCTATTTTTTATATATCAATAATCTCGCATCAGAAATATCCCGGATCTCAAAATCTCGCAACCCGAACCCTGTAACCCAAATCTACGTTTTATCATTACTTTCACCCTGCATCTGTTTCAGACTATCCGCGTACAACTTAGCAGGAGTCCATCGTGCATGTTTGGAAAGAACTACTTTATAGCCCTTTTTGTAGGTATACACTTTAGTAAATTCTGCACCAAAGAATATCAGCATACAGGAATAATTGATCCACATCATAATCAGAATAACTGTTCCGGCAGCGCCAAAGGCTGAAGTAGGTTTTACCTGGTTAAAATAAAGACTTAATAAAAATTTTCCGAGGGTAAATAAAACCGTTGTCAGAAATGCTCCTTTCCATACCGGTTTCCAGCTGATCAAAACATCAGGCAGTACTTTAAACATTAAGGCAAATAACAGCATCACAAGGCCAAAACCTACGGCGAAATTGACAAATTCTACCAGCATATAGGTCTCAAAACCGAAATACTGGGTGATAATTGTATTAAACAGGCTGATCAGAGAAGATAAAATCATGGTGATCATCAAAAGAAATCCCAGAATAAGAATCATTCCTAAAGAATTCGCCCTGTCCAGTAAAAATTTCACTAATGCTTTTTTGGGAGCAGCTTCTACTTCCCAAAGGGTATTTAATGAATGTTGCAGCTGGAAGAAAAGAGTAGTGGAACCGAAAATCAGTGATCCGACCCCTACTGCCTTCATAAAAATATTCTTTTTGTCGATCAAAGCGCCCGCCAGCATTCCTTCAATACTTTTTGCCACATCCGGACCCATAATACCGCTGATCTGTGTGCTGATCTGCCCGCGGATCGCTTCCTCTCCAAAGAAATTTCCAAGTACCCAGATAATAATGATCAATAAACCCGGAATAGAAAAAATGGCATAATAAGCAAGGCTTGCCGAATCTTTTGATGCGGAAGAATTGTTCCATCCTGTAAAGGTGTCTTTCAGAACTTCCCAGAAAAATTTGGCAGTTTTAATCATATTAAAATGGATATCCAATGGCAATATTTAAAACAAGATTATCTTTCCTCCAGCTTGAGTCTCCGAAGTTAATTTTATCGAAGGCCCATCTGTCTCCTTTCTGATAGTAAGGAACTCTCAGTGGCATGGCAAGATCCAGTCTTAGAATCAGGATTGAAAAATCCAGTCTCAGACCTACTCCGGCTCCCACCGCAATTTCATTTAAAAAATCTTTTGAAAACTTAGCCCCGGGTCTGTTTTCATCATCGTGAAGCAGCCAGATGTTTCCGGCATCTACAAAAACGGCAGCATTTAAGAACTTATAAAGATTGGCACGGTACTCTGCATTTAATTCCAGTTTGATATCCCCGGACTGGTCAAAATAAGCCCCCGGTTCTATCGTTCTCGGATCAAAACTTCCCGGCCCTAATGTTCTTGCACGGAATGCTCTGATACTGTTACTTCCTCCTGAAAAAAACTGCTTGGAAAAAGGAATAAACTCCGAGTTTCCATACGGATAGGCAATCCCTCCGATAAATCTTGTTGCCAGAGAAGATTTTTCAGTAAACTTATGATAGAACCTGAAATCATTTTCAATCTTTACATATTGGCTGAAAGGAATACCAAATATTTTCTTTTCCTTATCTTTTTTTACATCAGCTCCTGTGGCCAGACCAGTGATATTTCCAGCAAGATCAAGCGTACCTTTATAATAGACGGTGTTGGTCTTTGGAAGCATGGTATTGGTATAGGTGTAAGAATAGGTAGGACCGAAAATAAGCTGTTTATCAACAATTCTTTTCATAGCAGGATTTGTTGCAGATTTAATTTCATATTCTTCTGTAACCTTTGCTGGAGATACTAGCGTAATATCAATCACCTTCAGATCATGTTCTTTTCTTGCATTTTCTTTCCATACATATCCGAATGATCCGGTGAAATTATTTAAGGTATAATATTGTGTTCTGTTCTGGAATTCATATCCCAATGTGATATTCGTTCTGGGAACAAATTCACTGGAAGAATGAAAACGGAATGGTGCTACAATTCTTGGGATTGAAAGCTGTACGTTTGTTCCTGCACGGAAAATATTATTGGCATTCTGGGCACCTCCCATCTGGAAATCAAAAGCTCCGTAGATGGCTGCTTTAAACTGTTCTGCACCTCTGAAGAAATTTCTGTGGGTCCAGTTCAGGTTCAGCTCACTACCCGCATAGTTGGCGGAATTGGTTCTTCCCAAAGCTTCCAGACGGAGTGATTGTACCTGTCTTGGAGTCAACAAATAATACGCATCAAATTTATGGCTTAAAGAATCAGATACAATAAACTCGTTTTTTACAAATTTGAATACTCCCAGACTGATCAATCGGTTCAGGGTAAGATTGTGGTTGGAACGGTTGTAAAGATCTCCTTTTTTAAAATATAAGGCTCTGTCAAAAATCTTCGGTTTGAATTTATGCTGCGGATCAATGACATAAATATCGTCAAAACGGTATTTGGAAAGAGAATCTTTATCCATCGGGATGCTGTATTTACCATCTTTCACATCCTGAATATTGTAATTGGGAAATACAATAACATTATCAATACTGAACTGCTGCGTTGCCAAATCAGGCGTGTTGTCCTTCAGTTTTACATTAAGCTCAACTTTATGATTCTTACTCACCGTACTGTCGGCCTGCACGATAATATTATCAGGATGGAAATAATAGAAACCTCGTTCCTTTAACCTGTTGTCAATTCTTTCTCTTTCTGCTTTGATGACATCCAGATCAAACGGTTTTCCGTTTTTAAGAAGAGTTTTATCCGTAAGGTTTTGAATTTCCTGATTAACCAGTGTTGAATCTTTCTGGAATTTTACACCGTCTATCAGATATCTTGAGCCAGGCCTTACTGTATAAATAACCTGAGCCTTTTTGTTCTTTGAAACGGTGTCATACGTTGCTCTGGCATTGAAATATCCTTTGTTTTCAGAATAATTTTCAATGATATCTTTATTGAACTCACGATCTACATCTCCCAATAATACTGGTTTTTCACCCACTTTATATTTAAGCCAGTAATTAAAACCTTTGTCTTTTTTAGGCTCTTTGGCTATGTTATAGAAATACAGCTTTGGGCGCAATCCCAGGAATGTAGAATTAGGCTTTGGGGTGAGATTTGCTTCCAGTGCAGACTCAAGACCTTTTTTTTCTTTTTTGGAAATTGTATCATTTTCAATCTTTACTTTGGCTCCCGTATAGAGCATCTGGCCTTCTTTCAAAAATCTGGTGTTGCTGCACGAGATTACCGTGGATGCCATTCCGGAAACCAACAGATACTTACAATATATATGGAACTTACTATTCATTATTTAAATTCTACCACTTGGTTATTTTGATTTTTTTTCGGCTTCTTCTCTTTGGATTTCTGGAAAATCTCCCGGAACTTGTCATAATCCAATGTAATAATAAATCCGACTCCGGTCTCTATGATCTGTCCCTGAAGTGCTACCTGATATTCATCTTTACGGTAAGCACGAAGCATATACCTTCCGTCTTTGGAAAGGCTGTAATCTACAGAAACATTCCCTGCAATATTCGTCATGTTTTCATTCTGACGAGCCTGGCCTTCCAGTCCGAAATTACTTCCTACCGTCACTTTCAGACGATCGTTCAGTAATTTTTTGCTGATATCTACATTCAGGTCGGTTCTGGTGTTTTTTTCTCCGGTGGAATAATCTTCTGAAGAATCAAGACCAAAATTAAGATCTACTCCTTTAATCAGCCCTGCTGCAAGATTATTCAGCTGCTGGGACAGGATCTTACTTACACTCTGCCTTGCCATGGTCTCTGCAGACATTCCGGCACCGCTTTCAAATGGATTTTCTCCGATAAAACGGTTCAGAAGCAATAAGGCAAACACCTGTTTGTTCAGCTCAGACTCCTGGGTTCTGATCTGGGCCAGCTTCTGATCTACAACATCTTTTACATTCGTAGATACAGAATTATTTTTTTCATCAGTAGTAATATCGAAAGTAAGCTGAGGTTTCAATAATTCCCCTTTCATTTTTAACAAGGCATTAAAAGGAACCCTCTGCTTAAACTGATTCATCGTTGAGGCACTCTCTCCACTGATCTGCTGTTCCACAAGGTCAATAGGCGGAGCTTCTGTTTTATAAACGGCGGTAATATCCATTTGAGCCATCGTAGGTTCACCTGTCCATGTAATGGTACTGCCTTTCTGGATGTCAAATTTACGCTTCAGGAAACTTACCGAAAGATCATAGCTTCCTTTTTCCACTTCATATACACCTACCAATGTGGTTTTTCCTGACGGATCTATTCCTCCGGTTAATTCTGCTTCACCCTGAAGCTGTACAAAATCACCATTGGCTTTATCAATGATCAATGATAGTTTTGCCTCTTTGCTGACTTCAATATTAACACTTACATCCATTCCTTTGATACGGCTCTGTGCATTAAGAGAATCAGCTTTGATCGTCTTGTTTAAAACCACCTGATCCTGATCCACAAATTCTACAATACCATCTCTCTCCTGCAGAGAAGGACTGGATTGAGGCAGAACAAAAGTGAAATCGGTGTTGTCTGCCACGCTCAACCTTCCGTCTACCTTTGGAAGATCAAGGTTTCCGCGGATATGAAGGCCGGCATCAATGGCTAGAATACCATACATGATCGCATCATTGGATTTCTCCGAATTAACTACTTTAAAATCTTTTGCATTTACATTAAGGTTAAAAGCAAAATCCCTATAGGTTTGCGTAAGAACCTGCCCATCCACTACAAGGGCATTTCCGTCTTTATCTTTGATTTTAAATTGATCAAACTCTATTCCCTGACGGGTAAAGTCTATTTCATCACTCAGATGTCTGAAATCACTGCCCGTTTTGGCAATTTCCAATCCGGCATCATTGAATTTTACTTTTCCTAAAATATTAGGTTTGTCACTGGTTCCGGTAATCTTTAAGTTTCCTGAAAGATAACCTTCCGTATTGGTAATGGCATTCATGGAGAATCCCTGAATACTCTTCATCTGAAGCTGGTTGATCGCCATATTCAGGTCGAAAGTACTGGAAGAGGTATTATAATCCCCAAAGATTTTTACGTCATTGTTATTTCCGGAAAGGGCAATATCTGCATTTAAAACCTTCGGTGAAGCATTGTTTACTTTTACAGCAAGGTCTCCGACAGGACTTCCATAGACAATCAGATCGGAAATATTCAGGTCCGAAGTGAAGGTCATATTTTTAGTAACATCCCGAAGCTGCGCCGTACCATTGATCGTTCCTCTTGCCAGGACTGTATCTTTTTTGATAAGTTCCGTAATGGTTTCAATCTTGAAATCTTTCAGTGAAATGTTCAAAGGGCTGCCTGGGCTGCTGCTTTCAGATTGAACAGCGATTTCACTGCTGCCATTAGACAAGATGAAGTTATCCGCCAGAATTCCTTTGTTGCTGATCTGAATTTTATTGTTTTCAGCAACATTCCAATCCGTATAATTGAGCTTAAGTCCGTTCGGGTTAAGAGATATTTCGGTAATGTCATTCAACGATTTTGCATTTCCTGCAATCAGGAACTGAGTGGCATCTTTCTCGTCTTTTGTAGTAACGTTGTACCGGATGGTATTGTCCGCAACATCTCCGTCAATATTGATTTTATTTAAAGAAAAACTTGAGCTTTTCAAGGCAGCAACATTCAGGCTGTATTGTAATGCCTGATTTTCATTCGTTACCTTTAAAGCCCCTTTTTCAATGGTATTTTCACTATATAATAATCGTGGAATTTGTCCGTCAATTTCAATTTTCTGAGAATCTGCATCATAATTCCCGACAAGATTAATGGTTTCAAAATCTTTCAGATCCGGAACAAATTTTCTGATCAGATCGTCATTTTTAATCTTTGCAGTAAAGTTAAAATGCTGCCCCGGATCAATTTTTTGACTTTTATCCGGTTTCTGGAACTGGTAATACTGATTGACAGTTTGCGTTAAAGCTCCAAAAATCTGGGTAAGCTTATATTTACCTTTCAGTTCCACATCTGCAATCTGAGAATTGAAAACAATTTGTGTGGAATCCTGTGTAGAGGAAGCTTTCAGATTGACTTCCTGTACAGGATAGACCTCTTTCGTATCCGAGAATGCGAAATCCTTAAGGTTGAGATATCCATTCAAATTATTCGGATCTAAATTAGTGAAATCTCCATCAATTTTTCCGGCAATGATCATCGGTTTTTCATAGAAGCCAAGTTTGTTGACATCAAGCTTAATAACTTCCCCGTTTACTTTTACCGTAGGATTTTTTTCATCATAAACTCCTGAAGCGGTCAGCTGCAAACTGGCATTCGGGTCTTTTGAATCCAAAATCACATGATAAGCTCCTTTTTTGATCTTTCCGGTAAGGTTCATGTTTTGGTAACGATATCCTTTGTAGACAGCGGAAGCAACATGGCCTTTTAAGTCGGCACTGGCATTTTTGAAATCAAAACTTTCTCCTTTGGCGGCAATTTGTGCCGTAACAGGACCAATATCTTTATTCTGAATGATTTTTCCAACCTGTATTCCCTGCAGATTTGCTTTCACATCATACAATTCATGATTCTTTCTGCGCATGTCTACCTGCGCGATGATGGCAGCGTTCCCCAAAGTAGAGTAGAGGTTAAGATCTGTATTCACCACTTTCGTTGTTCCTTTTGCATTTCCTTTGATGCTGAAATGGGAAGGAAGCGAAATATTCGAAGGAATTGTATTTTTAGGGACAAGATTGAATATCGTTTTAGCATTGGATGAAAATTCCCCGATTCTCAGATCATAATATAACTGATCCGGATTCATCGCATTTTTGATCCTTCCGGAAGCCATTACCCTTAGCTGATCCAGCCCTGAAACTTTGAGATCCTGAATTAAAAGATCATTCACGCTTCCTTTTACATTCGCATTTACATTCAGGATAGCATTCGGATATTTATTGAACGGAACCGTATTTCTCAATGTCGGAACCAGATTCAGAATATCGGAAAACCCTATTTTTGAATCTTTGATATTGGCTGAAATCTTTACAGCGCCTAAGTTTGAGCTAAGCTGGTCGATAGAATTATAGTTTAAAACAACCTCATCATGCAGTATTGTTTTTGGAGTCTGCAGATAAAGATCTTTAAGATAAGCCTCCTTTTCAGCATACACAAAATCGGTATTGAACTTTTGAATATCCAGCCCTCTGCCTTCTTTGATTTCTGCTGAGTTTACTGTTCCTGCAAAGGTGTTGTTCTCCATTTTGAAGCTTCTCACCTCAACGTTCATCTTTGAAAAATTAAGGTGGTTGAAGTCCATTCCCTGTTTAGTAGGAGCGATAGCGGTATTGTTATAATTGACCTTTACATCGTTCAAAACAAGTTTTCCTAAGAGGAGTTTCATGGCTTTATCCTGATCAGAGGCTTTGGAAACTTCAGGTTCTTTGGTTGTTTTAGGATTGGCATTCTGAGCGGGAAGATAAAGATTGGCATTAATGTCTGCTCCCGAAAGAAAAACATTCGCTACGTTGAAAGCGTTGTTTTCAAGATCCAGTTTGTTGACCTTAGTGCTAAGTTCTTTGAATATAACTTTTGCAAATGTTTTGGTGTTTTCATCGCCGTAATCAATGTCGAAATGAGTAAGCTTGATTCCTCTTAAACCAATATTCATAGGCTTTTTTTCATTAAGAGAATCTACTTTTTTCTCCACCTTGTTGGCAACTTCTTCTACAAGTCCCTGCTTTAACTTTAATTTTAATCCGTCGAGATTGATATCATTAACAGCATACTTATTTTTGCTGAGATCAAAAGTTTTGACTCTGGTATCGAATGACTTAAAATAGAGCTGAATATCATTCTTCGATTGCTGGTCGTTAAATGTTACCCCAACATCTTTTAAATTGATTTTATCAAGGGAAATAATAAAAGGTTTGGATGGGCTTTCTTCTTTATCACTGGAAGCAAAAGCATCAATGATATAATCAAAATTGAATTTGCCGTCCGGTTTCCTCACTACATTGGCACGTGCTCCTTCCATTTCAACAGAAGTAATATCTGCCGTAGAATTAAGAAGCTTCAGCATATGTAAACCTACATCCAGTTTCTTCACTGCCAGAAGAGTATCTACGTCCTGTCCTTTGAGATAAAGGTTCTCCATGACAAGGCTGTTCGGGAATCCTATATAGACTCTTTCCAGGCTTACGGGAGTTTTGATTTTTTTCTCAAGGTAAACAATGAGTTTGTCTTTGATGAAATTTTGAACGGCTGGAAGCCTTAAGCTTAGTATCAACAGGGTAAGAAGAACCAATATTGAAATAAAGGTTATTACAATACGCCTTAAGAGTTTTGTGGTGTTGATTTTCAGTTTCAAATGCGATGAGGTTTCTAACAAAGATAACAATACTATTTTATTTGGTCTTTGTTGTGGTACCCTTTGCGAATGCAAAAATCCTGCCTTGGCTGTCTTATTATGGAATTTTTAGTTTGTAGTTGTCAAGTGAATAGTTGAGTAAGACGAGTCAAGGCAGGGATTATTATGTTTAAAAAACGCCCCCTTTTATCATTTTTTAATGTTGAAAAGGTTAGTTAGCAAAAATGAAATTCAAATGTTAGTAGCTGTGAAGGGGGCGTGGCATGGTTTATTGATAGATAATAATAATTTTAGTTGTTTCCGTTCTCCCATTTCACTTCTTCTCCCTGAGGAGCTGCACCACCTTGTGCCGTTGTGATAGGAGCGGTTTCCTGATTGATGTGATAAATATAAGCGGCAATTTTCTCTGCATCTCTACCGGTAATGGTTCCTTCTTTAATGAAAGGTCTCATGGTAGGATTGTTTGGAGAGCCGTTTTCAAGCATCCAGAATACATTTTTAAATAAGCTTTTTTCTTTAATATTGATCCAGTGGGTATCGGTAAGGTTCGGACCTATACCTCCTTTTCCTCCATCTCCGTGGCAGGTCACACAATTCGTTTTAAAAAGTTCCTGTCCTTCAGCAATATTATCAGCACTGTATTTTGCAGATTCCAGATTGATCTGAGGCGCCGTTTTCTCATACTCTTCTATGGAAGCCAGCATGGTTTTTGTTTCCTTCGTGTATTCTGCATCCGGATGGGCATAATCTGTAAAAGAGAAGGCTACCAGATATACGGCACAGAAAATACATCCGAACCAGAATAAGCCAATCCACCATTTCGGAAGCGAGTTGTCCAGCTCTGTAATTCCATCAAAACCATGGTCGATAAGAATATCTTTTTCTTCTGTAGCGCTTTGTTTTTTGAACGCAGAGTTCCATAATTTCTGGTAATAAGGAATCTTTTTTTCTTCCAGATATTGTTTTTTTTCTTCCTCGGATAATCTGTTGAAACTTTCATTTTCTACCAGGTCACCAATAGAATTCATGATCAGCAGCAGGATAATGGCAATTAGTATCAGTGCCCAGAAAAAAGGAGAAGAAAAATATCCTGAATCTCCGGCAAACATTTCAAAGGCCATGATCGTTAAACCTATCGTTGTTGCGATATATATTGAAATGGGGGTTCTCGTTTTCATTGCAGTTTAATTTTAAATGTTACTCTACGCTTGCGGTTTGTACCTGTGTTGTTTTGATGTCTGTACCTAATCTCTGCAGGTAAGCAATCATGGCTACAATTTCTCTTTGTTCAAGTGGAACATAGGCAGATCCTTTTGCTGTTTTTTCTTTAGTCATCTGATCTTTTACATCCGTTGCTTCAGAATAAATTCTCTGTACAATTGCTTTGGACTGGTTGTCCGCCCATTGGCTGGCAGAATCTATCTGAGCTTTTGTATAAGGAACATCGAAGACATTTTTCATCAGTTTCATTTTATCCACCATTTGTGTTCTGTCCAGTTTATTACTGATTAACCATGGGAAACGTGGCATAATGGAACCGGCAGAAGTAATTCTTGGGTTATACATGTGTTTGAAGTGCCATGAATCCGGGTTTCTTCCTCCTTCTCTGTGAAGATCCGGTCCTGTTCTTTTAGATCCCCATAGGAATGGTCTGTCGTATACGAATTCTCCTGCTTTGGAGTACTGTCCGTTTTTCCCTTCAAATCTTACGACTTCATCACGGAAAGGTCTGATCATTTGTGAGTGGCATGAGTTACATCCTTCACGGATATATAAGTCTCTACCTTCCAGTTCCAGTGGCGTGTATGGTTTTACGGCAGTAATTGTCGGAACACTTTGCTTCAGTGACAGTGTAGGAACAATCTCCACCAATCCACCAATTGCTACTGTAATGAAAGCTAATACAGAAAGAAGAGTAGGCGTTCTTTCCAGCCAAAGGTGTAAGCCTTCACCTTCTTTTCTTGAACTTCCGATATTGGCTAAGGCAGGAGCTTCTGCAGGAACTTCTTTCTGGAATGAACCAGCTTTGATTGTTTTAATAACATTTACAACCATCAGGATAGCTCCTGAAAGATAAAATAGTCCTCCTAAGAATCTCATTTTATAGTAAGGAATGACAGCTGTTACAGTATCCAGCCAGTTTTTCCATAATAAGGTTCCGTCCGGGTTGAACTGTTTCCACATCAATCCTTGCGTAAATCCAGATATATACATTGGAACTGCATAGAAGATGATTCCTAAAGTTCCCAGCCAGAAGTGCCAGTTGGCCAGTTTTTTAGACCAAAGAGATGTTCTCCACATAATTGGAACCAGGTAATAAACAATTCCGAATGCCATAAAACCATTCCATCCGAGTGCACCAATGTGTACGTGTCCGATAACCCAGTCTGTATAGTGACCAATTTTATTTAATGATTTTGTAGCGAGTAAAGGTCCTTCGAAAGTAGCCATACCATAGCATGTAACCGCTACTACAAAGAATTTAAGAATCGGATTTTCTCTTACCTTATCCCAGGCTCCTCTTAAGGTAAGAAGGCCATTCAGCATTCCTCCCCATGACGGAGCAATAAGCATAATAGAGAACCCTGTTCCTACCGCCTGAGCCCATGCCGGTAAAGCTGTATATTGCAGGTGGTGAGGCCCGGCCCAAAGATATACGAAGATCAGCGACCAGAAGTGAATAATGGATAGTTTGTATGAGAATACCGGTCGCTGAGCTGCTTTTGGCATAAAGTAATACATAAGACCTAATACAGGGGTGGTTAATACGAATGCAACCGCATTGTGCCCATACCACCATTGTACTAATGCATCTTTTACACCTGCATATACAGAATAAGATTTCCAGCTTGTGAAAGATAATGGAACTTCCAGGTTATTGAAGATGTGAAGCATTGCTACAGCAAGCCAGGTTGCCATATAGAACCAGATGGCTACGTACAAATGTCTTACTCTTCTTTTGGCAATAGTTCCGAACATATTGATTCCGAAAATGATCCATGAGAATGCAATTAAGATATCGATGGGCCATTCATGTTCGGCATATTCTTTAGAAGTATTGATTCCCATAAGGAACGTAATAACCACACTGACGATCATCAGCTGCCATGACCAGAAGTGAATCCATGAAAGGGTGTCACTGTACATTCTGGTTTTAAGAAGCCTCTGCATACTGTAATAAGCACCGCAGAAAAAGGAATTACATACAAAAGCAAAAATTACAGCACTGGTATGAAGCATTCTAATCCTTCCGAAGCCCATGGCTCCCTGTGTATTGATCAGCCCCTGAATATTACCTGAAGCCAAGCTTTTAATAGTTGTATCATCCGTACCGAATAAAAATTCAGGCAATTCAGGATAAAAAAGCATCAATGCAGCTGTAAGCCCCAGCAGAAATCCTACAAGTCCGAATGCGATAGTCGCATAGAGGAATGCTCTGACAATATTATTGTCATAATTAAATTTTTGCGTCTCCATAAATTCCAATAGTGTTTACCGAAGTGATATTTTCTCTGAAAAAAGCGTATTTTTAAACCTTTTCTATGTTGAAAATAAATATCATGTAACGTGTGTAATGTTTTGCCAAAGGTATTTATTAACTTTGTTAGAGGCTAATAGATAATCTTCTAAAATATACCGAAAACTACTAAAACAAAAACGATGAAAGTATGTGGACAAAATATCAGGAAAATACGTAGGAGCAAAGATCTTACGCAGGAATACATGGCCTTTGAAATGGGCATTTCCCAAAAGGCATATTCCGATATTGAGAATTCCAAGGTGAAGATCAACCTGGAAATACTGACTAAAATATCTGATATTTTAGACATCAAGCCATCTGACATCTGCAGTATTTCGCATAAGTGCGGAAATGATGAATATGAAGATAAATACCAAAGTTTGTTGGAATATATGAAAAAGAATAATATTTCCGTTCCGAAAGAATTTTTATAAACCTTAATTGCTTAGATAATTTCTTAAGAATGATCTCTTTTCAAAAAATAGAAAGAGATCATTTTTTTTTGATCTGAATGAGATGTTAAATATTAATGTTGACGGGCTAAAATTGAATCTTAACTACAATCGTTAAAACTATTTTTGTAACTGTATTCCGAACTTTATCTAGAATGATGTAAAAAGAAAATATACGGATGAGGCCGGATTCTCAATTTACCCCTGAGAATGTGAATTTCTCTGAAAAGTTTTTATATATTTAGCGACCGAATAATTCATTTAATGAGCAACGAAAATAAAACAGGACAAAACGAGACTTTAGTTAGAGGATTAACAAATCGACACATACAATTAATTGCCCTTGGAGGAGCCATAGGAACAGGGTTATTTCTGGGGATCGGACCGGCAGCAGTACTGGCTGGACCGTCCGTAATTTTAGGCTATGCTTTAGCAGGTATTATTGCCTTTTTTATTATGCGTCAGCTGGGTGAAATGGTCGTTCAGGAACCCGTTTCGGGAAGTTTTAGCTACTTTGCCTACAAATATTGGGGGAATTTTCCGGGATTTGCTTCCGGATGGAACTACTGGATTCTCTATATTCTGGTGAGTATGGCAGAACTTACGGCAATCGGACATTATATTCATTTTTGGTGGCCGGAAATACCACTCTGGGTTTCAAGTTTATTCTTCTTTGTGGTCATTAATGCGCTTAATCTGGCATCCGTAAAAGTTTACGGAGAAACAGAATTCTGGTTTTCCATTATCAAGGTAGTGGCTATTATTGCGATGATTATTTTCGGAGTCTATCTTTTGATAAGCGGGACAGGAGGAGAAAAAGCGACAATTACCAATCTGTGGAATGACGGAGGTTTTTTTCCAAAAGGATTATTTAACAAAACAGAAAACGGATATTCAGGACTATTTGCAGCCATGGCAATGATCATGTTCTCATTCGGAGGACTTGAGCTTATCGGAATTACCGCGGCAGAGGCCAAAAATCCGGAGAAAACGATTCCACAGGCAACCAATCAGGTGATCTACAGAATCCTTATTTTCTATGTAGGAGCGTTGGTTATTTTATTTTCTTTAAGTCCCTGGAGAGATATTACAGAAGGATCCAGCCCGTTTGTAATGGTATTTCAAAATCTGAATGGTCTCGAATTCAGCCTTTTTGGGAAAGTGATTCAGTTCAATACATTAATAGCGAATGTTCTTAACCTGATCGTTCTGACAGCAGCGTTGTCAGTGTACAACAGCAGCGTGTACAGCAACAGCAGAATGCTTTTCGGATTGGCTCAGCAGGGAAATGCTCCGAAATTCCTGAAAAAACTGAACAAAAACTCAGTTCCCACCAATGCGATCATTATATCTTCATGCTTCGCAGGAATCTGTATTATAATCAATAAACTGGTACCGGAGAAAGCCTTTGAATATTTGATGGCTTTAGTTGTATCTACACTGATCATCAACTGGCTGATGATATGCTACACCCATTTAAAGTTCAAAAAATCAATAAATGCAGAAGGAATACATTCAAAATTCCCATCTATATTTTATCCGGTATCCAACTATATCTGTATTGCATTTTTAATTCTGATTTTAGGGTTAATGAGTATTACAGGTATGGAAATTCAGGTAATTCTGATCCCGATATGGATTGGCTTTTTGTTCGTAATGTATAAATTATATAAACCGAATTAAATAGTAAAGACATTTAAAAATATGTTTTTGGAAAGGTGAAAATTACAAGATTTTCACCTTTTTTGTTTCTGAAAATTTTTAGCGATACTTTCTAAGTGAAGGAGAAATGCAACATTCATTGAGTGAGTACTTCGTATTTTCGCTTATTTTTCATATATTAGTAAGACGTTATATTTCAAATTCAGGTGAAAATTATAATCTGTTTGTGATATTTGCGGAGAAGCCGAAAACCGTTACAAAAAAGTAGGCACGACCAAAAAACACTCTTATGGCCAATTTATTTCAAACTTTTACCAATACCGTAAAGCACTGGTACATCCCGTTAATCTTCGGAATTCTTTTCCTTATCTGTGGTTTTTATGTATTCAGTGTGCCGCTGGCAACGTATGTTACACTCTCCATCTTTTTCAGTGTTTCATTCTTATTTTCAGGAATCACAGAAATATTTTTTTCCTTACAGAATAGCAAATCCCTACAGGGTTGGGGTTGGTTTCTAGTGAGTGGATTATTAACCACCGCAATAGGAATTTATCTTATCGCAAATCCTCAGATTTCAATGGCTGTGCTGCCGTTTGTGGTAGGTTTCACCTTACTGTTCCGTTCTTTTCAGTTATTGGGTTTTGCATTTGACCTGAAAAGTATGAAAATAATGAGTTGGGGGAATGTAGCCCTTGCCAGTGTGGGAGGAATTATCTTTTCCCTGCTGCTGATATTCAATCCTGTATTTACAGGAATTTCTTTAGTAACCCTTACCGGAGTTTCTTTTATCTTTATGGGAATCGCTTCCATTATGCTGGCTCTGGATCTGAGAAAAGTTAAAAAAATTCCTGGAAAGATAAGCCAGGAATTAAGAGACAGGATCAAATCTATACAGGAAGAAATTGATGATCTTAAAAAATAAAGAATAGCAGTATTTTTAAATATAGAAGGCCTTGAAAAAGGTCTTTTTTGTTTACTATTTTAAAGGAGTGATTAAATAATTATAATTATATCCGTCTGAATTTTATTACGACAAGTTCTGTCGTTTGGTACCAATATCTTTGTATATATAAATGATAAAATTCATGTTAAACATTATTAATATAGTTTTAATGTATGTTAGTAAATGTTAAATTTGCATCTGAAAACTCAAATTATGAATAGAAAAATTAATTCCAAAAGTACCTTTTTCGTTGCCTTAGAACGTACTGTCTAAAGAGGATATTGCCAATAAAAATATTTTAAAGAAAACAATTTCATGAAATTTATGAAATATAAAAATATGTTTTAGAATTTCGGAGGTTACTATCATGAATTTAAAGAACTCTTTTATCATCAATCTAAAATCAATAATAAAAATCTAAAAAAAGATATAATCTATCAGCTCAATATAAAAAATTTAACTTAAAAAAAGATATTATGAAAACAAAATTATTTTCGATGGCCTTATTGGTTTCATCCTTTGCTTTTTCACAGCAGGCACAAACATTTTCTGAAGTTACTATACAAAACTATTCTCCTCTTCTGTATTTAAAAAGGAGTGTTAATGATGGAGGGTTTATCCGAGGAATTCAAACCCAATACCAAAATGGAGGAAATGGGTGGTTTTTTGGAGATTTGTATGGAACCCACTGGGTGGTTTCTAAAGGAGATCATAATGATGCCAAACTTCTTATTAATGAGAACGGAAATGTTGGAATAGGAACAGTGGGCCCTTTAAGTAAACTACATGTTGCGGGAACTATTATGGCAGGAGCAGGTGACTCTGTAACGGGAGTGAATGCATTTTCTATACCGTATGCTACTGGCTCAATCTGTAACTGGGGATCGCTTCGAAGCACTGGTTCTTCTTATATGAGTTATGGGGTCAAAGCCAGTGGTACAAATGTAGGGTGGCTTTCTAGCAGTGGAGATACCAGCTTTGTAAAAACAGCAATTACGCTTGATGATGGAGGTTTCAGACTGCTTGCCTCATCTCCTCAGAAAGTAGCAATAGACTCGCCTGTAACGATGCCTGAAATACTAAAGGTTTCGGCTTCAGGAAATGCATTATTACAGGGTAAATTTGAGGCAAAAGAAGTAAAAGTGACTTTAACTCCAACGGCTGATTTTGTTTTTGATGAAAAGTATGATCTTCCAAAATTAGAAGATATTGAAAAGCATATCAAAGAGAAAAAACACCTTCCTGAAATAGCTTCTGCTAAAGTAATGGAAAAAGAAGGTGTAAATGTTGGTGAATTTCAAATAAAACTCTTACAGAAAATAGAAGAGCTTACCCTTTACTCTATCGAACAAAACAAACAACTAAAAGCACTTCAGCAAGAAAATAAAATTTTGAAATCTCAATCAGAAGAAATTCAAGAACTGAAAAAACAGGTTCAAATACTTTTAAACGCAAAAAAGTAAAAAAATGAAAAGAAAATTACTTTCGCTATTTTCTCTGTTAATAGGCTTTTTAGGTTTTTCACAAACTGAAGTTTACTTTAAATATGATGAAGCAGGAAACCAGAGATACAGAGGAACTGATATAGCAGGAAAAAAGGTTCAAGAAAAAGCTTTGAATGAAACTAACCTACAGGAACAAGCAAGAACAGCAGCCGTAGTTCAGCAAATACCTGCTATAGATGAAAAAACATTCTGGAAACAAATAAGACTTTATCCGGTTCCGGTAAATGATTATTTAACCATTGACTGGACTGAAGAAGTAGATGGACTTATAGAATCCGTTTCTCTCTACCAGCACAGTACTGTCCATTGGAAATTTCAGCAACAGAATATTCCAGAACTAAATCGTCAGGTTAAAATCAATATGACCGGATATGATTGGGGCGTTTATATTCTGCGCTTCACTTTAAAAGATGGAAGAGTCTTTGGTAGAAACGTTACCAAAAGATAGACTTACAGAAAATTCTCAAAGATAAGAGTACGGAATTATTATTCTGTGCTCAGGATATTATATCTAATTTATTAAAACATTATTATAAACACTAAAATGAAATTTTTTTCATCATTGATACTGTCTTTGTGTTCAGTATTGGTTTATTCACAGACCATACTGTATCAGACAGAAACGGTATCCCGGACGGTTCAGGATCCACAGATGGTGGTAATGGCCCAGGGATTCCATGCTAAAGCAGGAGTTTCAAATTCCTTTGTGGCAAAAATTGGTCCTGCTACGGAAAATATAGGAGGAGGCCCTTCCGATTCCGATGCAGGAGAAAATAATCCTTCTGGAACTACAGTTCCAGAAGGAAAAAAGTTTCAGGATACAAAAGGTATTGCTGATGTAAATGGAGCAGGGCAGTTTCAGTTTACTGTGCCAATCGCTTTACCTCCCGGGATAAAAAGTGTAGAGCCACAGGTGGCTCTTGTCTATAACAGTGGTGCACCTAATGGTATTGCCGGTTACGGCTGGAACATTTCTGGAATTACTTCTATATCAAGAACGGGGAAAAATATAGAAAAGGATGGGATAATGCAAGGTGTCCAACTAGATTATTCTGATTTTTACAGTTTTAACGGGCAAAGATTAGTTCTCAAGACTGGCGAATACGGAAAAGATGGAGCTGAATATGTGACAGAAAAATTTTCCAACATAAAAATTAAATCTATCGGTGCTATTACCGGGCAAATATGGAAAGGACCTGAATATTGGGAAGTCACTTTTACGGATGGATCACAAGCTTGGTACGGATCAACAAACTCAGGCAACAGTACTGCAAGAACCCCTTTGGAATATAATATCGTCAAGTGGAAAGATGCGAAAGGAAATTATATCACATATACCTATACACAGGATACAGGAACCAATGTTGCAGTAATTTCTTCTATCAAATGGGGAGGAAATGAAAGCTTAGGAAAGGCACATTTTAATGAAGTTGGTTTCAATTATAATGTAAAAGCAACCAGAAGCATTATAGAACAATCTTATGTGAACGATATATCTTTTATTCAAGATAAATTATTAAATAATATTGTTGTAAGCAATGCTACTTCTCAGTACAGGAAGTATGATATTATCTACAAATCAGACGATACAAAATATCAATTTGTAGATAAAATACAAGAATATAATTCGGAAAATGAAGCCGCAAATCCAATTGAATTTGTTAAGACTGAAAATTATCCGGATAGCAGCTATCTTAATAGTTCAGGTTGGACAAACTTCTATGAGGTTACTATGAGTGGTGATTTTCGTGGAACCCATTCTGCTGATTTAATTTTATATAGAAATAATAATTCTAGTTTTGGCCCGGAAGGTTATTATTTGCATCAGCATGGAAATTATTCTCAAGAATATTATTTAGGTACAGAGAATGTTTATAAAAATGCAATTCCAATCAATATTAAGGATAATGATAATTTTGCTATTAGTAGACAAGGAATTGTTTCTTGTTCGATAGATGCTGCAACAAGAGATTTAACTCTTAAATACTATCTTGTTGATTTAACAAAACCTACAGGCGCTAATGCTTATCCAAACGCTTTAAAATTAGTAACAACAAAAGTTATTCCGGGTAATCAATGGGATGAGAATGAAAGTACTTTCCCTCCTGACCCTTACTTCGATAGTCAAAAAACAAGTGATATTGTAAAACTTATTGCATATGATATTGAAGGGGATGGTATACCTGAAGTTTTACTAGAAAAAAAGATTTTTACTAGAAATAGAATATGCCCACATATACCAAATGATCTGCCTACAGAAGAAGATTGTGAAATAGTGACATATGAGGACTATAAATATATTGTAGTTAAGCAACAAGATAATACCTTTCCGTTTTTTGAGTTTGAGTTTGCTAAAAGTGAAGATATTCTTTTGGGTGATTTTAATGGTGATGGTATTGATGATATTGGTAGAAATTTTATTAGCTCAAGTACTATTATAGATGGAGAGTCTGTACCTATAAATACATTTCGCGCATTCAACCTGAAAAAAAATAGTCAGGGAAATTATAGCTTATCTGAAGCGTTTTCTGGAGAGTATTCTGGTCTTTCTTCACAGGTACAGATAGCTGATTTCAATGGAGATGGAATATCTGATTTATTTGTTCGTACGAACGTTAATAATCACTATATTATCAATCTTAATACTGGAAAGAATTTCTTGAAAATCCCATATTTTAATGATTTTGCTTCAACTGAAAGTTATACTGCGGATAAAAATGGTAATTATTCTGTAGCCAAAGTTTTAGACATTAATGCAGATGGAAAGTCTGATATTATTAATTTCAGCACCAATTATAATATTGCCTCATCTACTTCTGCTAGTACTGTATTAACAATAAAAGTGAGTGAAAATCAGGGGTATCTGAATGGAAAAGTCCAATTTGGCTCTAAGACAGTTACTAATAATTTTGATGCGCCTGTTATTTTTAGAGATATAATAGGTTTAAGACAAAATGCATTATATGTTTATACACCCACTTCAAATCAGAAATTGGGTAGAGTTACTGATTTTTCTCATTATTCAAACCTTCCAAGGTCATCAATCAATAGAATTGAGCAGGGAGGTGTAGCAACACTCATTAGCTATTATGGTGAAGGAAATTATAAGGCAATAAAAAATGAAAAGTATCCATTAATGGAATTAGGTGAAGTCAATTCACAGATAGTAAGTGGAATTAGTAATCAAAATGGTACTAAACTTTTCTATTATCGTGGACTCATTATAAATCTGCATAATAAGAAGCCAATTGGTTTTCGACAAATGGCAAGTTCTTCATGGATTGCTGGTAGGGAGACCACGAAAATATGGTTAGGAACAGAGACGGATCCATTGAACGAGGGTGTCCCTATTAAAGAATGGTCCATTAGAACGAATGATTTATCCAAAATTTTTCCGACTGATATATCTGAGAATAATACCGAGTTGCTAAGCTTTAAATATACAACATATCAGTCTGATAAACTTGTGAATGGACAGGTTACAACCACAATTTCTGATGCTGATAAATCTAAAGTTGTAACTTCTATTGTTCCAAAAAAGACAATATCGAAAGACTTTTTAACAAATACAGTAACCACCAGAGAAGTTGTATATGATAATTATTACCTTCCATTACAAGGTATAACCAATACCAATAATGGTTTTGGCATTCAGACGATAACATATAAATATATTCATAATCCGGCAGGTATTGGAGCAGACTATTTTATAGGGCGTGCTCAATCTAAAACAAGTATAGTACAAGCTTATAATGACACTAAATCTTCCAAAGAGGAATATACCTATGAAAACAATCTTTTGAAAACCCTTAAAAGCTGGAACAGTGATAATACAGGGTATCTTCAGGAATCCTATAATTACGATATCTTCGGAAATATTATTCAAAAAGAAATTAGTAATAGTCTTGACACACAAGTTCAAACTACAAAGGCAGAATATGATTCCAAGGGCTTATTTGTGGTAAAGAAAACTGATAACTTAGGACTTGTTACAAAAATAGAATATAATGATTGGGGACAGATTACTAAACAGACAGATCCTTCAGGAAATACTATAAATAATGTTTACGACAAATGGGGAAAGTTATTAACGTCAAAAAATAATTTAGCAGGTACTACAACCTATCAGTATAATAAAGATGCAGAATACAATACTACGTTGACACAATATGATCCTAACGGTAATGTATCTAAAAAATTCACTAATAAATATGGACAGGAATACAAGACCTCTACCAAAGCTTTCGGACAGAGCAAATTTGTGTCGAGAGTAACTGTATACGACGGTTTAGGTAGAAAAATAAGAGAATCTGAGCCTTATGAATCCGCATCTGCTGACTCTGAACCTCCATATGATTTGAGATGGAATTTTGTAGATTATGATGATACTTTTTTCCCAGTTAAAACAACCACAACAACATTGGGAAAACTGAGTCTTCAGGACAAAAAAGTGGAATCCTTTATAGGAAAACAAGTGATAACCACTGTTTCTGGTTTAACCACTACAAATAAAGAAATTAATGGCTATGGAAGAACAACTTCCCAAACAGTTGATGCTTTGGGAAATATCATTTCTTCCACTGACGCAGGGGGAACTATACAGTTTTCTTATAATGCGGCCGGAAAACAGACTAAGGCACAATATGCTGAAAATATTGTTACTACAAAATATGATGCTTGGGGGAGAAAATCGGAATTCAATGATCCTTCCAATGGATTGTATAAATATGAATATGATGGTTTCGGACTGCCTAAAAAGATTATTAGCCCAAAAGGAATTAAGGAATACACTTATAACAATTTAGGCCAGCTTATTTCACAAAAAGAAATTTCCACAGGTGATAATGGTGAGACAACTAATAAAAACATTGCTTTTTCGTATGATGATAAAGGAAGACTTATTTCAAAATCCGGTACTTCAAATGGCAAAGCGTATGGTTCAAATATAGTGTATGATCCGCAAGGAAGAGTTTTGTCGTCTTCTGAAAATAGCAATGGTAAATATTTTATTCAGAAAGGAACTACTTATGATGATAAGGCAAGAGTAATATCTTATGAAAAACAAATATATTCTTCTGGTATATTTAGTAAGGTACAGATAGAAAACGTATATAGTCCATGGAATGGAGAGCTCTATCAAATGAAGGATAAAAGTTCCGGAAAAATACTGTGGGAGCTTCAGGAAACGAATATTAGAGGTCAGGTAACAAAAGCAAAGCTGGGAGCTGTTACGGTAAATAATATGTACGATGATAGTGGCTTTCTTACCAACATGAATCATTCTTCTCAAGCAAAGGCAGACATCCTGCAGATTCATTATTCATTCGATGGAGTAAAAGGTGAGCTCAGAACTAGATCAACGGGAGGAGATTTTAGTATTAACGAGTCATTTAATTATGACAATAATAATAGGTTGATAAGCTGGACCAATCCCAAAATAGGACAAAGCTCACAAAATACCTATGATGTAAAAGGAAGAATCATGGTGAATGACCAGGTAGGAAGTATGAAATATGAAAACCCTTCTAAGATTTATCAGCCGACGGGAATGATTTTAAATGCAGCCGGAATACAGAATTATAATAATGACTTAATACAAAGCATTGTATATAACGAAAATAATGACCCTGTGTTCATTGATGGAATGAAAGGAGATGTAGCGTTTCAATATGGTTTGGGAAGTATGAGACAAAGAGTTACTTATGGCGGGAATTTCAACAACGATGGAAATGGTAAATTTACAAAGTTTTATAATGAAGATGGCAGATTTGAAGTGTTGGTAGACAATACCACAGGTAAGGAAAAGCATATTATGTACATTGGTGGAACTCCTTATGAATCAAGTATTGTGTATATGAAGAATTTTGATGAAAACAACAGTTCGTATAAATTTTTACATAAAGATTACTTAGGAAGTATTCTTGCTATAAGTGATGAAGCTGGAAATAAGCTTGAACAAAGACATTTCGATGCCTGGGGGAATTTTACACATCTTCAAATCGGAAATGGTGCTATTATCACGGATAAGAATATTATTGATAACTCATTATTAATTATTGATAGGGGATATACCAGTCATGAACATTTTGGAGAAGTTGGCATTATTCACATGAATGGAAGGCTATATGATCCATTGCTCAGAAGATTCTTAAATGCAGATGAGAATATACAGGCTCCTACCAATACTCAAAACTATAATAAGTACGGATATGTAATGAATAATCCACTGATGTATAATGACCCGAGTGGTGAGTTCATAGCCTGGCTTATTGGAACATTAGTAGGAAGTTATTTAAGTGGAGTCCAGGCAAATCATGGAAACTGGAATCCTGTTAAATGGGACTGGAAAAGTGCACAAACCTGGACTTCTGTAATTGGAGGTGGACTAGCTGGAGGTAGTTATGCTTCAGGGATGAAAAGTATCGGTTCAATTGCTGGAACCAAATTTATTGAAAACTCTGTAGTCGGGTTTATTGGAGGGGCATTGAATGGAATTGCAACTGGACAAAACATTTTTAAAAGCGCAATAACAGGGGGGATTTTCAAAGGAGGATTCTCAGAAATAAATTATATTGCAAGTAATTTTATAAATACTTATTCTAATAAGAAGAATACAGTACCTACTACATATGGACAATATCTATACAGTATAGGAGAACCGACATATGGCCCATTTGATGTTGGCGAAGTTGTAATAACCGGTAAAAGAGGAAAAGAGGGAGGTTTTGGAGATGGTTCCTACAACAGTTATATGATGGGACTTGGTATAAAAAATGCACAAGAAGATTGGAATTTTACCCAAGCAAGTTCGAGGAGATATGCTGCTGAATATGAGTATTGGAAGTCACAAGCCATTAGTATTACTGTTGGTGGAGAAGTTCATGGTGTTATTTTCAACGCTAATATTAGTGCTACATTAGCATTCAATTTAGGAGATGGAAAACCACAACTTTTTGCCTCTGGAGGTGGAAAGCTTGGATTAGATTGGGCTGTCCCAAGCATAGATGGAGGTGCACAGTTAGGATTCCATAGTACTTATGGGACTTTTGAAGGAAAACGGTATACCGATGTTTTTGGAGGTATGGAAGGAGAGTCTTCAGGATGGGCTGGATCATTCTTGCTAGGTGGAGAAATGAATAGAAGCTCTAATAATGGTGTTATTAACAATAAGTATGGTGTTCAGAATACTTATTTTAATCTAGGAGTTGGATATGGCGCTGGTAAAACAGTTTCAGGTACAGTTAATATAAGTAAGTGGGCCCAGAAAAATATTTACTATAGCCCTCAACTTA
Source organism: Chryseobacterium sp. AG844 (assembly GCF_003182335.1). Classification (NCBI taxonomy): domain Bacteria; kingdom Pseudomonadati; phylum Bacteroidota; class Flavobacteriia; order Flavobacteriales; family Weeksellaceae; genus Chryseobacterium; species Chryseobacterium sp. AG844. Next base: position 234,812 of record NZ_QGTV01000001.1, on the reverse strand, counting down.
ATTAAAAGAATATTTATGAAAAAAGAAATAGTACTACTACTTTTAATATTATTGTTTTCCTGTTCGAAAGGTGATGATCAAAAGTATGCTCAGATTCTTGCAGATGAAGAATGCAATTTAGTTATAGAAGTTCCACCAAGCAATTCAGTATGGTTTAAAGCGGAGGGATATAACCCAGTTACCAAAAAAAAGGAAATTTGTAAAACGCATAATAGATGGTGGAATATGTTTGCTGATGAAATTGAGGTTGGTGATACTATTGTCAAGAAAAAGGGTGAACTTATCTTTAGTATTCATAAAAATGATACTATTATAAGACATAATTGGTAATGTAAAGGAAAGCCTTATAAGTAAGTTTAATACTTACTCTAATAATTATCATCAAATTAGATAAGAGTGGAAAAAATTCCACTCTTATTTTTTCGTAATCTCACTTAAACTTTTGGTTTTCCCAACTTTTGTGCTTGATCCATAATAATTCTTATTATTATAAAATTTACTAATTAGAATAAAAAACAAAAACCACCCTTAAAAAAGGATGGTTTGTAGACTCACAGGGATTCGAACCCCAGATGACTGAACCAAAATCAGTAGTGTTACCGCTACACCATGAGTCTGTGTTTGTTTTAGTGGTGCAAATTTACAGCTTTTTTCTTTACATACAAGAACTTTTTGAAATTTTTTTTAAATTTACTGTAGAATTTATTCACGGAAAACATGCTGATAGACTTCAATAATCTCAATATTAATAAATTATCATCCCTTACGGAATTTGAAAAGAAAGTGAAAATTTTTCTCGAAGAATGGTTTTCAGAAAAAACAGGAGTAAATGTCCAGACTTCTGGTTCTACCGGAGTACCAAAAATTTTTGAAATTGAGAAAAAGAAAATGGTCAACTCTGCGGTGATGACCTGTAACTTTTTGGGATTAAAAGAAGGGAATACCGCATTACTCTGTCTGCCTGTAGAATATATCTCAGGGAAAATGATGATTGTACGTTCTATAGAAAGGAAATTAAAATTAATAATTACCAACCCTTCTTTAAACCCTGTTGAAAATCTGGATAAAGAAATAGACTTTTGTGCCATGACGCCTCTTCAGGTAGAAAACTCACTGGAAAAACTTCACCTGATAAAAAACCTGATCATTGGTGGTGCCGCCGTCTCAGAAAGTCTGAAAAATAAAATCCTGCAGATGAAGCTCAGTCCTTCAAACCGTATTTTTGAAACCTATGGAATGTCTGAAACCCTTTCCCACATTGGCTTAAAACAATTGATGCCGGATCAGGAAGACTATTTCACCGTTTTTGAAAATGTAACGATCTCTTTAGATGACAGAAGATGTCTGAAAATTTTTGCTCCCAATGTAAATGCTGAGGAATTGCAAACTAATGATTTAGTTAGTATTAAGAATGATAAACAGTTTAAATTCCTTGGGAGGATTGATAATGTAATTAACTCCGGAGGTGCAAAAATTTTCCCGGAAGCCCTGGAAGCCCTGGTAAAAAAAGAACTCCCAAATGAGGTCATATTTGCAGGGTTGCCGGATGAAAGTTTGGGCCAGAAATTGATATTGATTATAGAAGGAAATGAATCTGATGAGGTAAAAAGGAAAGTTTCAGAAATACCATTTGAAAAAAAATTCCACAGGCCGAAAGACATTATTTTCATCAGAGAAATTCCGAGAACTCCCAACGGGAAGGTAAACAGATTGGAATTGTATAAAAATTTAACTGGAGATCTCTAGTTGATTCCGGTATCTCAAAATCTTAAAAAATGAAAGACTTTTCAAAAGAACTCAGTTTCAAAACTTCCCGCAGCAGCGGTGCAGGAGGACAAAACGTCAATAAAGTGGAGACTGCCGTTACCGTACTTTGGAAAGTAGATGCATCAGATTTTTTTAATGAAGCCGAAAAAGTATTGATTCAGCTTAAACTGAAAAACAGGATCAATGCGGACGGTTTTTTATTCCTCTCAGTTTCTGAAAGCAGAACACAACTGATGAATAAAAATAAAGCCATTGAAAAAATTATTGAAATGGTAAACAAAGCACTTATTGTTCCGAAAAAAAGAACAGCAACCAAGCCTTCAAAAGGTCAGAAACAAAAAAGACTGGATAATAAGAAAAAGCTTTCAGATAAAAAAGAAAGCAGACGTTTCAGGTTTTAATTGGTTTCTCCGGTAGAAAATTTTATTTTTGCCGGAAATTTTAAAACCATGATAAAAAAACTAATCGTAGCTGGAGTGTTCTCAATCTCCATCATGTCTTTCGCTCAGAAATTTTCTGTCAGACCTTCCATAGGATATGCATGGAGAACTGCAAAGACAATTCCCGGACTTAGCAAAGAAGAAAAAGAATATGTAAAAGACCTGAAAAATGGACTGAACTTTGATATTGCAGCCCATTATGAAGTGAAAAACGGTCTCGGATTCGGAGTGAAATATTCCAACTACAGTGCATCTAGCGACGGATTTCTGCTTGGTTATGTAGATGGAATGCCAGTATCTGTTCCTGTAACGACAAAGGATCATATTACATTTTTCGGTTTCTCCGGACTTATTTCAAATAATCATCTGGATACAAGACATAAGGTATTTGCAGATGTGGCGTTGGGAGTACTATCTTATACTACAAAAACAGGATCTGTAAAAGGTACAGGAAGTACTTTCGGGGCAGAAGTTGATCTTGGATATCAATATCAGGTAAGCAAGAATTTTATGATAGGGCCAAAAATAGGATTAAGTGGCGGAACCCTGAATAAAATGAAGTATAACGGGGTGACTTATAAATTTGATGATGATCAAAAAGAAGGTTTGCACAGAGTTTCTTTAAGTGCAGCCGCTACATTCCGTTTTTAAGCCGTATATTTGTTAGAAGTAATAATAATTGATAATGACAGCAACAATTTTTTTATCTGCAGAACACCGCCGGTCAGGATTGCTGCTGTCTTTACTTTATCTTCATACAGATTCTTTTCTGAAAAGTTCCAAGGACTTCATTATCTAAGCCCTGTCAGGATCCAAGGCAGGGACTCATTTCGGATTTTATATATTGTTTTTTGCAGTTTTCTATAGAAGAAGGCTGTTGTATGCCTGGATTCTACATTGGATCATCAGGGAATAACTGCATTTTAATTTAAAAAAATAAAAAATGTCTGATCATATTATTGTAACCACCGGAATTTATGATGCCATAAAAGATACACTGAGAAGAAAAAAAGTAAGCATCGAAGAAGAAAAAAGATTGACCGAAGAGCTCAGAAAAGCAAAACAGGTCCTGAGAAGAGATCTTCCTGCTGATATTGTCACAGTTGATAGAAAAGTAACATTAAAAGACCATACCCTTGGTTTTGAACACGAATACATTTTCGTACCTTCTACGAAAGAAAAACTTAAAAAAAACAAACACTCCATTCTGTCTGATATTGCTCTTGCAGTAGTAGGGTATAAGGTAGGAGACGTTATCAGCTGGCCTTTCAGAGACGGAGAAAGAAAAATCGAAATTCTGAAAGTGGAAACCTGGGAAGGATAAATCTTTGATGAATAATATTAAGTTGAATTACAATGAAAGCGTGGCTTACTTGAGCTGCGCTTTTTTTATAAGAGCTAATGTTGGAAAACGCAAAGGCACTATTTTTTTTGAATACTATGTTGTAAGGCGTAAGGATTTTATCTCTCGGGGATTTTGCTGATGACGCAGATCGTAAAAATCTGTGAAATCCGTGGGAATATTTTAATAAAAATGAAGTTCCATCCTTACTGAAAATCTAATTTTAAGCGAAGTTGAAATATTCTTGCGTCTTAAAAATAGTATGAATGGACATCCTTGCATATCCAACAAAGCAGCTTTGGAATTTAACAAATGATAAAAAATACTCTTCTATCACACTTTCTTCAGGTGCTTTGGCTGCATTCCGTTTTTAAGTTTTATCTTTGCAAAAATTAAAAAAATGAGCAAACCGATAACTGAATTCATAGAAAAGTATTACCTGCACTTCAACGCAGCTGCATTGGTGGATGCTTCTAAAGGATATGTTGCACATCTTAAAGATGGCGGAAAAATGATGATTACTTTGGCTGGAGCAATGTCTACTGCTGAATTAGGGAAGATTCTTGCTGAAATGATCCGTCAGGGAAAAGTAGATTTTATCTCTTGTACAGGTGCTAACCTTGAAGAAGATTTAATGAACCTTGTAGCACACTCTCACTATGAAAGAGTTCCTCATTATAGAGATTTAACAGCTCAGGATGAGTGGGATCTTTTGGAAAGAGGTCTGAACAGAGTTACAGATACTTGTATCCCTGAAGAAGAAGCTTTCAGAAGATTACAAAAACATATCGTGGAGATCTGGAAAGATGCAGAAGCTAAAGGAGAAAGATACTTCCCTCACGAATTTATGTACAAAATGATCCTTTCAGGAGTATTGGAGCAGTATTATGAAATTCCTAGAGAAAATTCCTGGATGATTGCTGCTGCAGAAGCTAACCTACCAATCGTAGTTCCGGGATGGGAAGATTCTACAATGGGTAACATCTTCGCTTCTTACTGCATCAAAGGAGAACTTAAGCCTACGACAATGAAATCAGGGATCGAATATATGACTTACCTTGCTGACTGGTATACTAAAAACTCAGGAGGAAAAGGAGTTGGATTCTTCCAGATTGGTGGAGGTATCGCAGGAGATTTCCCTATTTGTGTAGTACCAATGTTATATCAGGATATGGAAATGCATGACATTCCTTTCTGGTCTTATTTCTGCCAGATTTCTGACTCTACTACCTCTTACGGTTCATATTCAGGAGCAGTTCCAAATGAGAAAATTACCTGGGGTAAACTGGATATCACTACACCGAAATTTATCGTTGAAAGTGATGCGACGATCTGTGCACCATTGATGTTCTCTTATATCTTGGAAAACGCTTAAGAAAAATATCTCACTGGAGATTATAATATCAGCGCTTCAATTCATTTGGAGCGCTTTTTGTTTTAGGATGTAAAAATAGAATTGTTTTGAAAACTAAAAATAATTTGAACCATTAAGGTTATTTAAGTTTTAAAGGGCATTAAGAGAAATAGCTAAAGCTATTTTATTTATCCGCATGCTTTACTTTCATCAAAGATGAAATTTAATTATTCTTCCCATCTTCATTTTTCTTAATGGTTAAAAAATAGTATACAGTATTCCCATAGATTACACGAATTGCACAGATTTTTACAATCTGCGTAATCTGCATCATCAGCGAGAGAAAAAATAAGCTATGTCGTATGAAATTTTATCGGAGATAAAATCCTTGCGCCTTACCACACATAGTATTAAAATATCTTGCGCCTTTGCATTTTCCCAAAAATACACATAAACATTTGTGAAAATCTGCGCGATCTGCAGGAAAATAAAAAATCAATCCAAAGAATTCACCAGCACAAAGTATCTGTAGGCCAGAATTCCCTTTTCTATCTTAGTGAGATGATTAGGATCTTTCTTACTCAATTTCGGAAGAACTTTTTTATTAACGGCATTCAACAGCCTGAAAAATGATTTTTTCATATCTTTATCTTTTAATGAAACATCATTGAGATGAAAAGAGTTCAAAAATGATGCAAAAAAGAGAACCGACTTAAAATAATCATTTTGATATGGACGAAATTTTCAAACAACAGGTATACGAAGTGGCAAGACTTATTCCCAAAGGAAGAGTATCTACTTACGGCGCCATAGCAAAAGCTGTTGGTTATCCTAATCATTCCAGACATGTAGGAAAAGCGATGGGAGGATGTCCGAAAGATGTTCCTGCGCACCGCGTGATTTCAAGCTCAGGAGTATTATCTGTCCCCGAATTTCAGCCAAAGCTGGAAGCAGAAGGAATCATTGTTGAAAACCTCAGAATAAAGAATTTCAAAAAACTGTTCTGGGATCCATTGGAGGAATTGTAATTTGATGAAATTTAATCTCATTATAAAAAAATGTCACTCCATACATTAATATGAAGTGACATCAATATTTTCTACAGTTTGAAACCGTATTATTTTCTTCCTCTTGGGAGATCTTTTAGTTCTTCTTTCAGCTTTTCGTTCTCCTCTTTTAATAGAGCAATATAGTTTTGAAGGTTTTTAATGATGTCGCCAGGGATATTATCATAATTATTTTGGTTACTGATAACTCCTGCAGATCTATCATTAAATACAGGATGATCATTATTAACAACTACTGTAGCTTCCTCTTCTTCATAAATGTCCTCAATGGGTACATCCAGAAAACGGGCAAGTTTATCCCACTCATCTTTTACGATCCTCACATCACCGCTTTCTTTTCTGCTGTAATTAGATACATCTGTTGCGATAAAATCAGCTACCTGTTGTTGAGTATAACCTTTTTGCTTTCTGATGAGACGTAATTTTTCTTTTTGCATGACCTACATTTTATACAAAAATGGCAAAAAAGCAGAAGCTATACAATAAAAAGTAGAAAAAAATAGGTGCTAAAGAATAAAATTAAAGATAAAATGAAACTAAATTTAAAAACAGAAGGGTTATCTGGTTTAATTGTTGAAACTTTGCTTTCAGAATCAATTCTGATTTGATCAAAGAATATGTGATTAAAGATTTAAACCTTACAGGTTTCTAAAAACTGTAAGGTTTGGATTATCTATTTACAATTTATACTTTTTAAACAAAAAAGACTGCTTCAAAATGAAACAGTCTCTTGTAAATTATTTTTCAAGCTGCTTATAGCTTCTCTGTATAAAATCTGTCAGGTCTTTTCCTTTCAGTAAGTTTTGTGAAAGCTTGGCAAGATCAAGAGCATATTTGATTAAGCTTTCTTTTTCTTCAGCATTCTCAGTCTTTAAGATCTGGCTGGAAAGCTCACTGTTGGAGTTCACCACAAGATTATACATCTCCGGGAAACCTCCCATTCCGAACATACCGCCTCCGCCTGTAGCCTGCATTTCCTTCATTCTTCTCATGAATTCAGGCTGGGTAATAGTGAACGGAGCATCATTGCTGTCAAGATCTTCAAGCTGTACCGTAAATTTAGAATCCTGAATAGCTTCTTCTACATTCTTTTTCAATGATTCTTTTTCCGTTTCATTCAATTTTGAAATTACCGGCTCGTCTTTTTTGATAAGGTTATTAACATGATCAGCATCTACTCTTGCAAACGAAATATTTTCTTTTGAAGTTTCCAGTTTCTGGATCACGTGTGAAATGATAGGAGAATCCAATAACAGAACTTCATATCCTTTATCTTTTGCAGACTGGATATAGCTGTGCTGCTCATCAGCATTGGTAGCATACAGAACAACCAGTTTGTTGTCTTTATCAGTTTGTATTGGCTTGATTTTCTCTACCAGTTCATCCCACAGGAAATATTTACCGTCTGTTGTAGGATATAAAGTGAATTTGTCTGCTTTTTCAGCAAATTTTTCTTCAGTAATGATTCCGTATTCGATTACAACCTTGATATCATTCCATTTTTTTTCATAATCTTCACGGTTTTCGTTAATCAGAGAAGCCATTTTGTCGGCAACTTTTTTCGTGATATACGATGAAATTTTCTTTACAGCACCGTCTGCCTGAAGATAAGAACGGGAAACGTTCAATGGGATATCCGGAGAATCAATTACACCTCTTAATAACATCAGGAAGTCCGGAACGATTCCTTTTACTTCATCTGTTACAAATACCTGGTTTTGATATAATTGAATTTTATCCTTATCAATATTCAGATTATTGCTCAGTTTCGGGAAGAATAAAATTCCGGTAAGGTTGAAAGGATAATCAACATTCAGGTGGATGTTGAATAACGGTTCTTCAAACTGCATTGGGTACAGTTCATGATAGAACTTCATATAATCCTCATTGGTCAGTTCACTTGGAGCGATGGTCCATGCCGGAACCGGATTGTTGATGATATTGTCTACCTCTTCTGTTTCAGCCACAGCATCTTCAGGAGCATCTTCCGGTAAAGGAAGTGTATGTGTTTTTGTCCCGAATTTAATCGGAACAGGCATAAATTTGTTATACTTTAATAGCAGCTCACGGATTTTTGCTTCTTCCAGAAACTCTACGGAATCTTCAGCAATATGAAGGATTATTTCCGTTCCTCTGTCTGTTTTATCAGTAGTTTCTTCAAGCGTGAATTCCGGGCTTCCGTCACAGACCCAACGTACTGCCGGCTCATCTTTATAAGATTTTGTAAGGATTTCCACCTTTTCAGCCACCATGAAAGCAGAGTAGAATCCAAGACCGAAATGTCCGATAATGCCGGAATCTTTTGCAGAATCCTTATATTTTTCCAAAAACTCTTCAGCGCCTGAAAAAGCAACTTGGTTGATATATTTTTCAACTTCTTCGCCGGTCATACCAATTCCCTGGTCGATGATGCGTAACGTTTTCTGGTCTTTATCAATTTTAACTTCAAGCTTGGGATTTCCATATTCCACTTTTGCCTCACCAATGCTTGTCAGGTGTTTTAATTTTAAAGTAGCATCCGTTGCATTGGAGATCAATTCTCTTAGGAATATTTCGTGGTCACTGTAAAGAAATTTTTTAATAAGCGGGAAAATGTTTTCCACAGATACATTAATATTTCCTTTAGTCATCATATTTTAGATTTTTAATTTAAAATTCTTTCTCAAAAAAAATACCATGCAGGAGAAAGTGACAGAATGTCATTTTTTCAAATTGAAAAGGTATTGTTATATGGATTTGTCAAAGAAATGCCTTACTTTTAAATCTTAAAATATTTTAAAAATGAAGTTGAAATGTACAGTTTTTATGCTGCTCATCATGACCTTCTGGGTATATGGGCAGAAGAAGCCTTTAGACCATTCTGTTTACGACAGCTGGCAAAATATCGGATCAAGAAAAATCTCAAATGATGGAAAGTGGATTGCCTATTCGTTAGATGCTCAGGAAGGAAATTCTGACCTTTCTTTATATTCCGTTAAAAATAAGACAACAAAGAAGTTTGCAAGAACGGCAAAAGTGGATTTTACCAATGATTCCAGGTTTGCTGTTTTTCAGATCCGACCGCAGTATAAAGATATAAAAGCGGTAAAAGATAAAAAACTGAAGAAAAATAAATTAACAAAAGACAGCCTTGCCATTGTTGATTTTTTTAATGATAAAACAGAGAAAATTCCGAATGTAAAATCATTTAAAATTCCTGAAAAAGCAGGTTCTTACGTTGCTTATCTTCTGGAAAATATAAAAGATAAATCTTCTGATGATGCTTCCGACAAAGAAGACGGGGAAGAAAATAAAGAGGAAGAAAAAAATGTAAAACCATTACAGCTTGTGGTGAAAAACCTTTTGGATGGAAAAAGTACAACATATGATAATGTCATACGCTATGAGTTCAGCAAAAATGGGAAGCAGCTTGTTTTTGTGACTAAGAAGCCGGACGAAAAGAAAGATAAAAAAGAAGGAAAGGATTCAACAGATGAAAAATCTTCGGATAAAAAAGATACAGACAAGTCTAAACCTAAGAAATATGCGTTTCAAACCGTGCAGGTAGTTGATCTGCAAAAAGGAACCATCAATAAAATTTCTGAAATGGAGGGAGACTTTTCACAATTGTCTTTTGACGAAGAAGGAAATCAGCTGGCTTATGTAGGAACTTCTTCTGCACAGAATGATCTGGTGAAATTGTATCAGCTATATTACTTTAACTTTAAAGGAAACAAAAAAGCAATTGTTACCAATGAGAATGCACAGATGAAGAGAAACTGGGTAATTTCCGAAAACCGGTTGCCGCTGTTCAGTAAAAATGGGAAACAGTTGTATTTCGGTGTTGCTCCAAAGCCTGTTGCAAAAGATACGGCAATGATTGCAAATGATCATGCCGTTGTGGATATCTGGAATTATAAGGACGATTATCTGCAAACGGTACAGCTAAAAGAATTGAAGAATGATCTGAAAAAATCCTACGCTGCAGTAATGCAAACGGGAAAACCGGATTTCTTTACCAATATTGACGGAGAAGATTTGGATACTTTACGACTGGTGAACGAAGGAAATGCAGAATTTGCGCTGGGAATTACCAGTATCAATAACAGGATTTCTTCACAATGGGAAGGTGCAACAAAGAAAACCTATTTTCTGATTGACAATAAAACGGGAGAGAGAACCGAAATTATTAAAAACCTGAATGGAGCAGCGGCTGTATCTCCGCTGGGAAAATTTGTTGTGATCTTTGACAGAGAAAAAGGGAAATGGCTGAGCTATAATGTGAAGACAAAACAAACCCTTCCGCTCAGTACAGGCTTACCTGTTTCTTTTGTAGATGAGGAATTTGATATGCCGGATTTTCCAAATTCTTATGGTATTGCATCCTGGACAGATAATGATGAATCTGTAATTATCAGAGACCGTTACGATCTTTGGGAATTTTTTCTGAACAGTTCAAAAAAGCCAAGAAATATGACCAATGGATATGGGCGTAAGCATAAAATAACATTTGATACCTATGATCTGGATAAGGATATTAAAAGCTTAAACAGAAAATCAGTCATTTATTTATCCGCATTTGACAATACATCCAAGGCCAACGGAATTTTTAAGACATCTGTTCAGTCAAACGCTGATCCGGTAAAAATTCAGATGGAAAATGTATGGGGATACAGAACCCTTCAAAAAGCAAAAAATGCTGAACAGTATATTCTGATAAAAGAATCATACACGGCTTCTCCCAATATTTTTGCAACATCAGATTTTTCAGAACAACAAAAACTGAGCAATACCAATCTGCAGCAAAATCAATATAACTGGGGAACAAACGAATTGGTAAACTGGACAACACCAAAAGGAAATACTTCTACAGGAGTGCTATACAAACCGGAAAACTTTGATCCGAATAAAAAATATCCGATGATTGTTTATTTCTACGAAAAACTTTCGGATAATTTAAACCGGTATGTTGCACCAGCTCCAACACCTTCAAGATTAAATATTTCTTATTTTGTGAGCAACGGATATCTTGTTTTCACTCCTGATATTTCTTATACAGATGGTTTCCCGGGAGAATCTGCCATGGAATATATTAATTCCGGAGTTGAAAAGTTAAAGCAAAATGCATGGGTAGACGGTGCAAAAATAGGAATTCAGGGACAAAGCTGGGGAGGTTATCAGGTTGCTTATCTTATTGCTCATACCAATATGTATGCAGCTGCATGGAGTGGAGCACCCGTTGTCAACATGACGTCTGCCTATGGAGGAATCCGATGGACTTCAGGAATGAACAGACAGTTTCAGTATGAGAAATCACAAAGCAGATTGGGGAAAAACTTGTGGGAAGCACCGGATCTTTATATTAAAAATTCACCGCTTTTTAGCATTGATAAAGTACAAACTCCGGTAGTTATTATGAGTAATGATAAAGATGGAGCTGTGCCATGGTATCAGGGGATTGAAATGTTTACCGCACTACGCCGTCTCGGAAAACCGGTATGGCTTCTGAATTATAATGGAGATGATCATAACCTTCTGAAACGTCAGAACAGAAAAGATATTCAAATCCGCGAACAGCAGTTTTTTGATTATTATCTTAAAGGTGCTAAAGCTCCGGTCTGGATGACAAAAGGAATCCCGGCAACCCAAAAAGGAAAGGATTGGGGATTTGAACTGACAGATGATAAACCTAATTAACAGAATTCCGGCGGAGCCAAAGGCTCCGCCGGAATTTTTTATTATAAAAACAATAAAGAGCACACTGACACAATGGCATTTTTTTTATGATGAGCCTGTTGAGCACTTTTATTATATTTACCGCCAATTATAAATAACAGTATGGGAATCTTTGATTTTTTTAAGAAAAAAAATAACAGTCAGGAAAATGTAAGTACTCCGGTTCAGGAAATGAAAATGCCGGAAGAAAAAGTAGTAGAGCAAGTGGTGGAAGAAGTTGTGGAAACAATACCGGAAGTTCCTTCGCAGCTGGCAGAAGAGCCGAAAGTAAATGAAGAATATGAAAAAATCAGGATTTATAATGATTATATCGTGTATTCTATAGCCCTTCAGCTAAGAGGTGAGTATACACCGCTTTCTGCTTTTGAAAAAGAAAATGGTGAGGTAGAGGGTTTTGCGTATATGGTTACTGAAGATGCTTATGCACTTTCTCCACAACAGGCGATTGCACAGATGGAAGAAAAGTTTGAAAGTGAGCTTCAGGAAGGTAAGATTAAATCTTATATGATACTATATCATTCTCAGTTTGATCATAACGGTAATCACACTCCGGCTATTCAGGAAGGGGAATTTAAGGGAATTTCACTTGCTTACCACTTTGCCGGTGATGAAAAGAAGAAAACAGGATTGCCTTATATTTTCGAAAACCAGAATATTACGTATAAAGGTTTTGCAGAGTTTTCTCATGAAGAAAATAATGCGATTATGAATCATCAGTTGATTGAGGGACAAAATTATTTCCAGAATACAGTAGGAATCACGACTCCTGAAACCACTAATGAAGCTGGGATAATTATCAGAAAATCCAATGTTCATAACCTTGTGAATACATGGAGTGGCGTTTTTGGACACCAGAACTTTCAGACTAAAGATTACGGGCAGTATCTTAGCACAGTTTTAATGCAGTCCACCGTTTCTGATCCGACAGGAGAGGCCAGAAATAAAACCGAATTTGAAGATGTAAGATTCAAAACCATTGTTACAGATGAATTGAGTACTATAATTCCGGAAGTAAAAACGGATTATACCCTGGATTTTGAAACCAGATCAATCAGAGAATGGGAAAATGCATTGAATTTACAGGCAATTGTAGCAGGACCTGCCAGAGATACTTTTGGTGTTTGGTTTTTTGCAACAGATTATGCTGAAAACAGAAATACCTACATGACTCAGCCTCATCTGAAGGTGAATGTCAGCGGAATTGTTTTCATTCTTGATGTTCAAACCAATACTGATTTACCGGATGGAACCAAAATGAGTGAGGATTTTACTACCTATGCACCAAGTCAGGACCTGCCTAATTATGCATGTTTCGATTTTATTGGTCAGGTAGTAGACTTTAAAGAAACAGAATTGCTTGAAGATAGAAGTGTTAAAGGATATATTTTGAAGTTGAAATTGATCACGAATGAAGAGAATGAAGATTTCTTCACCATTGATGCTTTTGTGAACAAAGAGAACATGAGAATGGAAACGCTTACAAAAGGAATGAAAGTGACCGGAGCACTTCAGCTGCAGGGTAAAATTGCTGAATAATTTTAAAAAAATATAAAATCTCAAAGAGGTTGTTCTACGGAATGACCTCTTTTTTATTTTCTGACCCTTCATTTATTTAAACGCATCGTTGATGGAGCTTTGTGGTAAATGATGCATTTGCTTAGTAAGAATCAATGAAATTGATTCAGCTCTTTGCTCCTTAAAAATATTACAGCATACAGATGAAACCTTTGCGTTAGAAAAATCTTTATTTTAAAAACAGAAAAAGGCAATCCGAAGACTGCCTTTTCTATATTTTTATGAAAAATTATTTGTTTTTCATTTCTTCCTTGATCTTAGCTTCCAATTCTTCAGCAAGATCCGGATTGTCTCTTAAAACATCTTTTACAGCATCACGTCCCTGACCCAATTTGGTCTCTTCGTAGCTGAACCATGATCCGCTTTTCTTCACAATTCCCATATCTACAGCGGTATCAAGAATTTCTCCTACTTTAGAAACACCTTCACCATACATGATGTCGAATTCTGCCTGCTTGAATGGAGGTGCTACTTTGTTTTTCACAATCTTCACTTTCACACGGCTACCGATTGCTTCATCACCTTGTTTGATAGGAGCACTTGCTTTTCTGATATCAATTCTTACAGAAGCGTAAAACTTCAGTGCATTACCTCCGGTAGTGGTTTCAGGGTTCCCGAACATAACACCGATCTTTTCTCTCAACTGGTTGATGAAAATCACGGTACATTTTGTTCTTGAAATCGTAGCGGTAAGCTTTCTTAATGCCTGAGACATTAATCTTGCATGAAGACCCATTTTGGAATCTCCCATTTCACCTTCGATTTCTGCTTTTGGTGTAAGAGCGGCTACAGAGTCAATAACAACGATATCAATTGCTCCTGAACGGATCAAATTATCTGCAATCTCTAAAGCCTGCTCACCGTTGTCAGGCTGAGAAATGATCAGGTTTTCAAGATCAATTCCTAATTTTGCAGCATACGTTCTGTCGAAAGCGTGCTCTGCATCAATGAATGCTGCAATACCGCCTGCTTTTTGAGCTTCAGCAATGGCGTGAAGGGTCAACGTTGTTTTACCTGAAGATTCAGGACCATATATTTCAATGATTCTTCCTTTTGGATATCCGCCTATCCCTAGGGCAATATCCAAACCTAAAGAACCGGAAGGAATGACCTCTATCGTATTGTCTATAGATTCATCACCTAAAGTCATTACCGTTCCCTTTCCATATGTTTTATCTAGCTTGTCAAGCACTAAAGCGAGTGCTTTTTTCTTATCATCAATGTTACTCATCTCTATTAAAATAATTTCTCAAAAATACATAATTTATAGATCAAAAGCTAATATTATTTGTTTCTGAAAGCTGTTTTAAGAGTTAAAAAATGATAAAATTTTATTACTGATCTCATTCATAACGAAGCAGATGCGGAATGCTGTATCTAAAGTATTTTTTTTATGCTTATTACTTTATTAAGATGAGTTTTTTTTGCTGGAAATTGCAAAGGCGCCATTCTTTTAATATAGATTATGCTTTAAGGCGCAAGGATTTTATCTCCGATAAAATTGAGTAGTATATGTATTTTTTACCCCACGCTGATTTTGCAGATAACGCAGATATTAATGAAAACCTGTATCATCTGGTTGATTGCAAGAATTTTCCTTGAAATTATATATTCCGTGCTGAAAATCTTCGATTTTTCTTGCGTCCTAAAAAACTTTTGCAATGTCTTGAAATTTTTGCGCTTTTGCGAGTTCCAACAATTAATTTTAATGGAAATTTGAATTTTTAGTGATGGCAAGATAATCTTCCAGCACTTTCATCTGATCTTTGTTTCCTCTTTGTATTCTGGCATTACGGCTTACAAGGCTGTCATAAATTGTGTTGAAAAGTATTTTCGATTTTGGAAACAGGTTTCTGTAAGGAACTTCCGGAATTTGTAATCTTTTACACACTTCGTCATCTAAAAGAAACCAGGTACAGCAGATGTGCAGATATCTTAAATTTTTTCTCTGGAACTCAAATTTTAAAATAGGATTTTCCAATGATTCATCCAAAAGAGAATGAGCCAGAAGAACAGAATCTTTATCCGAAGGGGGCTGAACGGAAGTCCATAAATAAAAATATTCCGTTGCCTGTTTCTTATCATCAGGAAGAAGCTGCTCCGGAATTCCCAAAAGGTAACCCACGTATTTCCAAAGATGGAAAATTCCCTGTTCTTCTTCAACAGAAAAACGATTTCCCAGCTTTGTAAGGCTATGGAGAAACACCAGACTGAAACCAATATACGTTGCCATCATATCCCAGGAATTGATGGGCTCTCCCCAGTTTTCGGTATCCCAGTCTTTATAATGTTTTTTAATGGAAAGCCTTGCATAGGAATGTATCAAACGGGTTTTTATGGCAAATTCATATCCTTTTGCATGGATTTCCAGTGCGTTGTACCGGGTAGCATTCACCCAAAAATCCAAGGTTTCAGAAAGACGCTTCACCGCCCCTTTTTTCAAAGCTTCAGTAACAATTAAAGGTTTGTTGAGGTAGGCATAATCATAACCACCAATCAGACAATAATCCCTCAATGAAATTAATGAATCAAGATTGCTTCTCATGCAGAGTTCAGCACCGCTTTTGAGCAGGTTATAATCCAGCCATTGAGGAATTTTTTGAGTTTGGCTGAACATTTTTTTTACACTTTCAGGGACATCATCAGCTTCCGAAACTCCATTTCTGATGTAATGTTCAATTTCTCTGGAAGCTTCATGAAATTTTTTAGTGAAATAAACATCTTTTACCACCTCGTCACCGATCTGATCCGTATGATGAAAATAGGGAGCAAATTTTTCAAAATGCTCAAAACTCACTTCTGCCCCGGAAAATTCTATAAGCTGCTTTCCATTGCCATTTTCCCAAAAGTTCCTGAAATGGGGGGCATCTTTAAAACGCGGTTGTATCATGTTTCATTCCTTTCCCTATAAAAGTACAAGTTTTATGCTGAAATATTTTGGTGAGATTTGTCAGCTATCCAGGAAAACTTTCATGAAAAATACCACAAACGGGTAATTTACTTGTGCTTATATAATTTGAAACTTTGTGTAAAACAAAACTAATAACCATGAAAACTCAATTATAAAAATATTTCGTTTTTCTACAATGATAAACTAATTCTAAAATTCAAAAAAACTTAACCAGAAAAATAAAAATCATGAAAACAAAAATCGTATTACTGTTTCTGCTCGGTTGGGTGGGGATGGCTTTTGGACAAAATTGTTCGGTTTCTTCTACCGAAAAAAATGGAAATTCTCTAGAAATATTTATTAAACCGTTTAATAAGGATACTTATCCTGCTGGATTTAAATTAAAAAAAGGAAGTACTATAAAATTTGTTATTAGTAATGTTAATCCTTTAAAAGTAATAGGTAGTAATATAGAAGCTAAAGGTGAAAATTTTCAATTTGAAATTCCAAAGTCGATAAGTGATAGTTTTATAGGAAATGAAGAGAAAAGTGAAGAAAATAAGAATAAAGGAAGAAATCCTGCTTCAAGTTCTTTTAATCCTAAGGAAGATTTTATTGCTGAATATCAGGTTTTAATAGAAAAAGCATCCAATATAGAGAGAAAAGCAAATCTAAATAATATTTTGGTTGAATTACTTGGAGATAATAACTTTATAAAGAATGTTGATTCAGTTAAAGCTCTTGCAAAAAAAATATATGAAAACACATATGAAATAGATACTCCTATAGAAAAAGACATATTGGAATTACAGAAATCATATGTGGAATTGAAAAAACTTTATAAAGATGTTAATTCAAGAACCGATAATATTTCTTTGTTAGGTACAATTAGTGTTAATGGTTCTAAAGCAAAAATTAATGATGTAAAGGTAAGTTCTACTAATGTTATGTTTGAAGAAGAAATGAACTCTGCAAAAAAAATTATCGATATAGTTAATGAAGAAAAGAAAAAAAATGAAATAATAAATAAAGCGTTTGTGGGGAGAAAAACATATGAAACTATAAAAAATGATGATTTTGTTACTTTTACTAAGGCAACTCAATTAACAGATGATGAAATAGTGATAACTCCTGTTCTTTTAGGAAAAGATAATAAAGAGTTAGAGAAATTTGAGCCTATAAAAATTACAACATTTGGTGGAGTAAAAGTTAATTTCAGTACTGGTTATATGTTAAGTTTTATAGGAGATGATAATTATCTTTTAAAATATAGTAGTGATGGTAAAAGTAGTGGTGTTTACGAAAATGAAAAAAATAGTATTACACATGCAGTTGGAGTTTTAGCTCATGTATTTTGGGATTTTGGAAAAACGGCAATGTTTGGTATTTCATCGGGAATTAGTATTAATACGGATGCTAAACTCAATTTTTATGCTGGACCTTCTGTTGCATTTTTAGAAAAGAACAGACTTGTTTTTACAGGAGGCCTTTCTTTTGTAAATGTAAAAAAACTTAATAGAAATAATTTAGATGCTAATGATAATTTTATTAATCCTAATTATTTAGATGTTTCCTATTCTGAAATGTATAAACCAGCTATTTTCTTTGCTGTAACTTATAATTTATTTTCTAATGGCAATGACAATACAAAAAAATAAATCTCAACAAACTTTTAAACAATTGGAAAGGAAAAGTACTAAATGACAAATATAGTATTTATAAAAAAACCTTCCCATCGGGAAGGTTTTATATTACTTATTGCTTATCGCTCATTATTGATTATAAAGAAGCAGCGTGTACAAGCATATCTACTAACTTGTTAGAGTAACCCATTTCGTTGTCATACCAGGAAACAAGTTTCACAAAGTTAGGAGAAAGCATGATACCAGCATCTTTGTCGAAGATAGAAGTTCTCTTATCTCCTACGAAGTCCTGAGATACTACTGCATCTTCAGTATATCCTAGGATACCTTTCAATTCACCTTCAGAAGCAGCTTTGATAACTGAACAGATTTCTTCATAAGAAGCCGCTTTTTCAATTCTCACTGTTAAATCTACTACAGAAACGTCAACAGTTGGTACTCTGAAAGACATACCTGTTAATTTTCCGTTTAGTGAAGGGATTACTTTTCCTACTGCTTTAGCAGCACCAGTAGAAGAAGGGATGATGTTATTCAGAGCAGCTCTACCACCTCTCCAGTCTTTCATTGAAGGACCGTCAACTGTTTTCTGAGTAGCTGTTGTAGCGTGTACAGTAGTCATCAAACCTTCTACGATTCCGAAGTTATCGTGGATTACTTTAGCTAAAGGAGCTAAACAGTTTGTAGTACAAGAAGCATTTGATAAGATTTTGATATCATCAGTAAGCTCTTTGTGGTTTACCCCCATTACGAACATTGGGGTGTCATCTTTAGAAGGAGCAGAAAGGATTACTTTCTTAGCACCTGCAGCAAGGTGTTTTGCAGCGCTGTCTTTATCAAGGAATAAACCGGTAGATTCTACTACGTAATCTGCACCGATTTCGTTCCATTTTAGGTTACTTGGATCTTTTTCAGCAGTTACTCTGATTTTTTTCCCGTTTACTACAAGATCATTTCCTTCTACAGAAACCTCACCTGGGAAAATACCGTGTACAGAGTCATATTTTAACATGTAAGCCATGTATTCTGCATTGATTAGGTCATTGATTCCTACAACTTCAATGTTGTCTCTTTCAGTCATTGCTCTGAAAACAAGACGTCCAATTCTACCAAAACCGTTGATACCTACTTTAATTGTTGACATAATAGTTTGTTTTTATTAGATTATAAAAATAATTAGATTGCTAAAATTTCTGAAATCAGTAAAAGATCTTTATTGATTTCGTTATGTTTTTTAATGGCTTCTTCTATTGGCGTATACGTCAGATCGTTGGAACGCATTCCTGCCATTACATTGGTTTGTCCTTCCATTAGTCCGGTTACGGCTCCATAGCCCAGTCGGCTTGCCAACACTCTGTCTGCACAGCTTGGAGAACCACCTCTCTGCATATGTCCCAAAATCGCTACACGAATGTCATAATCAGGGAAGGTCTGTTTGGTTTTTTCTGCAAGTTCGTACACATTGGCTAGTTTCTCACCCTCTGCAACCACCACAATACTTGATGCTTTTCCGGTTTTTTCCGCATCCCTGAATTTCGTGAAAAGCTCATCAATACTGTCTTTTTTCTCAGGAATTAAAATATCCAGAGCTCCGGTTGCCAATCCACTGTTTAAAGCAATAAAACCAGCATCACGACCCATTACTTCCACAAAGAAAACCCTGTTGTGGGAAGTTGCTGTGTCACGGATTTTGTCAATGGCATCCATTGCCGTATTCAATGCAGTGTCGTATCCGATCGTATTATCAGTTCCGAAAATATCGTTGTCGATCGTTCCCGGGATACCGATTACTCTGATTCCGAACTCTTCATTAAAGATTTTGGCACCGGTAAATGTTCCGTCACCTCCGATACATACCAATCCGTCAATTCCCAGCTTTATACAGTTGTTGTAAGCTTTCTGACGGCCTTCTTTAGTTCTGAACTCAGCAGATCTGGCAGATTTTAGAATGGTTCCGCCCTGGTTGATTATATTTTTTACGGAACGGGCTCCCATTTTCAGGAAATCATTATTGATAAGGCCGTTGTAACCTTCCCTCACTCCGTAGCATTCGATATTATAGTAATTGGCGGTTCTTACTACCGCTCTTAACGCCGCATTCATACCCGGAGAGTCACCTCCTGAAGTAAGAACTGCAATTTTTTTTACAGCACTCTCTTTCATCAAGTAAAAAATTTCGAAAACAAATTTACAAAAACAAGTTCAGATTATCGTAGTAAGTTTCCAATAGTTTTGAATATAAATTATTAAAAGCTTCTGAAGTTTGTAGGTTTAAAAAAATATCGTGCAGTTTTGGTCTCCTCAGCATGGATGTCAAGGTCATACCAGGGCGTAAAATAGGGATTAAACGGATTTGAAAGTACATGAACCGATTGCGCCGGGGTGAATCCTTCACTTAATAAGAATAATCTTTTTCCTTTCTTATTCCGGCAGACACCGGAAATAAAAACAATGTGTCCGGGACTTCCCGGTGTGATCAGGATATCTCCTGTTTTCAGATCTGAATTTTTATTGACAGGTTTTGTTTCTTTATTTAATGAAATCGTTCCTGCATAATTAAAAATGACATCCAGATAATTTCTGAAACTCTGATAAGAATCATCAAAAGACGCAGCTCTTTTGAAGTTGACAGAATTTCCGCTGACAAAAGCTCTCGTTCCGTTTTTATAATCATTCCAGCTGAAAAGATCACCGCTTGTAAAATGAAATTTAATTTCGTTAAATTTTTTTGCCTTATAAAGATATTCAGCTCTCATTCGGATGACTGCATCAGCACATTGCTGAAGATCCTTATTTCCGGTATCAATATCAAAAACCGCTTCATGAAGATGCTGGGTAGAAATAGGTTTTCCGTCATATTTTACAATCTGGCTGCCGTAAGGTTTGAGTTTGAAGTTTTCAATAAAATATCCGAAAGAACCAGGTTTTTCTTCTATCCAATCATACCCTTCCGGGGGAGAAAATCTTTCCCTGATAGTATTTTTACCTTTATTGATTTTTAAAGCATTTTCAGCAATTAAATGCTCATTTTTATCTGGTTCAGGTAATAAACGGTCTGATATTTTTTCTTTTGTACAGCCTGTGTAAATGAGAATAACAATGATTCCTGTGATAACTTTTTTCATGCGTTTTAGTGAACACAAATATCATTTTTTTTCACCTATCTGCCAATATCTTATTTGAAAATTTAGCGGTTCAACGACTCCTCTTTTTCAGGAATCAATAATTTTCCCCATTCATTCAGCTGCCAGAGGATTTCTACCAGTTTTTCCCCAAGTTCTGTCAAAGTATATTCTACTCTTGGAGGAAGTTCATTGAAAGACTGTTTCGTTAAAATACCGTCTTCCACCATTTCACTCAGCTGCTGATTGAGAACCCTGCGGTCCACTTTAGCAATACCTCGCAAAAATTCACTGGGACGTTTTTTTCCTTCATTGATCTGCCAGACAATAGGAATTTTCCATTTTCCACTGATGGTATTAACAGCAACTTCCAACGGACATATTTTATTTTCTTCAGCTCTTTCCTTTGTTTCCATAAAATTGACTTTTTTATCCCTATGGGTGAAAAATGTGCGGTATTGTTTTTCTCCGCCCACTTTCAGACTTTTGTAAAGGTAATCATTAAATAGTATGACAGAAAAACGAAAAGGAGCCCGCTCCATCAAAGATATTCCAACGGATATTTTGGAACAGCTGAACAGAGGAGAAATTGAAACCGCCAATCTTACGGAATGGCTGGCAGTAGATCAAAGGTTGCTGTTGGAAAATCTGCTTTTACAGAATGATCGTAAGGAATATTTGACACCCGTTTTAGAAAGTGTAAACCAGCTGAAAAAACAAACTGTCAATACCATTAATGAAACAATAGGAATTGGCTTACTTAATCTGGCTGTGAAAAATAAGGATAACGAATTTCTTTTGAAATTGTCAGTTCATCCCGCAGATCTGGTACGTTGCTGGGCAGCTTATACGATTGGAAGAAATAACGGTTTACAACTTAAGGAAAAATTAAACAAAATTCAGCCATTTGCTTCTGACTCTCATTTTGGAGTGAGGGAAATCTGCTGGATGACGATGCGCCCGGATATCGTCAGAAACCTTGAGGAAAGCTTATCTCTTTTATCAGAATGGACGATGCATGACGATGAAAATGTAAGACGCTTTGCCAGCGAATCCACAAGGCCAAGAGGTGTGTGGTGTGAACATATTGATGCTTTAAAACACAATCCAGGGCTTGGACTGGAAATACTGGAACCTTTACGATCAGATTCCTCAAGATATGTACAGGATAGTGTTGGCAACTGGCTGAATGATGCCAGCAAATCTCAACCCGAATTTGTAGTGGAAATCTGTGACGAATGGCTTCGGGAAAGTCCGACAAAAGAAACGCATTATATTGTAAAGAAAGCGTTACGGACCATTAGAAAGTGAGAGTTATCCACAAACTGGGAATGTTGATATAGTTTTTGAATCTATAGGTCACAGATTTACATGGGTTTATAATATATTTTATATTCCTTTACTTTCTGGAACTGGCTTTATTTACTCCATTTTTACAAGAAAATTGATGTTGAACTATTTTCAATGTTAACGGTATGTTAACTCAAAAAAGTTATCCACAATATGAGTTTTCCATTAATGTGGATTTTATCTCCCATAAAATGAGCAGGTTATAAAATATGGATCAAAAAATAATTTGAAACCATAGTTTTTATCGTCGAAATAAAAAGTTATCCACAATATGGAATTCCGGCTACCATTTTTCAGTCAGATATTTCCAGTATCTTTTGGGAACATGCTGAATATGGAGTTTCATATTTTTCCTTTCTACAATATTGGTTTTTGTGAAATATCGCTGCCAGAGTATCTGATAATTGTTTTCCTCATCATGAAATTTCTGCTGATAATTATGGAGAATAATTTTTTCATCAGGATAGAAAAACTCACAATCGTTCAGATCATACAGAAGTCCGTAGTTTCTCCGGAGATCGTAGATCATCCATTTCTGATCCTGGTATCGGTCGTGAAAATGTTTTCTGATTAAAGGAAGAACATTGAAGTCGGGATCTATTTTAGAGAAAAAAACACCATCATGCATTTTTTCAAACCGGACAAAAGCCGTCATTCTGTGTCTTTCCCGGTCTACTGATTTACAGATTTTTGAAATTTTTAAAACATCATTATCGGCAAAGTTTTCAAGAATATTATTTTCTGGATTCTTCACCGACTGTCTTATCGCAGATAAAATAAGGCTTTCCAGCTCCGGATCTTCCGATAAAAAAACTTTTAAAAGTTTGTAAACGCCCTGTTTCCCAATATTCTGTTCTAATTTATTCAAAACCCTTTCAGATTTATCTGTTTGGGTAATGACTTCGTGAATCTCAGCAAAAATATTTTCCTGATGAAACCTTTCCCTGCTTATAATTTCTACATCTTTATAACGATATTCGAAAACTTCAAATACTGCTGTGAAAAGACCGTCAAAACTTCCATCGTAGAGTAGAGTTGTCATGTGTTGAATTAAAATTTGTGTGTGCTTGTCATTCTGAACGAAATAAAATGAAGTGAAGAATCTAGAGATTCTTCCTTCGTCAGAATGACAGTCGTGTTGTATTATAAATTAGTGTCCATTTGTGAAAATATGGTGTCATTTGTGTTTAAAATCAAAACAAAGTCAGCTGTTGCGAAAACTGGTTATGAAATTTGGATGAGCTTCCGCCTATGAGTAGCTTTCTGAAGTTTTTATCCGTTAAGTATTTCAGGTAGGCATTCCCAGCATTAAAATCGATGAAATATTTTGCCCGGTTGACAGCCGCTCCGAGTTTTTTCAAATGATCCATCGTTAAAATCTGAAAACGTCTTGCACTCACAATTTTCTGCGCTGTTTTCACTCCGATTCCGGGAATTCTTAAAATCATCCGGTATTCGGCAGTCTGGAGATTCACCGGGAACTGATCCAGATTCCGTAATGCCCAGCTTAATTTCGGATCCATTTCCAGATCAAGAAAAGGAACATTGGGATCTAAAATTTCTTCTGCTTTAAAACCATAAAATCTCATCAGCCAGTCCGACTGATACAGTCGGTTTTCCCTAAGCATAGGGACTTCTGTGGTTAAAGAGGGCAGTCTTTGATCTTCCAGAACCGGAACATATCCGGAATAATACACCCTTTTCAGATTAAAATTTTTATAAAAATGATCTGCCACTTTTATGATCTGTAAGTCATTTTCATTGGTTGCTCCCACAATCATTTGTGTAGACTGTCCGGCCGGAGCAAACTTCGGAACCTTCTTAAGGATTTTCTTTTCATCTTTATATTGAATGATGCCTTTTTGAATATACCGCATCGGGCTGATCATATCCTGTCTGTTTTTTTCAGGCGCCAATAATTTTAATCCACTCTCCGTAGGAATTTCAATATTAACGGATAAACGGTCTGCATACAACGCAGCTTCCTGCATCAGATCATCACTTGCTCCCGGAATAGATTTCAAATGAATATATCCGTTAAAATTTTCTTCCAGGCGCAGCTTTTTGGCCACTCTTACCAGTCTTTCCATTGTGGTATCTGCGTTTTTAAAAATTCCTGAGCTTAGAAATAACCCTTCAATATAATTCCTGCGGTAAAAATTGATGGTAAGGTCTACCACTTCTTCTACTGTAAAAGCAGCTCTTTTGATATCATTGGAACTTCTGGAAACGCAGTAAGCACAATCATAAATACAGTGATTTGTCAACAGAACCTTAAGCAGAGAAACACATCTTCCGTCTTCTGTATAGGTATGACAGATCCCGCTTGCAGAACTATCTCCCAATGCTCCTTTTTTATTTTTTCTTGTACCTCCGCTTGATGAACAGGAAACATCATATTTCGCTGCATCAGCAAGGATTTCAAGCTTTTCTTTAAGACGGTCAAAATTCATATTTAAAATGATTTGATATGTTTTGTATCTGAATTGTAATTTAATATTGTTCAAAATTAGTTCCAAAATTGATAAAAGTCAACCTTTTTTCATGTAAGTTATCCACAAAAAAGAGTCTCAAAATCATTATATTTACGGCTCATTAAAGTTTATATCATGAATCATAAACCAATCGAAGGTTTTTCCAAGCTTCCAAAGCAGGGGAAAATCGAATGGCTCGTAAACGAATATCTTGAAGGAAACCAGGAATATCAAAATATATTAAAACAATACTGGAATGATGATGCAGATCTTCAGAAACTTCACGAAGAATTTTCTGAAAATACCATCTCCAATTTCTATATGCCGTACGGAATTGCTCCGAACTTTTTAATCGATGGAAAACTGTTGGCACTTCCAATGGCAGTTGAAGAAAGTTCAGTAGTAGCGGCTGCTTCCAAAGCTGCCAAATTCTGGATCGATAAGGGAGGTTTTAAAACAACGATTATCAATACTGAAAAACTGGGGCATACCCACTTTATTTTTAATGTAGAACCTCACAAATTATTACATTTCTTTAATTTCAGTTTAAAGAAAAAATTATTTGAAGCCACAGAAGATATCACCACGAATATGAGAAAACGCGGCGGAGGTATTTTAAACATCAGCCTGGTGGATAAAACAGCAGAAATGCCGAATTACTACCAGTTGAAAGCAAGTTTTGATACTGTGGATTCAATGGGAGCGAACTTTATCAACTCATGTCTTGAGCAGTTCGGAAAGACTTTGAGACAGGAAGTTGCTACCAGCGAAGATTTTACTCAGGAAGAAAAGAATTCACTGCAGATTGTGATGAATATTCTTTCCAACTTTACCCCTGACTGTATTGTGAGAGCTGAGGTTTCGTGTAAAATGGAAGATTTAAAAGATGACAGTGGAATTTCTCCGGAAGAATTTGCTTCTAAATTCAAGCAGGCCGTTACCATTGCAGAAATAGAACCTTACCGTGCGACTACTCATAATAAAGGAGTAATGAATGGAGTAGATGCCGTTGTAATCGCTACCGGAAATGATTTCAGAGCTACGGAAGCCTGCGCACATGCTTATGCTGCGAGAGATGGCCAATACAGATCTTTAACACACTGTACAACAGATAACGGAATTTTCAGATTCTGGATTGATCTTCCTATTTCTGTTGGAGTTGTGGGAGGACTTACCAATCTTCACCCTTTGGTAAAATTCTCACTGGCACTTCTTGGGAAACCTTCCGCACAAGAGCTGATGAGCATCCTGGCAGTTTCAGGACTTGCACAAAACTTTGGGGCTTTACGCTCTCTGGTGACCACAGGAATCCAGAAAGGACATATGAAGATGCACTTATTGAATATTCTGAACCAATTGGGCGCTACTGAAGAAGAAAAACAGCACTTTGTAACGTATTTTAAAGATAAGACGGTGAGCCACCATGAGGTGATCAATGAATTTAACAGAATGAGAGGAAACTAATGCTACAGATCATTTTGCCTATCGTATTCCTTCTTTTTGGATTCTTTCTGAAGAAAACAAACAATGAAGGTTTCAGAAGTTCTAAAAAATTCGCCAATATGTTTATCATACTGGGGATTTCTACACTGGTTGCCAAGTTCATTTTAATGTACTTAAAATCAAAATAGTGAAAAAGGGTATTGTATTTTTCTTACTGATTTCCGGATTAAGTTTTTCGCAGCAGCAAAAAGTGATAATCACTAATCTGCAGCCTAAAACTGAAGATACCGTTTTTCCGGTTGTTTCCTATCCTGAAAATCCACGGGTAGAAAATAAAATCAATACATTTCTGCAGGTGGATCAGCTGGAATATGTTCCCGGATCTGGCGGAAATCCTTTTAAACTGGCTTCTACAGCAACCAATTCCTATTCCAACTATCTTTATTTTTATAGTTGGGATAAAATTGAAACTCCTGAGAATATTCTGAGTATTGCCATTGATGGTGAAGCTTCGGGCGCTTATGCCGAAGGGTTTTTAATCTGGAAAAATTTTGATCTGAGAACAGGAAATTTTATCAATGCTGAAGATTTATTTCAACCTAATTCCGTGAAAATGGTTGAAAGTATCATTCAGAGAAGAGTAAAAAAAAGAATTGCTGACTTTCTGGTCAAACTGAAAGCAGAAAAAAAACCATCTGAGGAAACTGAAGATCAGATCGCTATGTATGAGGACTGTTTTACAGAACATACTTTAGAAGACATCAGATATTTTTTCGGAAAAGATAAACTGACTTTTGTTGCCAGAAGATGCTCCAACCATGCTATGAGAGCTCTGGATGACCTCGACAGTCACGAAATAGAGTTTTCCTACAAAGAACTGGAAAAATATTGGAGCCCTTATGCAAGAAATTTAATTTCCGGTTCTGAAAAAATAGGTGCCACCAGTTTTAGAAATAAGTTGTACAAAGGAAAAATAGATGGCAAATATCCTGTCACTGTTTTTATCAGCCGCTTATATAAAGGAGAAAGTGAAAATGATACAAGCTCCTTTACTGCATTGTATTGGTATGATAAAAATAAAAAGCTGATTCCATGGGACGGTAAAATGAAAGGAAATCATATTTCCATTACTGAGAATGATCATTATGATGAAGCTGTCGGCAAATGGATTCCAAGAGCTTTTGTAGAAGCAGATATGAAAGGAAATACAATTTCAGGAACCTGGCAGGATGATAAAACAAAAAAATATTTAACCCTAGAATTAGAAGAGTTATAAAATGAAAACAATCACATTAATTTTTGGAGCAGTTTACGGAATGGTTTCTGTAATCCTGGGTGCTTTCGGAGCACACGCTTTAAAGAAAATATTAGCTGTGGAAAGACTGGAAAGTTTTGAAACAGGAGTAAGATACCAGATGTATGCAGCTTTTTTCCTGCTGATCATCGGATATATCTTAAAATTTGAAACTTCCGCTGAAAAATGGACTTCCATTTTAATGATTGCAGGAACATTTTTATTCTCAGTAAGTATCTATTTCTTAAGCATGCAGGATTATCTGGGAATGAATCTTAAATTCTTAGGCCCTATCACTCCGCTTGGAGGTCTGATGATGATCTTGAGCTGGGGAATGCTGATCTTATATTTTGCTAAAAACAGAATTTAGGAAATAAAAATTAACAGAAGAAGGCTGCTCATACGAACATTCAACCTGTTCAATCTGAGAAATTAGCGAAAGAATAAGGGAAAACAGGAAGATATGTTAAAAATCAAGTCAGCCAGACTTTAATTTTTAAGTCAATAAACTTGAACTTCCGTGTCTTTTTAGTAAATTTGTCAACCTTTAAATATTAAAATAAAATAATAAAAATAATATGAATCTTCACGAGTATCAATCAAAAGAGATTTTATCAAAGTATGGAGTAGCTATCCAACGTGGTTTCGTTGCAAACAACGTAGATGAAGCTGTAGCTGCTGCTGAAAAACTAACTGCTGAAACTGGCGCTCAAGGGTGGGTAGTAAAAGCTCAGATCCACGCAGGTGGTCGTGGTAAAGGTGGTGGTGTAAAGTTCTCTCCAAACATGGATAAGCTTAAAGAAAACGCTCAGAATATCATCGGAATGCAGTTGATTACTCCACAAACTTCTGCTGAAGGTAAAAAAGTAAATTCTGTTTTGGTTGCAGAGGATGTATATTATCCAGGTGAGTCAGAAACTAAAGAATTTTATGTTTCTATTCTATTAGACAGAGCTGAAGGTAAAAATACAATCGTATATTCTACTGAAGGTGGTATGGATATTGAGCACGTTGCTGAAGTAACTCCTCATTTGATCCACAAAGAAATCATTGATCCTGCTTTAGGTCTTCAGGGATTCCAGGCTAGAAAAATTGCTTTCAACCTAGGTCTTGAAGGAAATGCTTTCAAAGAATTTGTAAAATTCATCGGTTCTCTTTATAATGCTTACACAGGCATTGATGCATCTCTTTTCGAAATCAACCCTGTATTAAAAACTTCTGATAACAAGATTATCGCTGTAGATGCTAAAGTAACTTTGGATGACAACTCATTGTTCCGTCACAAAGACTTAGCTGAACTGAGAGATACAAGAGAAGAAGATCCAATGGATGTAGAAGCTGGTGAAGCTGGTCTTAACTTCGTAAAACTGGATGGTAACGTTGCTTGTATGGTAAACGGAGCTGGTCTTGCAATGGCAACTATGGATATCATCAAATTATCTGGCGGTAACCCTGCAAACTTCCTTGACGTAGGTGGTACTGCAGATGCTCAGAGAGTACAGACTGCTTTCGGAATCATCTTAAGAGATCCAAACGTAAAAGCTATTTTGATCAACATCTTCGGAGGTATCGTAAGATGTGACAGAGTTGCTCAGGGTGTTGTAGATGCTTACAAAGCTATGGGTAGCCTTCCTGTTCCATTGATCGTAAGATTACAGGGAACTAACGCTGTAGAAGCTAAAAAATTAATTGACGAGTCTGGTCTTCCGGTACACTCTGCAATTACTTTAGAAGAAGCTGCAAACAAAGTAAAAGAAGTTTTAGCATAAGCTGAAATTTTTAAATAAAATAGAAAACCGTTCCAATTTTGGAACGGTTTTTTTGTTGGAACGTGAAGGGCACAGTTTTGTAATAACTTCAGCGGAAATGTACTACTGTAAACCTAACAGGTTTCTAAAACCTGTTAGGTTTAAATATCCCCTATCAATCATCATAAAAAAGACCATTTCAATACTCGAAATGGTCTTTTATTTTGTGAATAATTTTACTTATCCTGATGACTTTCCGGCAAGTTAGTCTCTCCACTTGTAATGCTGATGCTCGTTGGCGTTACCAGCTGAATTTTATCCGTATCAAAGCGTTCTTTAATCCCTAAATAAGCCTGGCTTCTTACCTGCGCAAGATTAGCCCCCACTTTTATCCAGAATTTTACCTGAAGATTAAATGCACCTTGCTTCAAATCTGTAAAAATCACTTCTAGAGTGTCCAGCTTATCTACATTATCAAGATTTTTAACCACATCAAGAATTCCTTTCTGTGCTTTGGTAATATCTTCATCAGCCGGAATTTCAAAATTTAAAATAATCCTTCGTTGTGGTGAGGCCGTAATATTGTAAAACGGAGCATTGAAAACAACCTGATTAGGGATATAAGCTTTCTTTCCGTCATCAGTAAGAATTTTTGTAGTGAGAAACCCGATTTCCTGTACTGTTCCTGAGTGGGTTCCGATCGTAATATAATCTCCTACCTTGTAAGCTTTGTCAATTCCAATAAGCATTCCTGAGAAAATACTGGATACCAGATCTTTCAGAGCAACCCCGGCAATAACCCCCGCAACTCCTAAGCTTCCGATAAACTTCCAAAGAAAGCCGCTGAAACCCATTATTTCAAGAGCAATAAAGGTTCCCATCAGCATGATCAAAAATCTGAATACACTGATTAAGGTGACTAATGAACTCTCTTTGCGACTTTTAGGAAAAAATTTATGGAATAATTTTACCGCTGCCTGGCTTAAATATTTGCTGGTAACCAGGAAAAAGGTAAATACTAAAATTCCAACAATCAGCTTGGGTGTAAGTTCAGCGAAGGTGATATACCAATTTTCCAATACCTTGTAAACAAGATCTACATACCTGAGTCCGGTTTTCTCCATGAATAAAATTTTAATTAAAGATATAAATTTTCATCAAAAAATTTGCCAGTTCCAAAAAGTCTACTAAATTTGTAGACTATAAAGAAAGAACATTATGTCAATCAAACTAGGAGATACAGCGCCCAACTTTCAGGCAGAATCATCAGTAGGCGATATCAATTTTTATAATTATCTGGGAGATTCCTGGGGAATTCTGTTTTCGCATCCTGCAGATTATACACCGGTATGCACAACGGAGTTGGGATATACGGCAAAACTTCAGTCTGAGTTTGATGCCAGAGATACAAAAGTAATTGCCCTGAGTGTAGATGGGGTAGAAGATCATCAAAATTGGGTAAAAGATATTAATGAAACTCAGAATACCAATGTAAAGTTTCCTATTATTGCCGATAAAGACAAAAAGGTTTCAGAACTGTATGATTTTATTCATCCCAATGCTTTGGCTACCGCAACAGTACGTTCTCTTCTGATTATTGATCCTTCCAAAAAAGTAAGACTGATTATTACCTATCCGGCCTCTACAGGAAGGAATTTTAACGAGATCCTTAGAGTGCTGGATTCTTTACAGCTGGTAGACAATTACCGTGTGGCTACGCCTGTGAATTGGGAAGTTGGAGAAGATGTTATTGTACCTCCAACCATTTCTACAGAAGATGCCCGGAAAATATTCCCGAAAGGGGTAACGGAAATAAAGCCCTATCTGAGATACACCCCTCAACCTAATACATGATTTATTTGATTTTTTATAGTTTAGTTTTAATTTGTACGAAAAGCGCCCCGGAAATAAATTCCGGGGCGCTTTCATTTTTTTATAAGTATTTCAGTGATTACTTAACGTCGTTGATGATTTGTTTCGCTTTAGACGTTGGAAGATAAATCTGGAATCCTAAACCAAAAGTAATTTTGTTAGTGTATCCACCGCTTCCGAATCCTGCGTTTGCATCATATTTCACTAAACCTTCCAATCCGATGTTTGGAGTGATGAAGTAAGAATAACCAGGTCCGAATCCGAAGTTAAGACCGTTGGAAGAAGAACCTCCTTTAGAGATAGACATTCCTCCAACACCTACATTACCTTCGAAGAACCATCTTCCGTGGTGTAGTAAGTTGTTTACTCCCTGCTCTCCCGGGTTAAGATAGTAACGTCCTAATGCTCCTACATTATATGTAAAAGTAGTGGGTGCATCTTTAGCTCCTTTGAAACCTAAATCTACGTATCCCCCAACTGCGATATTATCTTCGATGAAATAGGCTCCTTTAGGCTGAATTGCAAAGTTGTATCCTGCTCCTTCATTTAAACCAAAATTTGCCCCTACAAGATTACCTCCTACCATCCAATTACCTTTTTGAATCTGAGCGTTGGCAGTTGCTGTTAAGCCTGCTACGGCTAATATTCCTGTTAAAATAAGTTTTTTCATAATTTATTATTTTAATAATTAAATGTTTATTATTCACGAATTATAGAAAAAACAATAAATGTGCCAGACTCTTAATTTTACGTAATTTTTCTAAACAAACGTTAAGATTTTCAATGAGATATAGTTTATTTTTTTAACCTATCGGCTCTATATGTTATGATAATAAAGAAAATAAAATGGTTGTTTTAAGAAAAAAATGATAAAAGTAGATAATATATCATTAATTATATAAAACACTTATTTTTCTTTGCCCATTCGGAATTTAAATAAATAACAGGATCACCGAAATGATCAGACCTGCAATTGTAAATTTGATTCCACGTTTGAATGCTTTGGTCTTGGGATTAAACATCCAGAAACTTGAGATGACGAAAAAGAAAAGAGAAACTCCGAAGAATACGCTTAAAGGAGATATAGCATCTTTCGATTGTGATTTGTGAAGCGAAACCATTTTGTCCAATACGAAAGGAAGTTCCTTTTTGGTATATTTGGCTTTTCCGGTTGCACTGTCATAATTTCCCTGTTTAAAATAAAGAACACTTCCTTCTGTTTTTTCCACTTCCAGGCCTTTCATCTTAAGCTCTTTTTTCAGCTCTTTTTCTGAAAGATTGGCTGCGATATTCTTTTCGTATTTCTTTTCACTTTTCAGGAAATCTGTGTCTCTGTACACCAGAAGAATTCCACTTAACGAATATACCGCCATAATTCCGGCAAGGAAATATCCCAGGTAACGGTGCATAATTCTCATGAAACTTCTTGTGTCTTTAATCTTATCCATATCTTATTTTTTTGTTTTTGTTTAAAATTTCAAAAGTGGAAACTGCAAAAATGCAATTTCCACTTTTAGTGAAATAATTATTATATAAAGAATTCTAGAGTCTGTATGTCAATGTGAAATAGTAATTTCTAGGCGTAATCGGATTCACTGAATAATTCTCGTGAACATTGTAGTTTACAACATCAAACAGGTTGCCCACTTTCCCTTGAATAGAGAATTTTTTCCACTCGTAGCCTACTGACACGGAAACAGTCGTATAATCTTTCAGATCAAACATTCTGCTCACGTTATTTCTGCTTGTGTTTGTAGATTTTGTATCATTCCATCCGGCAATTCTATCCCCGATGTAATAAATTCCAGCTCCGATTTTCAATCCTTTTACGTAGTTTGTAAATTTATAGAAAACAGAAGCATTTGCTGTTGTAGCCGGTGTTCTTACCAGTCTTTGGTTTTCAATATATCCTTTTTCAGGAGTGTCAGTATAAACCGAATTGTTATAAGAAAAACCTCCGATTATAGATAAGTTTTCTGTAGGATTTCCTGTAATGTCCAGTTCCACACCACGGCTTCTCATATTTCCTGCAAATTCTTTAAGATTGGTGTCTGTGGAATTTACCGGTGCCCCGTTTGAAGCAGAAGCAAACCAGTAGGTTTGGTAATAATTATTGTACATAATCTGGTAAGCCGTTAAGTTAACAGCTAAAGCATTGTTCCAGAAATTCTTTTTAATACCGATTTCATATTGATCAACTGTTGAAGGTTTTATACTTTGTCTGGATAAAGTATTTAATTGATTTTGAACATCTGTAACAGGCTGATTGGTATTTACCGTGCCAAATTGATCTGAAGTATACCCTGCATTGGCTGCAAAAGAATTCGTATAAGTTGCGAATACTGAAAGGTTTTCATTTGGAGCATATACCAAACCTACTTTCGGAGAAAATGCATTGTCAGACGTTGACGAATTAGCGACTTCAATTTTATCATTTAATGTAAAGCGGGTCGTCAGCGTAGGCATGTTTTCTATATAAGACCATCTTAAACCTGCAATTACTTTTAATTGTTTTGTTAAGCTGATAAAATCCTGTGCATAGATCCCGATTCTTCTTGTATTGATTCTGTTTCTCGTACTAAGAGTAGAATTCGGCATATCAATACTTCCCCATGTTGATGGATCATCTAGATACAGAAGATTTCTTGGAGCCGCAACAGTATAAGCATAAGCATCTGCCTGGCTGTAATCAGCATCTGCCCCAATTAAAACTTTGTGGCTGATTTTTCCTGTATTGAATTCACCATTGATGTTTACCTGTGCTGAAGTATAATTTTGTTCGTTGTAAGTTCTGCCAAAAGGTCTTTTCCATGACAATCTGTTAGGATCTACAGTGGCATCTTTAGTATCATATATCCATTGTACTCTTTCAGAAGAAAAATAATCTTTCGTATAGTTCTGGTAAGAAGCAATCGCATTTAAAGACCATCTTTCGTTGAACTGATGATTAAAAGTTACATTCGTAGAAGCTTGCTGTACATTTTGATATTGCCAGTCAGTTCCGAAGAAAGTGTTTCTGGAAACAGTATCATTCAATCTATAGCTTTGGTCTTTTTCCGTAATAGAACCAAGCCCGAAATCAGGAGTGAAATTAGTTTTAAGGTAATCCGCTTCCACAATCAATTGTGATTTTGGGCTTAAATTGAAAAGGAAGGATGGATTGAAATAATATTTCTCTGATTCTACAACATCTCTGAAACTTTCAGCATGCTCATAGGCTCCGTTTACTCTGAAAGCAATATTTTTAGATAAAGGACCATAAATATCAACTGTTGGTTTATAAGAATTCCAGCTTCCGCCGTTTAACCCGATACTTCCACCAAAATTGAATTTAGGCTTTTTTGTAATCATATTGATAACACCACCAGCTGCTGTATTTCCAAAAAGCATGGCATTGGCGCCCTTTAAAACTTCTACTCTTTCCAGACCACTTACTTCAGGGAAAACACCGCTGTTTACTCTTGAACCATTTTTAAAAATATTATCATTTCCTAAAATGAAACCACGTCCACCAAAACTATCCTGAGAATTTCCCCTGGATGAAGTGATGTATAATCCGTTTACATTCTGAAGAACATCACTCAGTTGCTTTGCCTGCTGCTGCTCAATGATTTCGTGGGTAACAATAGCAATGGGCTGGGGAGTTTCCATTATCGTCAGATTCGACTTTGTCGATAATGGTCTAGCCTGGTTAGGATTTCCCGTTTTGTGAAGGTTGATATCCTCAATAGTTTGAATTCTGATAGTATCTACTTCAGCATTTTTCATCTGAGAACTCGCTGAAACAGCGATGAATAGAAGACCTAAAGAAAGTAATTGTTTTTTCATTTTATTTTTATGTAGAACAGTTTTAAATAAGGCGCAAATGTAAGTATTTGTTTAGAATAGATAAAAATAATTTTATGATTTAAATCATATTTTTACAGTTGATGAGATGGATTATTTCTATAGCTCCTTTACACTAAGGGATAGAGAATTTTTTATGAATATATTTGTTAAAAAATTATATATGCAATTGGTAAAAGCAGGGCTTTGTGCCTTTGGAATGAGTGGGAAAGTGTTCCATGCTCCCTTTTTAAAGGAGCATCCGGGATTTTTTATCTCTGCTGTGGTGGAAAGAAGCAAGGAAGAATCGAAGGTGAAATATCCTGAGGCAACAATCTATCATTCCGTGGAAGAAATGCTTCAGCAGGCAGATGTAGAATTGGTGATCATCAATACTCCGGTTCAGACCCATTATGAGTACGCCAAAAAAGCACTGGAAGCGGGAAAAAATATTATTGTGGAAAAACCTTTTACAGTAAATGTTTCTGAAGCAGAAGAACTGGTGCAACTGGCTGAAGAAAAAGGTTTGTTTCTGAGTGTATACCAAAACCGAAGATTCGACCGTGACTTTCTGCAGGTTCAAAAAATTCTGAATGATAAGAAAACAGGGAATATTAAAGAAGTTGAAATACGTTTTGACAGATTCCGTACCACGGCCAGTGGAAAGCAGCATAAAGAAAGTCCGGATCAGCAGGGATCAGGATCACTTCATGATCTGGGAGCACATCTTGTCGATCAGGCAGTACAGTACTTTGGGTACCCCGAAAAACTTTTTGCTGACGTATTTTCTATGAAAGGAGCCGAATTCGCTAACGATTATTTTGAAATTCTTTTATTCTATAAAGATAATCTGAGAGTAAGACTGAAATCATCTGTTTTCAGCAAAGAAGGACATTATGCTTATACAATTCATGGAGACAGAGGAACTTTCCTACAGGAAAGAACCGATAATCAGGAAAATGAACTGGTAGCAGGGGCCGTTCCTGAATATGGTAAAGAATGGACGCAGCCTCTGAAAGGGCCGGACGGCATTTTAAACTTACTGAATGATCATTCCGAAACAGAACGAATTCTTACCTCGAGCAAAGCCGGAAATTATATGGATTATTACCAGCAGATTTATGAACACATCGTTTTTGGATATGCCTTACCATCTCCGGGAAAAGAAATTATTCAGAATATGAAAATCATTGATGCTTCTCTTGAAAGTGCAAAAGAAGAAAGAATAATCAAATTATAAATGATGAGTTATGAATTATGAATGAATTCAAAATTTCAGGTTCAAGGTTTAAAGTTTCAGGTTGATTGTAGTTGTGATTAGAAGTTTTCAACTCATTTACACTCAAACCCTAAAACACTCAAACGCTCCGACTCATTCATAATTCATAATTTTTAACTCATAATTCTTAAAGTAGCTCCTGAAGCTCCAGCCATCTCATTTCGTGGTTCTCCAGTTTTTCTGAAACAGTTTCCAGCTCGGAAGAAAGAGTGGCTATCTTTTCATAATCAGCTTCGTTGTTGAGCTTATCCAGAATTTTAGCACGCTGTTCCTCCAGTTCAGGCATTTCTTTTTCAATCGTTTCCAGCTCCCTTTGTTCTTTAAAAGTGAGTTTTCTTTTAGAATTGGAAGACTGGCTACTTTCTGTTGAAGAAACAATTTCTTTTACAGGCTCAGGTTTTACCACAGCATTTTTTTCTAACGCTTCTTCACGGCTTCTGGCTTCTCTGTATTCTGAGAAATTCCCTACAAAATCTCTGATTTTTCCGTTTCCTTCAAAAGCCAGAACATGATCTACAATTCTGTCCATGAAATACCTGTCGTGGGAAACGATAATCAAAGATCCCTGGAATTGCTGAAGAAAGTTTTCAAGAACCGTTAGCGTGGGAAGATCTAAGTCATTCGTAGGTTCATCAAAAATCAGGAAGTTAGGATTCTGATACAAAATATACATTAGGTGAAGTCTTCTCTTTTCACCTCCGGAAAGTTTGGAAATAGGAGAATATTGTGTCTGATCGTCAAATAAAAATAATCTTAAGAACTGTGAGGCGGATAAACTTTTACCATTCGCTAAAGGATAAAATTCTGCAATTTCTTTGATGAAATCAATCACACGTTCATCCTCTTTATAGGTAAGACCTTTTTGCGAGAAGTAACCGAAAGAAATAGTTTCTCCGGTTTCAATTTCTCCTTTATCGGCTTTTTCAAAACCTTGAATAATGTTAAGCAGGGTAGATTTTCCCGCTCCGTTCTTTCCGATGATTCCCACCTTTTCTCCACGTTGAAACTGGTAGCTGAAATCTTTTAACAGAACTTTTGGCCCAAAGCTTTTATCAATATGTTTGAGTTCAAGAATTTTATTTCCCAGACGTTTCATTTCAAAATCAAGCTCCAGCCCGTCTTTTCTGGTGTCGGTTTTGGCCACTTTTTCCGTTTCGTAGAAAGCATCAATTCTGCTTTTTGATTTTGTGGTTCTGGCTTTTGGCTGTCTTCTCATCCATTCCAGTTCCTTTCTGTAAAGGTTATTCGCTTTATCAATCGTAGCATTAAGATTCTCCTCACGAATCATCTTGTTCTCAAGGTAAGTTGCATACGAACCATTGTGAACATACAGATTCTGATCCTCCATTTCCCATATGATATCACAAACACTGTCAAGGAAATATCGGTCGTGGGTTACCAGAAGTAAAGTAATTTTTGCTTTGTTCAGATAATTTTCAAGCCATTCTACCATATCCACATCAAGGTGGTTGGTAGGCTCGTCCATGATAAGAAGGGTATGTCTGTGCTCAGCTCTTGTTTCAGTTAAAAGCTTCGCCAAAGCGACACGTTTGATCTGTCCTCCGGAAAGGGTTCCCATTTTAGCCTCAAGATCTGTAATTTTAAGCTGGGAAAGAATCTGCTTCATTTCATTTTCCAGATCCCAGGCTTTATGAACTTCCATATCCGCTAGTGCTTTCTCGATAAAATCATTATCTGTAGAATGCAGTGATCGATGATAGTTTTTAAGCGCCAGGATAGGCTCGGAATCCAGGGTCATCATAAATTCTTCAATGCTCAGCTTAGGATCATAATCAATCTCCTGATCAAATAATACCACCTGGATATCTTTATTGATGATCGCAGTTCCGCTGTCTGCAATTTCCTTACCCATTAGTATTTTAAGAAGTGTAGATTTTCCACTTCCGTTTTTGGCAACAATAGCTATTTTATCTCCTTCATTGATGTGAAAAGAAATATTTTTAAACAAAACTTTGATGCCGTAAGATTTGGTAAGATTTTCTGCAGAAACGTAATTCATTGGGAATTAATAGTTTGATTTTAAATTTCAATTGAACCGCAAAAATACGAAAATGTAGCCTAAAACTTCCCGGAACCTCTTTTATAAAAATGAATATTTATAATTTTTTAATAAACTGTGCCCCTTATCTGAAAAAACTAATCAGTAAATTTGATCAACCACAATGAAATGTACATTGTAAATAGTAATACATAATACAAAAATCTGATGGAAACAATGAAAAAAGTTATCGTCGACATGGATGGAGTAATGGCGGATGTCTATCATCAGCTGGCGCAATTTGAAAAAAGGGATACAGGAAGAGAAATTGAAATCAGTGATTTGGCTGGTAAGCCTGAAATAGAATCTTTTCCCAACGGAAAAAAGCATGTGAATGAAGTAGGCTTTTTCAGAACCTTACCGGTAATGAAAGGGAGCCGTGAGGCCATAGAATACCTTAATAATAAATATGAACTCTATATTGTATCTGCCGGAATGGAATTTCCGAACAGTCTACGGGAAAAATATGACTGGCTGGCAGAACATTTTCCTTTTATCACATGGGAACAGATTGTTCTTTGCGGAAGTAAAAGAGTAGTGTCCGGAGATGTTATGATTGATGATTATCCTAAAAATCTGGACCATTTTTCAGGACAAAGACTGATATTTACCCAGCCTCATAATGAACTGATAGAAAATGATACCTATGAAAGAGTTCATTCCTGGGAAGAGGTTATGAATATCCTTTGAGTCGGAAATATTTAGAATTAGGAAATATTTAAAACAACTTTAACTAAAGGGAGAATAAATTTAATAAAATGTTGGGAGGCCGGCATATTGAAATTAGATATGTTTGCATCAAACTTTTAACATGAAAATATATTCTACTTTATTCTTCCTTGTGGCAGCCTCAGCCTTCCATGCGCAGGTTGTTTCCGGAACTATTGTTTCTAAAAACGAACATCAGCCTATTCCTTATGTGAAAATTGGGATTGAGAAAAAATCGACAGGCACGATTTCAGATGAAAAAGGAAGATTTTCAATTGATCTTTCCAATACAGATCCCCAGCAGAAAATAAAAATAGAAGTCCCGGGATACGATCTTTATCAGGAAACAATACAGGATTTTAAAAAGTATGACCAGCAAAAAATATTTTTAACAGAGAAAACTAAAAATATTAAAGAGATTACAATTAAGCCTAAAAAGCTGGTAGATAAGAACTGGGGGGTCAATACCAAAACAAAAAGTGTTATTTATTCTGTTAACCCGGAATTTGACAAAAAGAGTTTTCTTGGAGAAACAGCTTTAGAATTCAACGCAAAGAAAAGATCAAAGCTTAAAAATATCAATCTGAATATAGCCAGCTATGTTTCTACTGAGCCGGTTTTAATGAGATATAGCATTTACAGTGAAAAAAATGGCTTCCCGGATAAAAATATCCTAGAAGAAGAGATTACCGTAAAGCTCACTGAAGATATGATCAAAGACGGAACGTATACACTGGATGTAAGCGACCGTAATATCTGGGTGCAGGGAAAATTTTTTATCGGCATACAGTTTTTAAAAGATTTTGACGGCAGGATTAAAATCAGCGCTGCATTGTTCAGAACTGGATTTATAAGGGAGTTTTATGGTGACTGGCAGAAAATGACCATTGCCGCACCAGCCATTAATATTGATGTGAAAATGGATAAAAACGGAAGCAATAATACGAATGAAAATGATTAATGTATGATGCATGATGCATGATGTGTCTGACATGCTGAACAATCAACAGGTCTATACACTTCCATTTCTAATCCAGCGTCAGTCTTTTTAACGACCATGAACTGCCATTGTAGATATCAAGATCCACTTTTGCATTGATACCGTGAACAATACCGTTTTCTGTGAACTGCCAGAAATCCCACTCGTCATCGGGAGAAGGTGAGGGAACATCGTTGTAATTGGCAAGCCATAAAGGGTAGCCTTCAAACTCGCCTTTCAGAAAATCTTTATAGTAATGGTAGTACGTGTAGATGATAGGTTTTTCCCCATAGGCTTCTTCTACAATTTTACACCATACTTTCAGGTCTTCAACCAGTTTTTTGTTGGTTTTACGCTTTGGAATTTTTTCAATATCAAGAATCGGAGGAAGATCTCCGCTTTCAAGTTTCACGTTGTCTAAAAAATTATTGGCCTGGATCACGGGATCTTCATCGGCTCTGTAAAAATGATAAGCGCCACGGATAAGCTCATGTTTTTGGGCACTTTCCCAAAATTCGTCAAAATGCTTGTCGGCACTACGGTTTCCCATCGTTGCACGCATCACGACAAATTCCAGCGGAATCGTTTTATTTCCGATGCTGAGGCTATCCCATCTGATATCTTCCCGGTTCTGATAATGGGAAACATCAAAACCATAGGTTTTATCAAGGTTGCTGGCTAATATTCTCTGAATTCTTGCTGCCTCCTTTTCACTGTTATGAAGCTTTTTATGCTTAAATTTATTAAAGTACAAGGCATAGTAATAACTGACGGACTGCTTTAAGTAAAGTCCTGTTCCTACTAATGCCGTTATTAAAATTGCCAGTATGACCCATCGCCGGAAAAAATACTTCTTCCGTCTCGATTTATGGACTTGTTTGGCAGTTTTTTTGGTGTACTTTTTTGGTGTCATAAAGTTTTGCAAAACTAACTTTTTTCACTGCGAAATGCTAAAATAAAATCAGTAAATTTGTGTATTATGGAAACACGCGAAAAAATCATCATTATTGGAGGGGGATTTGCGGGGCTGCAGCTTGCAAAAACATTGAATAACAAGAACAAAAAGGTTATTGTTCTTGACCGGATGAACCACCATATGTTTCAGCCGCTTTTTTATCAGGTAGCCTCAGGAAGGATAGAACCTTCCAACATTTCTTTTCCCTTCAGAAAGATTTTTCAGCAATCCAGAAACACACAGTTCCGTATGACTGAGGTGAAAGAAATAGATCCTGCCAACCATAAAGTCATTACCGACGAGGCAGAATTTACTTATGATAAACTCATCATCGCAACGGGCTGTAAAACTAATTTTTTCGGGAACAAAGAACTGGAAGGAAGAGCTTTCGGAATGAAAAATACCCAGGAAGCCATCAGTATCAGGAATCATGTTCTGATGACCTTTGAAAAGCTGATTATTGAAAAAAGCAGGAGCGATGACGGAAACTGGAATATTGTGATCGTTGGAAGCGGGCCTACCGGAGTAGAACTGGCTGGAGCTTTTGCTGAAATGAAAAAGGACATCCTTCCAAGAGATTACCCTTACATGAATTTCGACCATCTGAAGATTATTCTGGTAAGTTCCACAGAAAAACCCCTTGCTGTCATGAGCAGTGAAGCTCAGGAAAAATCTGAGAAATACCTGAAAGATCTCGGTGTTACTTTTTTGAGCGGGGAAGTGGTAACAGATTATGATGGGGACAAAGTACATCTCAGAAGCGGAAAAGAAATACCATCCAATAATGTGATCTGGGCTGCCGGAGTTACAGGAAATGTAGTAGGAGGGTTTCCGGAAGAAAAATTAGTAAGAAACAGATATATTGTAGATCGATATAATAAAATACAGGGTTACGATAATATTTATGCTATCGGGGATATCGCCTATATGGAAACACCGAAGTATCCGCAGGGACATCCTCAGGTAGCCAACGTAGCCATTAATCAGGCCAAAAATTTAGGTAAAAATCTTTTAAAGAAAAGTCAGGAAGAATGGAAAGAATACGAATATGATGACAAAGGCTCATTAGCGACCATTGGGAAGCACAGGGCAGTTGTTGATCTGCCGTTTATAAAATTCCAGGGATTTCTGGCGTGGTATTTCTGGATGTTTCTCCATTTAATGCTAATTTTGAGCGTTCGTAATAAGCTGGCCATATTCTTCAACTGGATGTGGAGCTATATCAACAAAGATTCTTCTTTAAGATTAATTATTATACCTACTAAGAAAAACGGAACATTACAATGAGAATTGACATAATAAGCGTACTTCCGGAATTGATGGAAAGTCCTTTCAAAACTTCTATTTTGAAAAGAGCAATGGATAAAGGACTGGTAGAAGTACATTTTCACCATTTAAGAGACTGGGCAGTCAATAAGCACAGACAAATTGATGATGAGCCTTATGGAGGCGGAGCAGGGATGGTAATGATGGTTGAGCCGCTGGATAAATGCATTTCAGAACTTAAATCTCAAAGAAACTATGATGAGGTGATCTATCTGACACCGGATGGAGTTACTTTGAATCAGAAAATTGCCAATTCATTGTCTATCAAAGAAAATCTGATCTTTCTCTGTGGGCACTACAAAGGAATAGACCAAAGAGTAAGAGACCTTCATATTACAAAAGAAATTTCAATTGGAGACTACGTCCTTACAGGAGGAGAACTCGCAGCTTGTGTTTTGGCAGACTCAATTATCAGATTGCTTCCCGGAGTTTTGAATGATGAGCAAAGCGCTTTAACAGATAGCTTCCAGGATGATCTTCTTTCACCGCCCATCTATACAAGGCCAGAAAGTTATAAAGGTCTGGATGTTCCCAAAATCCTGTTGAGCGGGAACTTCGGAAAGATTGAAGAATGGCGTCACGATGAAGCAGTAAGAATCACAAAAGAAAAACGTCCCGATTTACTGTAAACAAGAATTGCCAAACGAATATAATTCTTGCTTTCACTTTTATTCCATTTATTATAGGTAAATGGAATAATATTTGTTGTTATTTAAAAAAGTGTGAAAAATATTAATGATAGCGATTTTAAATTGAACATTTATTCCGATTATTCCGTATTTTTTATATTGTCTCAATTTTGATTAATATATCGAAACTGTCGAATGATTAAAAAATTAATTTATAATGGTTTATTTCGTTAGTATTTTTTACTATATTTGAATTGTTTTTTATTGGAAATTGATTTACTGTTTTGGAGGTAAATCACGAAAATTTGAAAAAAAATAATAAATTTACATCTTAAAGTAAAAAGGACATATTAAATTAAAAGTATAGAAATTAGTGTAGATGGAGCTGTTCTCTTTTTATAATGTTGAAAATTTATTTTTGCCCGATCCGAAACCTGTCCATAAATTAGATCCTACCCGGTCAGGATTAAGGAATTGGGATGAAAAGAGATATAGAAACAAGCTTTTCAAAATCTCACACGTATTTCAGCTGATGAAGGAGGAAAATGATGTATTACCATTTTTAATAGGATTATCTGAAGTTTCCGGAAGGAAAGTCTTGGAAGATCTTGTGGAGATGGAACCCTTTAATTCAGAATATGGAATTGTACATTATAATTCCATGGATGAAAGAAAAGTGGACGTAGCCATGTTATATGATAAAAATAAAGTAGAGGTAATCGATTCAGAAACCATTACTTTCTTTTTTGAAATAGTAAATAAAAACACAGAAAATTACGACACAACCAGAGACGTACTTTTTTCAAAAGTCAGATATAAAGGGGAAATTATTAATGTCTTTATCGCGCATCTTCCCTCTAAACGCGAAAAAGATATCAATAAACCAAAAAGAACCTTTATATTGAATGAAGTCCGGGAACGGATTATGAAAATTGTAAATGCTGACAAAGAGCATGTTATCTTGTGTGGTGATTTTAACGAAAACCCGGATGATGAAAATTTAGTACAGATTCTCTATGACAATGACCGTGAGAAGGTTTTAATGAACCCTTTTCAACAATTGTTTTCTACAAGAAATTATTCTACTTTTCATTATAAATCTGGATTGCTGTATGATCAGATCATTATGTCAAGATCTTTACTTGATAATAAGACGCTGGCTTTTCAGGATGCCCATATTTTTAATTCTGAAAAAATCCGCAGCAGAACCAGAAATTTTGAAGGACGGCCTTTCCGAACTTATGCTGGTACGCGGTATTTAGGAGGATATAGCGATCACTTTCCGGTTTTTGTAAAATTTAAAAATTTACATTAAAAAACATAAATAATAAAAAAGTAGAAAATGAAAAATTCGAGCAACACAAGCTACCATTTAGATTCTATTGACAAAGAAATCATCTACATGTTGATGGATAATGCTAAAACTTCTTTAGCCCACATTTCAAAAAATGTCGGAATTTCCACCACTGCAGTGCATCAAAGAATCAAAAAACTCGAACATGCAGGAGTTATTGAAAATTCAATATCATTTCTTAATCCTAAGAAAATTGGATACAAAGTAATTTCCTACATTGGTGTATTTTTAGATCAGCCAAGCCATTATCCTGAGGTGGTAAAGTCTT
Source organism: Chryseobacterium sp. AG844 (assembly GCF_003182335.1). Taxonomy (NCBI): domain Bacteria; kingdom Pseudomonadati; phylum Bacteroidota; class Flavobacteriia; order Flavobacteriales; family Weeksellaceae; genus Chryseobacterium; species Chryseobacterium sp. AG844. Next base: position 190,337 of record NZ_QGTV01000001.1, on the reverse strand, counting down.
TGCATGATATCAACGAAGTAGTGGAAGCCCACTATACGACAGGAAATTATACTATTTTTCTGAAAGTTCTTTGTAAAGACAATGATCACTTAATGCAGATCCTTAGTAAGCTCCAAAAGCTGAAGGGGGTAACCAGAACAGAAACTTTTATATCTTTGGAACAAGGTATTTACAGACAATTGAAAGTATAACAACATGAACATAGCCCAATATTTGGATTCAACTTACCTGAAAACCCCAGAACAATCAGGTATTTCCCACGAAGAAACACTTCAAAAAGATAAAGAACTTGCTCAGGAAGCAATAGATAATGGTATTTTTGCCGTGATGATTCGTCCGGATTATGTATCGGAGGTGAAGAAATATATTCAGGAAAGAAATTCAAATGTTGTAGTAGGAACTGTAATAGGTTTCCACGAAGGAACGTATTCTATTGATGAAAAGCTTGCAGAAGCTTCAAAAGCAATAGATGACGGAGCAGATGAACTGGATTTTGTTATTAATTATACAGCTTATCTACAGGGAGATATAGAACTGGTAAGAGAAGAATTTGTAAAATGTACAACATTATCTCTTGAGCATCATAAAATTGCAAAATGGATTATTGAAATTGCTGCATTAACTGATGAACAAATTGCCGATCTTACTAAAAAGATTTCTACCTGGGCAGAGGAGAATTTTTCTGAAAATGAGTTGCCGAAAATTTTTGTCAAGTCATCAACAGGATTTTATCAGACTGCCGAAGGAAAGCCTAACGGAGCAACCTTTGAAGGAATAACAATTATGCTGAGCAACGCCGGAAAACTTCCCGTAAAAGCAGCAGGAGGAGTAAGAACTCCCGAAGATGCTGAGAAAATGATCAGAATGGGAGTTAAAAGAATTGGAACTTCTTCAGCTCTGGGATTAATTAAAAACGAATCTTCATCAGAAGGATATTAATATCAGATTCTTAATATAAAAAAAACCATCAGTTTTGCTGATGGTTTTTATTTTATAGCTGTGCCTGATATTCTTCGTAGAACTGTTGGGTTTCTTTGATCAGGCTGTCCATTTCTTCCATAGTGAAAACTTCCAGGAATTTTTTTCTGAACTCCTTGAAATGAGGAATTCCTCGGAAATAGTTGCTGTAATGTTGTCTCATTTCAACCAATCCTAATCTTTCTCCTTTCCATTCTGCACTCCATTCTGCGTGCTGGCGAACAGCCAGTAAACGGTCTGAAATGGTTGGCTCAGGTAAATGCTCTCCTGTTTTAAAGAAATGCTTGATCTCATTAAAAATCCATGGATATCCAATAGCAGCACGACCGATCATAATACCGTCACAGGCATACTTTTGCTTATATTCTAATGCTTTTTCCGCAGAATCGATATCACCATTTCCAAAAATCGGGATCTCAATATTTGGATTTTGTTTAATCCTTGAAATATGTTCCCAGTCTGCTTCACCCTTGTACATTTGAGCGCGGGTTCTTGCATGTATCGTAAGCGCTTTAATTCCTGTTTCCTGAAGGCGTTCTGCTACTTCATCAATATTAATGCTGGTACTGTCCCATCCTAAACGGGTTTTTACAGTAACTGGAAGATGAGTAGAGCTTACAACAGCTTTTGTAAGACGTACCATAAGGTCGATATCTTTCAAAACACCAGCACCTGCTCCCTTGCAGACAACTTTTTTTACCGGACATCCGAAATTAATGTCTACCAGATCCGGATTTACCGTTTCAACAATTCTTGCAGACATGGCCATAGCTTCTTCGTCTCCACCAAAAATCTGTATCCCAACGGGTCTTTCATAATCGAAAATATCCAGCTTTTTACGGCTCTTGATAGCGTCACGAATCAACCCTTCGGAAGAAATAAATTCCGAATACATTAAATCTGCACCATGCATTTTACACAAACGTCTGAACGGAGGATCACTTACGTCTTCCATCGGAGCCAGCAAAAGCGGAAATTCCGGCAGTTCTATGTTGCCTATTTTTATCATGGTGCAAATTTACGAAATTCTGAACATTCATAAATATGATATTATCTATCAGCATAAATGATTGCTTTGTTTAGATTCTGAAGCGTAGAAAAAGGCATTAAAATGGTGAAAGAGTTGATTGTCTACCCACTTCCAGTCTTCCATTGTTAGAAGCTTGCTTTTACCTGCATACTTCCGATATGAATGGTACGGTCGCCGGAATTTCTTCCTTCGTAATTAAGATTCAGCTGGATGAATGAGTTGATAGCCTGCTGGATAAATACACTCCACACCTGGTTTTTTCCGGGTTTAAGCCCATCCAGCATCTGATTTCCTACAATACTGAAATTGTTTCCTGTAAAATCGTTATTGATAAATGAGAAGTTTCCACGGATAGACGTTTTTCTTCGCTCCCACTGTATGGTTCCTGTAACATCAAAAGCCTTAAGAAGTTCTTCGCCATCCAATCTTTGTTTCTGACGGAAAGCAGAAGATAATTCAGCCTGAATAGCATCGGTGAATTTATAAGTTGCTTTAGGCTTGGTTTCAAAATTATTCAGACGATAATCTCTTGTTTTAAATAACTGTGAAGAGTTTTGGATATCATGAACCGAGTTTTCCCAATCCACCCTGAATTCTTTATTGAACCAATATCCTATGTTCAGGAAATGAGAAGTCTGCTCACGTTCTTCATTACTGAAATTGGCATTGATAAGATTGTCATTGGTAATGAACCGGTAATTTCCGTTCCAGCCTGATTTATCGGTTGGATTAAACTGTACGGAAGCCAGAATATTCTGATTTTTAAGGATCTGATCACTGTTCTTTTCAAAAGGGTTCAGCACAAGTACTTTTTCCTTTTTGTAGAAAGAGTTTTGAGAATTTAATGAAATATTAAAATTCCAACGTTTTAAAAATCCATTCTCAGAGTTGAAAACAATGGCCGGATTGACAAATAAGGCCAACTGTAATTTATTTTTATTGGAAGGAATATAGCGTACAGAATTGGTATAGACACGGATGTATTGGGCAAGATCGGAATATTCCGCAATTTCAAATTCGTCCAGCTGCTGAACGCCGTCTCCGTTATAATCCGTCCATTTATAAACTCCTTGTCCGTCTGTAACTTTGATGTACTGGAATTCCCTCTGTGCTTCCTGCCCGTTCCCCAGCTCATAGAAAGCCTGAAGACGCATCCCGTTTCTGAATAGCTGCTGGTTGTATAAGATGTTTCCGACAACGAAATCATTATTACGGGTTACTTCACCTTCCGCCCCTGCGTAGAAGAATTTTCGGTAATGAATTAGAGCATTTAAACTGGTTCTTTCGGTTTTGATAATCTGACTTTCAGCCATGATCCCCAGAATATTGTTCATATTCTGAAGCCTGTTATCACGTACAGAGTCGTTATCCCTCATATATACTTTTGCCAATAATTTGGTTCTTGTGCTGTCACCGATTTTCTTTTGTAAAAAGATTTCTTTCCAGCTGAAACTAGTGACATCCATAAGCTGGGTATCGTTGTACTTCTTCTCGTTGTGTTCCATGCTTCCACCAATGGCCCAGCTTCCTTTTTTACCGGTAAACTCTGTTGAAACTCCGCCACGGATGAATTTTGTATCCTGAAGAGTAGCATTGGTGCTCAGATAAGACAGGTTACCTTTAGTAAAGAATTTTCCCGTTAGCCAGCCGAAGTCAAGGTCGTTTTTAATCCCTTTGTAAGAATCCTGTTCATTCAGATAATTGATGCGGTAATTCAGCGTAGATTTATTATTCCATTTGTTTAAAAAGCTGAAGATAAATCTGTTTTGGGTCTTTTTATTGAATTCCTGGGTAAGGTTGAAATCTCTGGAGAATTCTACATCATTGATACGGTCAAGAATATGAAACTGTCTGTCTATATATTGATATTCAAAGCTTGGAGTTCCTTTCCATGTGTTTTTTGTAAAGCTCTTATTTCCAAAAATACGCCATGCATAGCCGATGTTCTGATCAGAATCTTTTGATGAAAATAAATTGACATCATAGTTACTCAAAGAGATATCTGCACCTATTTTTCCCTCATTCAGCAAATATTCAGAGTTCAGAGAGTACACCTGTGATTTCTGGGGAGAAGGAAGTTTTCTTATCGCTCTGTAATCTCCGCCATTAGGACCTACATATTCAAAAACACGCCCGTTGTTGGTGGTCTGTGCTATTTTATAGTCTCCCTGATTAGCTCCGAAATAAGTAAAAGAAACCTGATAAAGTGTTAAACTCGAATCCTTAGAATATTCATAGAAATTACCTGTGGGACTTAATTTGTATAAAATTTTATTGACATCATATTCGGTTACAACTCCTGAAGGGGCATACATCAGGTCAGGATTATTTCCGGCATCAGCCAGAATCTGCTCATCTTCTTTAGAAAGGTTTAAAGAAAGAGGTGCGTTCTTATTGTCATTTTCCATGAACCAGTTGAATCCCACCTTGAATTTTTCTCTCTGATGCTCAAGCTTTCCCGTAAACAAATACCTTGAATAGTTCCTGTTGGCATAGTTATAAGAAATCGTGATGAAATTCTGCTGAAAAATAGGACGGAAACTGGTAAAGGTAACTTCACCGGTGTTGTAATTGATGATATAATCCTGGTTTTCACCACGCTTCATCAGAATTCCATCAATAAAAACCTGTTCAGAACCGGAGATCAGTGTAATAAACTGTTCACCGTTCTTACCTGTCAGACGGTAAGGTCCCTGGTTACCTTCAACCCCCTGAAAACGGATTCTGTGGAATTCACTTCGTGCAACCCCTGCAGAGATATCTAGGAATGTCTTGTTTTCCTTCCCGAATTCTGTCTGGAATTGAAGTCCCATACTTCTCCTCTGGTATTTGGCAAAATAATTTTTAGCTTCCACAAGGTCAAGATGCCCTGCTCTGAGGATAGATTTATCCTTGATATTAAGCTGCATATAGATTTTGTCAAACTCCTCCAAAGTCTGGGTATAACCATCAGCCTGAATCGGCAGGTTATGATCTGAAATACTTGCTAAAATAGTAACATCTTTGGATAACCGCCCTGAGATCTGAAGATCCATGGAACTTTGTACAGACTGTCCCTGGTTGTTACCAAAAGTAATCCCACGGATAATAGATCCTTTTGAATTAAGCTCTCCTAAAAATCGCTTTTTATCATTTTTTGCCAGTACGGCTTCATCAATAATGATCTTATTGTGCGTTCTTATGAAATCCAGCGTGTCCTTTGCAAAGATGTCCTGCTCCAGCTTTGCCGCAAGAATACTGTCTCTTTTGATGCTGTCTTCAGGCACGTTGGGATTTTTCCATGAAAATACCTGAGCATTTCCTGAAAATATGCCTACGAAGAACAAAACGAATAGAATGACAAAATTCCGCAACTTTTAAAAATAATTCGTAAAAATAATTAAAAAATGTTAACATTAAGAGGTCAACTATTATTAACAAAAACTTAACCTCTTTATTGTCCCTGAAAAAAAATTAGAATGTAGTTTTGTTACGGAAAAAAATTATTAATAACAAAAAATTTAAATCATGAAAAAACTTTATTCGTTATTTGCTACAGTAATGTTAGCAAGTGGAATTTTTGCACAAACAGCCTTCAGTGCTACATTTGATGATGTAACAGGAACAGGAGGAAATGATGGTGCTTGGAGTGGAGGCATTGCATCAAGTGGATTTGCTGATGGATCCAGCTCTTATACAACTGGCGGAAACTGGACTTTTACTAAAATTTATAAAGGAAACGGATGTCTTAAGGCAGGTACAAGTAGTCTAAAAGGGTCAATTACTACTCCAACTTTTAATTTAACAGGATCAGCTACGTTAACATTCAGAGCAGGTGCATGGGATGGGGCTAGTGAAAAAAGTACTTTAAATATATCTGCAACAGGTGCTACTCTTGATCAGGCAAGCGTAACTATTGTAAAAGGAGCTTTTTCTAACTATACCGTAAATATTACAGGCGCTACCGGAGCTGTAACTCTTACATTTGAAGGATCTGCAGCTGCCAATAACAGATTCTTTATTGATGATATCATTGTAAGCACAGGAACTCTTGCTGTTCTTGATACTAAAAATGTAAAATCAGCCAACTTTGTAAAGAACTCTTTTGTTAAAAATAACGAAATCGTTTTCGGATCTGATGTAAAAGACGTAAAAGTGTTCAATATGTTCGGACAACTTGTAAAAGAAACTTCAGTAAAACAAAACGAATCTGTAAGTGTTGCTGAATTGGCAAAAGGAAACTATATCGTTACAGGTACAGTAAACAATCGACCGGTTTCTCAGAAAGTACTTAAAGACTAATCTTTTATTAATAAAATATAAACAGCCGCTTCAACGAAGTGGCTGTTTTTGTGATTGTTTGCTGATTTTTAAGTTTTTGTATCCTATATATTTTTTAATTTGGTGGTATTGTTTTTGATGTTTTATGATCAATCCATTTCTAAAATTAATACGATGAAAAAAATCTTTACTCTTGCCGGACTTACATTATTAGCTTCTTTTTCAAATGCTCAGATTGTGATCAATGAGATCTATGGCGGGAGTGCCAATTCAGGGGCTATATTGAAGAATAATTATATCGTCCTTAAAAATATCGGAACTACTTTGGTTTCTTTGACGGGAGCAAGTATTCAATATGCTCCGGCGATAGGTGCTTTTACAGAATATCATACACTTCCGGATTTGACATTAGGACCTGAAGAAACCTATTTGATTCAGGAATCAGCGATTGAAGGTGGTGTTGAAAATCTGCCAACACCGGATTTTATTGCAACAACAATCGTAAATTTTGACGGAACTCCCAATAAATCTTCCGGATTAAAAATTTCCAACGTATCAGGAAAAGTTGCATTAGCGGGAAATATAGTGCAGGTCACAGGACCTTCTGCATCCAATGTTCTGGATTTTGTAGGGTACGGATCCAATGCTGATCAGTTTAAAGGAGACGGGCCGGCTCCATCTCCCACTACAACCACGGCTATCAGAAGAAATTTAGTAGGAAGTAATGATAATATGGCAGACTTTTCTCTTGAAGGAAGTGTGAAATCAGGTTTTGTACAGAATCCATTCATAAAAGACAGTAAAGTAGTGTTCGGAACTGAGGTGAAAGATGTGAAAGTTTACGATACATTCAGACAGGTCGTTAAAAAATCACCTACTAAGCTGGCCTCAACTCTTGATATTGCAGAGCTTCCAAAAGGAACTTATATTGTGACGGGAACCATTAACAATATTCCGATCTCACAGAAAATAATAAAAGATTAGTTTTAAATAAGAAAGGACAACCGATAGCAGGTTGTCCTTATTTTTTATTTTTCAGAATCTTACTTAATACCAACCTCTTCTCGCTGCATTAATAATGGATCCGAGATTAAGAATTAAAGTGTATCTGATACGCTTCCCATAATCTTTGAATGAAGGTTCAAATCCTAAAGACGATTGTATCGGAAAATAAACTTCCAGAAAATCGGGGATGATTCTTACTTTAACCCCGGTGTCCCAGATGAATTTGGCGGGAAGATCTTTGTTTTTATAAACTCCGGCATCTGCATATACGTGGAATATTTTCCATACGCTTGAATCTACATTGGCAGACGTAATCCATTGATTCACTGTTCCCGGAAGAAAGGATTTAAAACCACCATCAGCTAATATAAACTGCTGGGAAAGAAGACCGCTGCTGGCACTTTCTCCCAAAAGCGTATAAGAGAATGAATAGTTGGAAACCCTGGAAATCCCGTAGTCGAAGAGGTTATTTCTGGTGTTGTTTCTTAAGAAATACCCGGCAAATAAACGTAAGCTCAGCTTTTGTTTGGGAGCGAATTCCCATCTGTAAAAGCCTTCAGCCGTTATTTTATTGAAATCTTCCATTCCCTGGGTGCTCAGGCTGAAGCTTTTTTCATGAATCATCTGGCTGTCACTATAGCCATACCCGATACTCCAGAGGTTATATTTACTGTAATCATTATTGGCAATCATCTTAGGACTCAGATCCCTTTCAAAATAATTATAGGAAACTCCCAGACTTCTGCCTACTGTACTTCTTGGGTTTTTTCTGAAGTTAATAGAAGAAGATATAGAGGTCTTTCTGTAGGCAAGATCATAATCATAATGAAAATAAGAACCGGAAACCCCGAATGTAAGACTTCTGATAATGCTTTCTGCAGGCAGAATAGAATAGGAGACAGCTCCCGAACCGGTAAGTTTCCCTGTTCCGGTACTATAGGTTGGAGTCACCGAATACAGGAATTTCTGGTCAAAGAAAGATTGATTTTTAAAATTGGCTCCCAGAAGAAATTTATCATATGTATTGTTGAAACGCACCCTTGGGCTGATGTAAATCTCATTGTATTCCGGGTTGGGAATATCTTTTATTAATTTAAGTTTAATTTTTTTTGCATTGGAAAATAAACCTTTCGCATACAGGAAGTTGTCTCTGTAATTGGATTCAGGGAAAATATAGCCACTGTTTAAGGTGGTTTTATAAATATTCTCTGATGCAGGAAGCGACAGGCTGGTGGTACGTTCATTTTCCTCCGTGTCTATCCAATACGCTTTCTTTTCTCCTTCTCTGGTTTCTGTTTCCAGCTTTACAGGAATAGAAATATCTGTATTTTTTACAATTTTTATTTGCAGAGAGTCATTATCTTTTCTAATGTTTTTCAATTTAAAATCAACCCTGTTCTTTTGTTTGAAAAAGTTGGAAAGGTAGGCTGTCGATGTATTGTTTTCAGAAAGAGATGACAGAAATTCTTCAGGATTAATTTTTTTTCCGGAATTCTGAGCAATATAATTTTTTAGAATACCATCGAATTGTTCATATCCCATTTTGTCTGCCGAGTAGTTGAAAAGGCTTCCTGTTTCAAAGCTGCTGATGGCCATATCATTGAAATTACTCAGAACAGGGAAATGTTCATCAATTTTCTGATCAAGGTTCTGCAGCATAATATACTGATAGGAAAGTCCGTAGCGGTCCAGAAGTTTTACTTTGGAGGCGTGGAATAACTTTAATGGTTTAAGTCCAAAGATTCTGGTCTCCGGAAGTGTCCCTAAAAGTTTCGTATCAGCGTAGAATTTTTTGAGATACTGAATTTCAAGATAAGACTTTAAACCATTTTTAAACCAGTGGTCTTTTTCTTTATCTGCAATAACGCCTTCGTCAAGAATTTTCTTGGCAATGATCCCGAAATAATCCATATCGGTTTTTTCGGTCTCGGTAAACAGGCGGAATCTGAATTTCCAGAAAGTAATATCATTATTCCCGAAAAAGTCTTCTTTGGCTCTGAATTTATCTGAGATAAAAATACTTTTCGGAAGGTACCCGATGCGTTCTTTAATGAATTTTAATTGTAAAGGAAGATAAAACTCCAGATTTTGTTTTTCATCCGGTTTCAGATTATATCCAAATTTGATTTCGATTTCCTCTCCGTCAACATTGGTTTTTATGGATTGAAATGCTGTCGGAGAAATTAAAAACTCAGGATCAGAATCGAGATAGCCCTTAAATGAGTTCATCTGAACCTGAGGAAGGTTACCTTCAACAAAACTGTTCACAGGGATATCAAAATTGACGGTCCAGAAAGTATTAAAGCTTACCTGTTCCTCAATATCGTGATAATTTCTTCTGGAAATATTGTCCGGATCAAAATGATCCGGAACAATAAAGAAATATTTTAATACCGTATTCTGAGCGGATGTTCCGTATCCCGTAAAAGTTTTATCGGGAAGCTGCATCCTGTATTGCAACTGTAGAGTGACGCTTTCGCCGGGTTTTAATACATTTTTCAGAGGAATAAAAAGATTTTCATCTGAGAGGGTATTGACAGGAAGGGCTTCATTTTCAGAATTTTTAATGTTCAGTTCCAGAAGTTTTCCCAATTGGTCTTTTTTTGCAAAATGCAAATCATTATTCCGGTCTTCCAGTTTTCTGTAGACTAAAGAAGTTCCCCGTTTATTGTACGCGGCAACCCAATTCAGGAGTTTTACGGTTTGAAGGTCTTTTCCGGAGTGATTGTAATAAACAATTTCCTGGCGGACCTCAAGGTTTTTTTTGTCAGGAGACAGTTTTGTTTCAATGTATATACTGTCTGTCTGTGCAGAAACCTGTACAACTCCCCATAACAAAATAAGGCAAATGCTGATCTTTTTCAAATATTCGTGATAAAGCTCAAATATAACTTATTTTGGATATACTTTATAGCATTTTAACCTTGAATTGCTTTTTTTTCCAAAGAATTAATATAAGCATTCCATCCTTCTGTTTTATAAGTGATGGCAGATGCTTCAGGATCATTGGATTGGTAGATTCCTCTTCCTACGATGATAAAATCTGTGTGCAGTGTTTTGAAAACATGTTCCGGTGTGTTGTACTGCTGTCCTTTGCCATCTCCTGAATCTGCAAGGTTTACCCCAGGAGTGAACAATAGCAGATCCTCAGGAATTTTATTCTGAGATACACCACCAATTACATTAGGATGAGATAAAGCCACTTTTAAAGCTTCCTCACGATAGCTTGCAGTTGTCAGAGCTCCTTTGGAAGACATTCCAACAATGGCTACCACTCCTACATTTTTGAAACAGTCTAATGATTCAAAACCTCCGATTACCTGAGAAGTTACAAAATCTGCCCAATCTGTAATTTTGAAAACTCCGCTTGTGAACTGAAGTTCCTGTGTATTTCCGATATCAGCAAATTTTCTGTCTTCCATCAGTAAGAACTGGTGTTTTGCAGCAATAGCTTTTAAAGGAGTAATTGTTTTTTCGTATTCAAAATCAGAAATAATATCGATATGCGTTTTTAAAGCAATAATATGCGGACCTACTTTTTCAGCAAGTTCCAACAGCTCCTGAGTTGTAGTAACATCTGCAGAGGCAATAAGGTTTGATTTTTTTGCCAAAGCTGTTTCCAGTAATTTTTTTGAAACGGAATGCTGTGTTACCTGAAGTTTCTGTTCATAAGAAGATCTTGTTTTCTCTTCAAACTGAATATGATTTCCCTGAAGGAAGTCCTGAATTCTTTTTACTTCTTCATCTGACAATTCACCAGTTTCCTGAAGAATATTGCATACTTCCGAAATATTGAAAAGGGTGTGTACTCTGTATCCTTTGCTTTCCAATAATTGTTTTCCTCCCTGCTCTCTGTCAAGTACCACCACAATGTCTGAAACTTTAAGATCTTCCTGTTCTATTTCAGGAATGGTTTCCAGCAAAGATTTTCCTGAAGTGATCACATCTTCTACCAAAAGACAGTTTTGTCCTTTCTGGTAAATTCCTTCAATCAGCTTCTTGGTACCGTAGCTTTTTGCTTCTTTTCTTTTAATAATTAATGGAATATAGCTTTCCAGAGACATTGCTGTAGCCATAGGAAGAGCAGCATAAGGAACTCCACAGATTAAATCAAAATTATCTAACGGAAGCATTTCCAATAAATAATTAGCAAGATTTTTTAAAATTTTAGGATCTGAAGCCAAAGGTCTCAGGTCTACATAAAAAGGACTTTCAATACCGCTTTTCAGGGTAAACCTGCCGAATTTGATGATGCCTAGTTTGTAACACTCTAAGAAGAATTCTTTTTTACTTTCCATTATTTTTTATTAGATATTGCAAATTTAAGGAATTGAAATAAGGCTTAAAAATTTATCACTCATTTGTAAACAAAAAACCATCCCGGATTGACCGGGATGGTGTTAGATTGTTTTGATCATTAAGTTAATATATTTTTTATTTTTAAATTAAACTGTTAATAATCATATTACTCTCATAGAGAAGATTATTGCCTTTTTTATCAGATAATACTTAATAATTTATTTATCAAATTTTTTAAAAAGATATGGTGATTTTCCCTTGCCTCTCACAGCATTATTGAGATTTTCTGATTCTGTAATATCTTCAGATATACCATAAAATTTGTTATTTTTTTTAAATAATAATAAAACAGGTTTAACTGTTGTATTTTCAATTTCAAAAGGTTTTTTGTGGGTAGAATCTTTTTTTTCAAAAAGTTTTATAGTATCGCCTTCGATTTTATAATTACAAACATAATTAATATAAAGGCCCCCCGGAGATTCAGTGGGAAATTCTGATTCCATTCTTCGATCACTTTCAAAAGTAATTTCATCTGTTTTTATAGATAATTTGTACCAGCCTATTTTGTGAATAATAGTTTCATATGAATCAAGACTTTCAGAATCAGAGTTTAAATATGTTCCATACCACATTTTTAAACTTTTATTTTCTTCGATTGAAGATTTATAAAATATATTATACTCTTTTTTAAAATTAATCAGGTCAACGACTTTTGCTTTTTTATCTTTATAGAGTATTGAATACCAGCTGCTTTTTTGTGGAGTAATTATTTTTGTTTTTAAGCCTTCTTTGAAAGCTATTACCTCATTTTTATTATAATTTGCATATTTTATTTTTAAAGAATCTAAATATTCTGTTGCATTTGAGTAATAGTAATTAGCATCATCTGCAATTGTATAAAAATCTTCTCCATGTTGTTTTTTTAATTCTTCAGTTTTTTTCTCGCTTGGAGTTATAAATAAAATAGTATTCTCCTTTAAAAATAAAGTGTCTTTAGCTTTAGTTGTAATAGCAATATTTTCGTATTTTTTGCATGAAATAGAAAAAAAGCAAGTAAATATTGCTAAAAAAAATATTAAAAATATATTTTTCATAAAATTATTGTTTTATTTCAATGTGATAACAACCGTTCTCATCTAATACTTTATCAACTCTGGAAGCAATCTCGTTTTTAAAATCTTTTGGATGACTCATAGCTTGAGTTATATCTAATACATTTGTCACTTTCGGATCTTCACAGTGTTTTGATACGGTCTTGGGGCCAAGCTCTTTTATTTTTGCTTCCATTTCTTTGATTATTTCCTGCTTATTTTTTCCTTTGGCTTTAGCATTGTCATATATGTCTAGTACTTTTTGTCCTGAAGCTTTATAAATATTTCTTTGTTCTTTCATTCCTTTTTTTACGATATTATCATACATTACTCTTGCTTGATTATATGGGTCTCTTGCAGTACTAGTAATGGTTATGAGATAATTTTTAGTTTTTTCTCCGACTTCTCTTAGAATATTTAATGACTTTTCGCTAACTGCAGACTTGTCGGCATTTTCGCCAAATTTTATTACAATTTTTGCTGCAGTAGTATTAAGAGGCTCTGTTTCTTTATTTAATAAGCAGTCATCTACTCGAAATATGACCTTCATTGAATCTTCCTTCTTAATTGTGTGAGCTTTTTTTGTCGTATCATCATCTGGGTACCAGTTTCCTCCAATTAAATAAGCTATTCTTTTTGTCTTAGATTTAGTTGCACTATTAATAAGTTTTATAACCTCTAAACAAACTTCTTTTGTAACTCCTATTTTAGCAGGTATGTACATTTTATGAAAGCTCCAATCCCCAAGCCCAGATAGTAAAGCTTCTGTCGGTGTAAATTTAGAATCATATTTTCTACCTGCTTTAATATCTAGAATATTTTTACCAAGAACAGAATTTACATGATTTTCTATTTCAGTATAATTATGTTTTCCCGTGATTTGCAACATACCTCTCCCTCTATATCTCCATCCCTCATTATTTGCTTCTTCTAAGTTTTTATTGTCTGCTGGAGCCTTATTTCCTAAATCTTTAGCTTTAGGGTTCAAACCATAAATAAAATTAGCAATTTTAATTTGTCTGTCTAAAGATAATGTACTTTCTCCTTCTTTTCTTCCCAGGTCTTTAGCCATTTCTAGTCCTGTTTTAGTTCCAAATTTGTATTTGGAAGATACGTTTTTTAGTCCTGTGTTTAACAATCCATTTACAGAATAGTTCATACTTTCACCATTTATAGCGGGTAATAAAGAATCAGAACTTTCTTGTTTAGCTTGAGCAAAAAAGTGTGCTTTTAGGGTACAGGTATTTATATTAAATTTAACGCAATATTCATTAAACGATTTAACAATTTCAGTAATTAACTTTGAATCGGCTGCTGGAAATACTCTCTTCAATTCATCTTCTGTAAGCTTTTTACATCGCGGACATTTTTTGTCTTTTGAATTATTAGGTTCTGGCTGCTTCTGCACCCCCACCACACTCTTCACCTTCTCCATTTCCATCAGTCCTTCCGAATTTACCCCAAATTTCTGAGATTCTGCAGAAAGATCCTTGGAGATAATTTCTATAAAATAGTTTTGGGTATAGTAATCCGGACCGCCGGTAGCAGAGCCTGTTCCTTTTTCAAAAATATCTTTGGTAATGACAAATCCTGAAGTGTCACAAATATCTGCGGGTATTTTAATCATTGCACTTCTATAAACATCATGAGTGGATGTGGAATCATATTTCCAGATAACATATTGGATGTGTTTTCCCACCATATTCTTGGTGTGAATTCTTACCCTTACTTTATCTCCTACACCTACTTTGGAAAGCTCTTTTCCTGTGTCATCTATGAAAACAGCTTCTATAATATTGCCTTTAGGATCCGGTTGTTTGGGACCACCTCCTTGTCCGGCCGGGAATTTTGGTGTGTGTTTCTCAGGTTGCGGCTTGGGTTTGGGTTGATTTTGAGGCTGCCCTTTATAATCAGGGTTGGCTACCTCTACATTCACCTGGCTGGCTCCCTGAATTTTCCTGGAGTAAGTAGCCGTAACATAATACTCATGATTAGTGCCTTCATTTCTGTCTCCTTGCATTAGAAACTGATTGGCCATCTGACGAAGGATTTTTTCATCAGATATTAAATGAATAGATACTTCCGCAATTCCTTTTTCATTGACGCGAGCCTTGTAGCTGCGTGTGTGACGGTTGTTTTGGTTAATACTGGCATCGTGTCCTTTTCCAGAAGCGTCATCTTCCCAAAGGTGAAATTCAATTTCTTTATTAAACATCGCGATGCAGTGAGCCTGCGCAATAAGAGTATCACGGTAGCTGGCTGTATTGAAATCTTTTGCTCCTCTGTTGAAGAGTACTACTTTATCAATCTTTGGAACCTTGTTGCTGATAGGAACTATTGTAAGGCTGCCAGCAAGTTCCTTGGTAACGGGAAAACCAGGTAAAAGCCCTTTTTTAATCTCATAGACTTTTATTTGAAATTCTACTCCCAGCGCTATTTCCCCAAAGTTGTATGTTACCTTTTCACCGGTCTTTGGCTTTCCGGTGATGTCTTTCCAGCTTCCGTTTTTCTGTTTCTTATAAAGATACCATTCATAGTCTCCATTCAGTACAAATGAAAGTCCTGAAGGCTTTATTTCGTAGGAACACACTGTTCCAACCCGAGGATTCTGATCCCCGGCAATATTCCCTGTCATGGCTTATAGAATTTAAATAGCTTTCAGCTGAAAGCCATAGAGACAGGATTACTTTTCAGATTAAATTGTAGGAGAGGATGAAGGATTATATCCTCATACAGGGTTACATTCTTTTTCATTTTGTTCTTGTGTTTGTTCAAAAACAAAAGTAAAAAAAATCTTCGTATAGTGATATAAAAAAACATCCCGGATTGGCCGGGATGGTGTTAAAAATATAATAAACTGTTATTTTACAATTTCAGCATCAATGACTTGGGTACCGCTATATTTCTGCTGGGCTTCCCACAATAAAAATTTGTCAACCTCTTTGATGAGCTTAGGAATGGTAAGTGACAATACTGCCAGGTCATCCATAACTCCAAGAACTGGTATAACAAATTCAGGAAGGAGGTCAATAGGAGAGAGTACATATAAAATCCCCAGTAAAGGAAGAATAATGTCTATGGATTTCATTGGATAAATACCTTTTCTCCACATTTTAACCATTCTGAAAATATCAGGGATCTTTTTGATAAAGCCCTTATGATTGATGGCTTCTTTTGCAAGATTTAATTTTGAATATTTCATTTTGTGTTTGGATTAATAAATTTTTCAACGCTATAAAATTCGCAAATCCTGTACCAACAAATTATAAAATTTAGTTAAAATATTATTTGATAATATTGTCAATGAACTGATGCACAGTCTCTGTGTTCCAGTCTTTTGTAGCATCCTCTTTAATAAGGATTCTTCCGTTTTTATCCAGTAGGAAAGTGGTAGGAAATACCTTTGGAAGAATTTTCTCAGAAATAGGACTTTGAGCAATATATACCGGAACAGTATAGTTGTTTTCTTTCAAAAACTTCCTTACATCCTCTTCTTTATCATTCATGGCAATTAAAACAAAATCAACATGATCTTTTCTTGTATCATAAAGTTTCTGAATAGAAGGCCATTCTTTTCTGCAAGGTGGGCACCATGTTCCCCAGAAGTTCAGAAAAACCCCTTTATCTTTAAAATTCTTAAGATTGGTGCTTGGTGCATTAATGCCTTTAAGTTCTATATCATAATCCTCTTCACTGATGTGAACAGCATTTTCAATAGTGGCTACAGGAAAGAATGCATCTTTCAGAGAGTTTCTTATTCCGGGTACGAAGGCAACCACACCTATGATGGCAATAATTACAAGATAAATGACATTTTTTTTCATATCACTTTTTTATAGCAGGCCTAAAATTTCCTGAACAGCATCTTTACCTCTGTTTTTGGCATAATATATCTGCAGATCATTGTAGAAAGTATCTTTTGGATACGCTTCAGGATCAGCTTTATATTTCATCAGAAGCTCATATCCATATTTGGGACGTGGCCCCCATGAATTTTTTACATTCAGGTCTTTGTCAAGGATAAGGACTTTCGGAATGGATTCCGTACCGTTCGTTAAAAATTGGTTGATTAAGCTTTTATCATTGTCTCTCAGAAAAACTCTTACTTCATTATGTCCTTCAAAAAATCTGAAAAGAGCAGGTACTGTTGCACTTGCGTCTCCACACCATGCTTCGGAAATAATCAGAATTTTTCCGTCAAAGTTTTTGGCAGCAAGTTCTTTCAGCTGATCCTCATCCGGAACGTACTTTTTTACCGTTCGGTCCATTCTCTGAAGACCCAGCTCGTAATATTGTTTATAGTCAGCTTCCTGTTGGTTGGCAGGATTTTCTAATCTTTCTTTTGCAATCTGAAGATATTCTTCAAACGAAATTCCTTTATCCCAGTAATTTTTCATTACCAAAAATATTTATGTTAAAAATTATTGATGTTTCTTGTTTTGTTGATCAAAAACAGATCTGCCAGTACAAACGCAGCCAGACTTTCCACTACAGGAACGGCTCTTGGAACGACACAAGGATCGTGGCGTCCTTTTCCTTCTACAATGACTGGATTTCCGTCTTTATCAATACTGTCCTGAGGTCTCAGAATAGTAGCTACAGGTTTGAAAGCTACGCGGAAATAGATGTCCATTCCATTGGAAATTCCACCCTGAATACCTCCTGAAAGGTTAGATTTTGTTGTAAAATCTGTATTGAAAGCATCATTATGTTCTTTTCCTGTCATTTTAGCACCACAGAAACCACTTCCATATTCAAATCCTTTGCAGGCATTGATGTTCAGCATTGCTTTTGCCAGTTCAGCCTGAAGCTTTGAAAATATGGGTTCACCTATTCCTACAGGAACATTTTTAATCACACAGGTGATGGTTCCTCCGATTGTGTTTCCTTCTTTTTTGATCTCCTTGATTCTTGCAATCATCTTTTCTGCCGTTTCAGTATCCGGACAACGAACATCATTGCTCTCTGTTTGGGAGAAGTCTAAAGCCTGATAAGGCTTTTCACAGAAAATATCACCTACGGAAGAAACGTAAGCATTGATTTCAATGTTGGGTAAAAGTTGTTTGGCAAGGGCTCCTGCCACTACCCAGTTCATTGTTTCTCTTGCAGAAGATTTTCCGCCGCCACGATGATCCCTGAAACCAAATTTCTGGTCATAAGTATAATCAGCATGGCTTGGACGATATGCGCCAGCTATGTGATCATAATCTTTAGATTTCTGATTTTCATTTTCAATGATAAAACCGATGGGCGTACCTGTTGTTTTGCCATCAAAGATTCCGGAAAGAAACTTTACCGTGTCGCTTTCCTTTCTTTGTGTAACGATTGCCGACTGGCCAGGTTTTCTTCGGTTCAGTTCATACTGAACTTTATCGAGATCTACCGCTAAACCTGCCGGAAAATTATTGATGATACCGCCATAAGCCACTCCGTGACTTTCTCCAAATGTTGTAAGACTAAGAAGATTACCTAATGTGTTGAACATGATACAAAATTACCTTTTTTTCTTCAGATAATAAAGTTTCTGGATTTGTTCTATTTATCAGTGTTTTCGATAGTATTGATAACCTTTTGGACTTCCTCTTTTTCTTCTGAGGTCATCTTTTTCCTGATAAATCCTTTTTTGATATCATTTTTATCCGAGAGTTGTGGAAAAATACCGGCCTTTACATTATCGAAAAAATAAGCCGGAGTGATGGCCGGAAGCGGTGTGTCAAAACTATAAGGATAATGGTGAACCATATTAAATTTAAAATTTCCTACCTTAAATGTATGAAACTGCTGATATTCATACGTTGCAGGCTTGTATATCTGTTCTTTTTCAAATCCTTTCATGAAGTTTCCGGATCTGAAACTTGGAAGATATCTCTGGATAAATTCCGGGAAAGATAAAATGGAAATAAAAAATACGCTTAAAATTGAGAAAACAATAACAGCTTTTTTCTGATCAAAATATTCATGGAAAATAACAAAGAATATCACGAAAAAGACATCTGTGAAAAATCTGTATTGGGCTGAAAAAATAAGAACTAATATACTCTTTATCAATAATGAAAGACAGATCAGGGTGGTGAGCTTTTTCTTTTTTACTAAGGTAAAGACAGTGAAAATGACTAAGCTCAAAACAAAAAGAATGTTGATTTTGGATTTGATTCCTTCCAGAGAAAACCAGTTTCTGATATAATCTGCAGTTGAAAATTTCTGGATTTCTTCATACGTGTACTGCATATCATACGTTTTCATAATGGCAAATTGTGAGGAGATTTTTAAAACCTCCGGATCAGGCTTCCAGGCTACTCCTATATCGCCTATTGCTATCGGAAAAACCGGGTATCCAAATGTCCAGATATTTTTAATGAAGAAAAGCAGTAAAATGATTATTCCTGAAAAGAAGGATTTGAAATGGGTTTTAAAAATAAAAACTGAACTTAGGAATGTCAATACAGGCAGCCATATCATGGTTGGTTTTATGGCAAAAACAAATACTGAAAATGTAAAAAGGAAAGTGGAATTTCTGTTCCCTGTCATGATCTCATTTAAAATAATCAATGAAAAAATAATAACAGGAAGATCAGGGCTTGGAGACTGTGAAAACAGCAGTAATACCGGTAGGAAACATAGATGTATCCAGTTTTTCTTTTCAATACTATAAATACTGTAGATGATAAGCAGCACGGTATTGATTCTAAAGAAAGGGTCAGAGAAATTAGAAAACCCAGCCTGAAAGATATGCCAGACAGACATTTGCCCTAAGGTGAGGTCTACATTAGAAATTCCCTTTACCAGACCATATTCTGTGAGCCATTTCAACGTAGGAATATAATATCCGAAATGATCCAATATATAAGGATAAAAAGAACCTGCGAATATAATAACCAGAGAACTTACACTTAATACTTTAAAATCTTTTTTTGTAAGCTTATAGAAATTCTGATAAAGTTTGTTTTTAAAGAAAAAGAATAGCCCTGAGAGTATGGAAGGTATTTCTATATTGATATTCAAGGGAGTGAAAAATGAGATAACTGTCCATATCAGACTTAATCCCAGGATTCCGGATAAAATTTTCCCTGAAATTCCCTGAAACAGAACTCCCCATATATTTTCCATGATCTTTCCCCAGCCCATCAGGACAGGAATGATGAAAATGGATGAAAACAGAATCAGTATCATAAAAAAAGATTGCTTAAAAGTAAGCAATCTTTGTATTTTATCATTAAAATATTTATTAACGGGGTTGTACTCGTCCGTCTTTTCTATCCTGTGATCTACCAATAGTATATCCTGTAGCACCTCCTACAACACCACCTATGACAGCACCAAGGCCTCTGTTTTTCTTAGCCACTATCGCTCCGACAGCTGCTCCACCTACGGTACCAATAACAGTTCCTTTGGCAGCCTTACTCCATCCTTTTTTCTGTGTGGTTCCCTGTGAAGTACCACTTCCGTTATCGGCATAGCTTCCGTTGCTGCCTGAACCAGAGTTTGAGCTTCTGTCTCTATATACTGTTCGTGTTTCTCTGATCACCTGTGGTTTTGAATTATTTTCAGCAGCAGCTCTTGATTTTTTGCTTTCTGATATACTGTCTGCTTTTTTCTGGGCTTCGTACACCATTTTTTCTTTTTCAATAGCCAGTTTTTGTTTTTCTATTTCAAGTTGTCTGGCCTGAAACTCAAGTTTCTGTGCTTCCAGCGACTTTTCTGCAACACGGTCATCTTTCTTGCAGGCCGTCATTAAAAAGACGGATAAAAAACCTGCTAATACTATCTTTCTCATAATTCAAATTTTAATACAATAAAGTCAATTGACTTTTAATTTTAGTTGTATTTTCAATTATAGAGCCAAATTTTAGTTAACGAGTGTTAAAATTAATAGTTAAAAGGAAAATGATTTTGAATAATGATGAATTTTATATTGTTAATGCAGGGTTTCAGGAATATTTTTAAATTTTATTTCATTAATAGTTTTTATTAAATTCATATAAGTTGAGTATTTTTGAATACCAAATTCGTTTTAATATGAAAAAATCAATCTTTACAGTATCAGCAGTGATTACATTGCTTACTGTTGCCACATCGTTTTCCTCCAGAGAAATAGCCCAGCCCTATAAAGGTAGTTCAGGAATAACCGGTGAAACGCCAAAAACTCAGACCTATAAGATCCGGTACGGTCTTCTCTCAAAAAACGGAACCAAAATTCTTTCTGGAAATTATGATGTAGGAAGTTTTCTTGCTGAGAATATAGCTACAGGAGAAGTGTATGATACCTATTACGGTGGCGGATTTCAATCTGTTCCACAATATTATGATGGCCTTCCTGCAGGAACCTATAATTTTTCTGCTACGCAGGGCCAGGGAGGCTGGGTAGGTTATGGAACTGTCGTTGCAACGGTTTCTGATGCCCATGTAGATGCTGATGGATATGTTACAGTGTATATTCCAATCATTTGGGAGGAATAGTCTTGTGAGCAAATAAATATTTAACTAAATTTACCCGTTCCACAGATGAAGATCTTTTAGTTTACTAAATAATTTCACCCTGTTTTGGTGTTTAATTGATCTTCAGATGCAGTTTGATTCTTATAGAAAGTATTCATTCTTCTGTTCCGGTATTGTATAGTGTTTTCTGCTTAGAAAATGTAACAATATAATGACCATTTTTGAATGATTCCACAATATTCTGTTTGGATTTTTCTAAATAGATTTTTTTCATCATTTGTGTTTTTTAGGCCTCCTTGCGGAGGCCGTTTCTTTTTATGCTTTATATGACTTAGCGAATATGATAATTGTGCAAAACATGATATTTTTATGATGCGTTTTCATCTAAAGAAATGCTGTTCTCCCAGTTATAAGAAAACAGAGTATTACAGATTTTAATTATTGTCTCTTTTTGAGAAATATTTGAAAGGCTCGGAAAAATCCCTACTTAAAAGAATTAAAAATTTTATGAGTATAATCATAAAATAAAAAAAAAGAGTGGTATATCTTTGACTAAGAATTAATAGATAAAATAATTTTTATCTCTGATATAAAATTTTTTTTCATCATTTGTGTTTTTTGAGGCCTCCATTTCTGGGGGCTTTTTCTATATGATGAACATTTCTGAATTGCCCTTATACATCAAATAGAATTCTACCGTCGAACGGACTGTCCCAAATGATTGATATTTTGTCATTTGATTTTCGTAACTGAGGCTGAATCATTTCATAGTTTCCATTTTCTGTCATTCTTTCCACGATAAGATCTGCCCCTTTAACTATTTCACTTATTGTATACTCCAACTGATATTCCCCATCTTTGATTTTTGTGAAATCTTCTTTATTAAAGTTTTTTTGTGACATGACATTTAAATTTTACTGGGTTGGTTTAAATAAAGAATAAAGTATGCCAATTTGTGACAAAAAATATTTTTATAGCCGGGTAAGTTATTTTAATTTTTTTTTATGTCATAAATGTAAATTTTATTTTATTAAAATGTAAATTACTTTTTTTTTAATACTTTTGCCAGACCGTTATATTT
The DNA here is from genome assembly GCF_003182335.1 of Chryseobacterium sp. AG844. NCBI lineage: Bacteria > Pseudomonadati > Bacteroidota > Flavobacteriia > Flavobacteriales > Weeksellaceae > Chryseobacterium > Chryseobacterium sp. AG844. Next base: position 168,157 of record NZ_QGTV01000001.1, on the reverse strand, counting down.
ATCTGAAATTATTAGAAGTAATTATGAAGTGATTTTTAAAGTATCAGTAAAATCGGTTTAAAATACTGAATTGATTAAAATGGTGCTGCAGTAAGAAATTAACTTTTTTTCTCAAAATTGTTATTCTTGGCACGATTTTTCAATATAGAAATGTAACTCATGTTTAATTTGAGTTTTCATGGTTATTAGTTTTTATCCTCGGAATTTCCGGGGATTTTTTTTTGATCTGATATGACGCTGCTCATAAACTCAGGTTGATGTATCCCTTTATCTTTGAAAAAGATAATTTTTTATCCATCATTACTTTTTGCATTATTTACCAAGCTCTTCTTTGATCGGGAAGAGCTTGTTTTTTTAACAAAGGAAAGTTACATGATAAACAAAAAACCATAAAGATTGAACAACATGTGGAAGAGTACTGTTAGAATAAAACTGTAGTGAGGAATCTGCTTGTGGTAATAAATATAAAGGTTATTTAAAATAATGCCTCCAAAAAATGTCATCACAATATAGAGCCAGTTATAATAATGCATTGATGCAAAAATAATACTCATAATGATGATGCAAAATGCGTTATTATTGAGCTTTATCCATTTGCTTAAAATCAGGTAAGGGAGATACTGAAATATAAAAGTTTCAATAAAAGGAGCAACGAATAGGGCAATAAAGTTTAATTCATTTTTTGAGATATTTTGAGACTTATTATAATTGACATCAAAATGTAAGTAGGTGTCATTAATATAATTAAAAAAATATCCGTTTAAAACTGCTAAGACAAAAGAAATCAGAAAGAAGGTGATCAGCTTTTTCATAATAATATTGTTGAAAAAAATGGAATATTTAAAAATCGTAAAAATATAAAAACAAAAAAACCTCTAAATAACTTAGAGGTTTTTTCTGAGGTACCTAGCGGATTCGAACCGCTGTAGATGGTGTTGCAGACCACTGCCTAGCCGCTCGGCCAAAGTACCATTTTTACCATTTTTGAGGTGTGCAAATATAGTAAAATTTCTTTATGAACAAAAGTTTTTAAGCAATTTCTTTCTTTCCAAGATTCTCAATTTCGCTTTTTGCTTGAATTTCAGCCTGATAATTTTTGATGTTTATTACTCTTGTTTCACTCCATTTATCATGCCAGCCATTTTCACCTAAGAAGGAAAATGTATCAAAAGGAACAATTCTCGAAATATTGCGAACCAAATAATCATTGAAAGTAGGTTCTGTTCCATCAATACAAATGACTTTTGTTCCGGTAATATACTTGCCGATCGATCTTCCTTTGGTAAAATATTCTATCAGAAAAGTGTACATAAAGTAGATAAGAGAGGTTATCAGTATATCAAGAAACCTATTGATTTCTGACATCTTATAAACAATCTTGATCAGAAAGTCAATATTGGCTAGGTTGTACAGTAAAGAAGCAGTAAAGCCCAAAGCAAGAAAAAAAACTGAGATGACAAGTCTGTCAATAAAAAAATTAGCAAATCTGGTCAGCTTTTCAGCTTTGTTTCGATCTACAACTACTAAATATTTTCTCATGGTCGGTTATTAGTTTTTGGTTTAGTTTTTGAGTTTAAAATTTTAGAATCCGTTCACAATCAATTTTAACGAAGCATTTGTATCAATAACGGCGGTAATTCCTGTACTGCTAAGTAGAATTTTACTGGGCTTAAGATTGAAAACTCTTCCGTTCATTTTTAATCCTTTATAATACTCTTTATTAAAAGCTTCTTCAATACTTTTCCTTGAAATTTCTTCCAGCTCCTGCGTGGGGATACCATATTCTTCCTCAATCATTTTTACAATTTTTCCCTGAAACAGAAGGGAAGCCGTTTTCTGCAGAATATTGGTTGTTTTCAGCTTGAATTTTGTTTGTGACAAAACAATTTTCCTTTTCGTTTCGTCATATACCGGGATTCCTGAAATAATGGAAGTCCCTTTTATATAGCCATCAGTCTGCGCTTCAATAACTACTCTGTCATCAACACCGTATACCCTGATGTCGGTTACTTTTACTTTAGAATCACGCACATCAAACTCCTTATTCAGGAAAGTTTTTCTTGCCATACTACTTGCCTCAGTAAAAGGAATATTAGCAGTGGTCTGCAAAATAAATCGATCTGCAACTGACGGCGTTGTATTAAAATTGGCAACGCTGGTCACCGGTGAAGAAGCTGCAGGTTTATTTCCTGTGAAAGTTTCCGAAAAGATATCAACACCAAGAGTAGCGTTGATCTGATTTCCATAGAACTTCAAAGGAGTGATATTAACTCCCACCGGACTTACTTTCAGCCAGGTATTATATTCCTCAGAAATATTGAAGGGCTGCAGAAAAGTATTCCAGGCCATTAAGGCATATTGTTGGAAATTCAACTGTGCAGCCATTTGCTGATCAATTGTCTTACAGAATTTTTCCTGTTGTTCTTTTAGGCTTTTTTCAACAATGGAAGTAATAGGAATCTGGATTCTTCCGTAGTCCAGAACGGGTTTTGTAACCCATCTGAAACCGTTCGGACGGGTATTCGTCGTAATGGTCCAGTTATTTTTAAAAGTAACGGTGGTATTGAAAGACATTACCGTTTCGAAGGTTGTATTCTGATAGGTATAAACTCCCAATGTACCAATTCCTTTTTCTGCCCATATTTTTAAAGGAACTTCAATCAGCAGGTTCTGACTGGTTCCACCTACAAGGCGGATAGGTCTTGTTTTCCAAACTTTTACCTTGAACTGGTCATTGTTATTGTCTGTATAAGAATCATCCTGATAAACGAGATCTTTCACAGAAGCATTGATCATATTGCTAAGTTCCGAAAGAGGAATGGTCACAGGCATTGTAATACTGGATTTTATCTTCGGAAAGTTATAGGCTGCCAGCTGATTATCAACGGTGGTCTGGCTAAAAACGCTGATTCCTGCTGCTAAAAATAATATTGTAACGAATTTCAATTTGAATGTTTTTTTATCAACGAAAATATGAATTTTAATTTTCCGGCTTAAAGCTTTTTTCAAGCTCAATGCTGGCGCCTTTCATTTCTCCCTGCATTGGAGGAGCTGTTTTGGTGATTTTTAATTTAATATAATCAATCTGTGGAAAGCTGTTGTGAATTTTTGTAATCATTCTCCCGGCAACATGTTCCAGTAATCTGGATTTTATTTTCATCTCGCCATGAAGAATATCATTGATGTCTGCATAGCTTATTGTGTCATGCAAATCATCAGATTCTGCGGCTTTCCACAGATCGGTATGAAGTTCTACGTTCAGAATATAATAGGTACCGATGATATTTTCTTCGGGAAGTACACCATGGTAGGCATATATTCTAACGTCTTCAAGATATATTTTGCTCATTGCTTCAGATTTTATGAAGCAAAAATCGTCTTAATTCTTCAAAATCTGAATTTATTTCTACAGTTTTTTTATCCTTTTCCATAAGTTCTTTCAAAGGTTCAGGAATTTCAATCTGCGTATGAATGGCTTTTTCCACTGCATCAGGGAATTTTACAGGATGTGCAGTCCCCAGAATAAATCCTTTCTGTTCAGGGTTTTCATGCAGATATTGTTCCATTGCGGCCAATGCAACAGCGCTGTGAGGCTCCAGAACATATCCGTATTTCTCATAAATCTGAGAGATAGTATTCATAGTCTGCTCATCATCAATGGAATAAGCTGAAATTTTATTTTTTACCAATTCAAACTGATTCCCAAAAAGCTCCAGAATTCGTACAAAATTACTTGGATTTCCCACATCCATAGCATTGGATAGAGTGGTAATGGCTTTTTGTGGCTGGTAATTCTGAGTTTTAAAATAATCAGGAACTACCTGGTTGGCATTACAGGCGGCAATAAAATGGCTGACAGGCAAACCTCTGACATGAGCCAGAAGCCCGGCACAGATATTTCCGAAATTTCCGCTGGGTACACAGATTACAGGTTGTTCCTTATGCTCCTGTATCCATTGTTTTAAAGCTATTAAATAATAAATCTGCTGAGGAAGCCATCTTGCAACATTGATAGAATTAGCAGAGGTCAAAAATAACTGACTGTTGATTTCTTCATCTGCAAAAGCCTGTTTGACAAGATTCTGACAGTCATCAAAACTTCCGTTGACTTCCAGCGCTGAAATATTTTCGCCTAATGCTGTCAATTGTTTTTCCTGCACTGGACTGACTCTGTTTTTAGGATACAGAATAACTACATTGATTTGCGGAATTTTATAAAATCCATGGGCAACAGCTCCTCCCGTATCTCCAGAAGTTGCCACCAGAACAGTAACTTTTTTATTCCGGTCTTTCAAAAAATAGGAAAGGCAGCGGCTCATGAATCTGGCTCCGATATCTTTAAAAGCTAGGGTGGGACCATGAAATAATTCCAATATAGAGATTTGTTCATTGATCTTAACCAAAGGGATATCAAAACTGACTGTTTCAGTAACAATTTCCTTTAAGATTTCAGAAGGAATTTCATCACCCATAAAATCTTTCATACACTGGTACGCAATTTCTTCATTGGAATACTGATGAAGATTTTGAATAAATTCCTGATCAAATTGCGGAATGTTTTCCGGAAAAAATAATCCTTTTTCTTTTCCCTGACCTTTTATTGTTGCTTCTCTGAAATCAATTTTTTCAAGATGGTCTTTTAAATTATAATATTTCATTTCTGTTTTTTAAGGTTAATTTTCTTCAACAATCTGAATTCCTGCCGGATTTATTTTTGAAACATAGACAAAACTTTCTATTTCAATTTCATTATACACTGACTCCATCATCTGAGCAATTTTTTCTGCCGTTTCTTTTTGTTCTGACAGCATGAAAATGGAAGGTCCTGATCCGGAAATTCCTCCTCCCAAAGATCCTATCTGTAAGCTTTTTTCTTTGATTTCGTCAAACTTCGGAATCAGGATACTGCGGACAGGTTCTATGATGACGTCGTTAAGACTTCTTCCAATTAACGGGAAATCATTTTTCTCAATTCCAGCTATCAGCCCTGCAATATTTCCCCATTGCTCCACAGCGCTTTTCAAACTGATATTTTTCTTTAAAATCTGTCTGGCATCCGAAGTTTTAACTTCTACCTGCGGATGTACTGCTGTTACAAACAAATCAGGGCTGTTCAGCGGAATAATATCAATCGGGTTGGTAGATTTTACCAGCGTAATTCCACCATAGATGCATGGCGCGATATTGTCTGCATGGCGTACTCCCGAAGCCAGTTCTTCTCCAAACATGGCAAAATGAACCATTTCTTCCTTTGACAATTTGTTTCCTAATAAGACATTGGCTCCGAAGGCGGCTCCGGCGGCACTTGCCGCACTGGAGCCGAGCCCGCTTCCAGGCTTTATATGTTTATGAATAATGACTTCAAAACCATTTTTCAGATTAAAATGTTCCTGAATTTTCAACAAGACGATGCCTGCAACATTTTTGGACGGTTCTTCAGGCAGCCCGAAAGAGTCTGTATGATGTATAATAATATCAGGAGTTTCCAATAATCTGAATTCCATTTCATCATAAGGATCATGAACTGCCATTCCTAAAATATCAAATCCGCAAACCAGGTTGGCTACAGTGGCGGGTACTTTTAATTTTACTTTTTTCATATTTGTATTTTTAAATAGAACGGATAATATCTGCAAAAACTCCACTTGCTGTTACATCAGCTCCGGCACCGGCTCCTTTTACCACCAAAGGCTGTTCGGAATATCTCAGCGTTTTGAAAATGACAATATTGTCTTTGCCATACAGATGAAACAGATCGCTGTCCGGAGCAATATGCTGTAAACCTACTCTGGCTTTTCCGTCTTCAAATTCTGCTACGTATTTTAATATTTTACCTTCGTTTTTAGCATTGTTTAATAAGTTTTTAAAATGGTCTTCATATACTGTGAGTTTCTCATAAAAGTTTTCAACGCTTCCTTCCATACATTCTTCAGGCAGAAAACCTCTATTTTCAATGTCTTCAAACTGAAGCGGATATCCTGCCTCTCTGGCCAGAATTAAAATTTTTCTTGCTACATCTGTTCCCGAAAGATCAAGCCTTGGATCCGGCTCTGTGTATCCTTCCTTCTGAGCCTGGGCTACCACTTCAGAAAAAGTTCTGTTTCCGTCATACTCATTAAACACAAAATTCAATGTTCCACTCAGTACAGCTTTAATGGATTGAATCTGGTCTCCGCTTTTGATGAGGTCGTTGATAGTTCCTATTACCGGAAGCCCTGCCCCTACATTGGTTTCAAAATAAAAACTGCAGTTGTGGTTTCTGGCGGTATTTTTTAAGGTTTTATACTTTCTAAAATCAGAAGAAGCTGCAATTTTATTACAGGCAACAATATCCACACTTCTTTTTAATAAGCTTTCATATACTTCAGGAACCTCAGGACTTGCAGTTACATCAACGAAAACAGAATTCCTAAGGTTTCTGTAGATAATTTCATCAGCAAATTCCCTGGCAGAGGCTTTTTCACCCTGCTGATTCCAGTTAAGATAATTTTCCTGTGATATTCCCTGATCTGAAAACATCATATGCCGGCTGTTGGAGATTCCTGCAATTCTCAGGTTGATCAGAAAGTTTTCTTTTAGATAATCATTTTGGTCATAAATCTGCTGGATCAGTTTTGAACCTACATTTCCTGTTCCACAGATGTAAAGATGAATTTGTTTTATTTCAGATTCGAAAAAATCTTCGTGAAGCACATTTACCGCTTTTTTACTGTCTTTTTCTGAAATCACAATACTGATATTTCTTTCCGAAGACCCTTGTGCTATGGCTCTAATATTAACTCCGTTATTTCCCAGACATCCGAACATTTTGGCACTTACGCCGCTTCTGCTTTTCATACTTTCTCCGACCAGAGCTACAATAGAAAGTCCGGTCTCAATTTTCACCGCGTACACTCTTTTCAGATTAATATCATCCGCAAAAGAAGAGTTGATTGCATGCTCGGCACGTAAAGCTTCTTTTTCTTCAATTGCAATGGTGATGGAATGCTCTGAAGAACCTTGTGTTATAAGGATTACATTGATCTTTTCATGGCTTAAACACTGAAATAATTTAGCTGAAATTCCGGGTATTCCTACCATTCCGCTGCCTTCCAGTGTAAGCAGGGCAATACTGTTCATATTGGAGATTCCTACTGCAATCTGTTTTTCATCTTCTGAAGATTGTAGTTGATGAGAAATCAGAGTTCCCTCTGCATCGGGATCAAAAGTATTTTTGATATGCAGGTTTATATTTTTTACCATGACAGGCTGAATGGAAGGCGGGTAGAGCACTTTAGCCCCAAAATGTGACAGTTCCATCGCTTCATGATAAGATATTTCTGAAATAGGTTTAGCATTGGAGACCAGACGGGGATCAGCAGTCATCATCCCGCTTACATCGGTCCAGATCTGGAGTTCTTCTGCATCAATAGCCGCTGCAATAATAGATGCGGTGTAATCTGATCCGCCTCTCCCTAATGTGGTGGCGTTATTTTTCTCGTCCTTCGCTATAAAACCTGGTCCTACGATAATGTGGTTCTGATTTTCATTCAGAAAACGGGCAATATTATGATCGGTGGATTTAAAATCTACTTTTGCATGGGTAAAATTACTGTCTGTTCTGATCAGTTCTGCAGAGTTCATCCAGACGCAGTCCAATCCCTCATGTTGTAATCTTGCAGCTATAATTTTTGAGGAAAGGAATTCTCCGTAAGAAGCAATTTTATCTTTAATTCTGTCTGTCAATTCCCCAAGAACAGCAATTCCGTTGCAGAGATCCTCGATATCGTTGAAATGTCTTTTTACAAAACTCAGCCATGAGCTTTGTTCTGCGATTGGGAAAAGTTCTTTCACCAGACTGATATGTTTTTCTTCAAGGTTCTGAATGGCCTGACTGTAATTTTCATCATTTACAGAAGCCTGTTCTGCTGCTTTGATCAGTTGATCTGTAACTCCGTGAAGAGCTGATACAATAACAACAACTTTACTTTTTAAAGATTCTCTTTTTACGATTTTTTCCATCAGTAAGATATTCTGAGAATGGGCGACTGATGTTCCGCCGAATTTTAAAACTTTCATCAATTATTTTTTTGAAGTTGGATAAAAAGAAGTGGTTACTCTTTGAAAAAAAGAGTACGGGTACCGGGAATAATATGTGAAAATCTACCCCGTTATGGGGTAATTGTTGTAGTGCCAAATGTAGAAACAGAAGATACGCCTGAAATAAGTGACTTCAGAGCAGAAATATCAGATATGTTTCTTAAAAAATTCATTGTAACAGAACAAATGTACAAATTATTTTGAAACAGACAAGTTTTTAACATAATAAAATATATTTCCTTTTTATGAGATATATTTTGGTGTAATTGATTAAAAATGTTACATTTATGATATTAACTAATAACGAAATAACTATGAAAAATTTAAAGAAATTAAACCGCCTGAATCTGAAGTCAATCAGTGGAGGAAATGTGAATAACTGTTTTGAGAATTGTCCTGCCGGTCCATACGGACCAGGCGAGCCAAGGTCATGTGCCGATTATCATGCTTTACCGGAATGCTGTAAAGGAAGAGTTCTGGTAAGCTTTGAATGCTTCGGACCTTACTGATTCAAATGATCAATTTATTGTTACAGAATACCAAAATTATTACCATATGAAAACAATTAAAAAATTATCAAGAGAAGACAAGAAGAACATCAAAGGTGGTTTCACTGATATTCAGATTGAAGCCTGTGGAGGCGAGCAGTTTGTTTGTTTCCGCGGAGGCGGGAATTGGGGATGCTGGCTGAAGCCGGGAGGAACCTGCTATGCACCAATGCTGTAGTATTGAATAGACTAAACTCAATTTAAAAAATAAAGTACTATGAAAAATTCAAAAAAATTAAACAGAGATAGCTTAAGATCTATTATCGGAGGTACAGGAGACAGCTGTGCAGTTGACCTCGATTGCGGACCAAAAGGGTGTGCTGTATGTACAGATCTTAAAGGACGTAAAGTTTGTCTTTATCTTTTCCCTTATGATCCATCAGTTCCAGGAAGTTGTCTTATTTCAGAATCTTAAAACGTATTAAAAATTAAAACAACTATGAAAAATTTAAAGAAATTAAACAGAAAAGAACTTGAAAAATTAAATGGGGCAGCTGGTCCGTCCAGATGTGCAGGGTGTCCTCAGAATGCTACGTTTGGAGATGGACCTGAATATCAGTATCCATGTTCTGCTTATCAGGGACTGCCTGATTATTGTAAGATGTGTGTTCTGGTAAGTATGGAATGCGTAGACGGAGGTGTTTCTTAGCACAAGACCTGTTTCAGAACAATAAAAAAGCACTGTTTTTACAGTGCTTTATTTTTTTAACAGTTATCCGGAATATACATTCCTCTGGGTACGCAGATCAATTCTCCATTGCATCCTGCTCCGCAGGTTTCATGTATTTCGCAGTTTAAGTTACATATGTTACTTCCTCCGTTTACATTTTTAAGACTTCTTCTGTCTAATTTTTTTAGATTTTTCATATTTATTATTAGTTTAAGTTTTAAATATAATAAATATTCGTGATAAAAAAATTATTTTATGCTTTTGGAAAGATCAAGCATTGCTTCAATAGGCTTTAATGCTTTTAATCTTAATTCTTCGTCGATAAGAATTTCCGGAAGTTCATATTTCATACATAGATACAATTTTTCCATTGTATTACGCTTCATATAAAAACATTCTGAACAGTTACAGCTTTCGTCGAAAACCAATGCAGGAATCAGTTCTTTGTGAGGTGCACGTTTTTTCATTTCATGAAGAATACCTTCCTCAGTAGCGATGATGAATTTCTGGCAGTCATCTTTTTCTACATAATTTAAAAGCGCAGAAGTAGAGCCGATGAAATGAGCTAATTTCAATACCGCTTCTTCGCTTTCAGGGTGTGCAATTAGTTTTGCATCCGGGTTGTCTGCCAATTGCTGGGCAATTCTTTCCATTGAAAATGCTTCGTGTACCACACAGCTTCCATCCCAAAGGATCATATCGCGGCCTGTTTTCTTAGAAAGATATCTTCCCAGGTTTTTGTCAGGTGCAAAAATGATCGGTCTGTCTTTCGGAAGTGCTTCAATCACTGTTTCAGCGTTTGAACTTGTAACGATAATATCACTTTCAGCTTTAGTTTCAGCATTACAGTTGATGTAAGTAGCAATTAAAGCATTCGGGTGCTGCTCTCGCATTTTTCTCAGTCCTTCTCCTGAACATCCATCTGCCAGAGAGCATCCGGCCATGGTATCAGGAAGAACTACTTTTTTAGTTGGATTCAGAATTTTAGCGGCTTCTGCCATGAAATGTACTCCACAGAATACAATCATGTCAGCATTGGTATCTTTAGCCTGTCTTGCCAACTGTAAAGAATCTCCAAGGAAATCTGCGATGTCCTGAATTTCTCCGGGCTGGTAATAATGGGCAAGAATAACCGCATTTTTTTCTTCTTTCAGTTTGAGAATGGCCTTCACCAATTCTTCACCCTGAGGAATAGCAATATCTTTTATATCCAGAAATCCTCTGACAGGAATTGCAGATTTAGCTTTTTCTAATGTTTCGGTACTCATATCAACCTCAATTTTTTATGATCAGAAGCTAGAGGTTAGAAATTAGAAGTTAGATTTTGAGTGTAGTATTTTACTCCCATCCTCCTTCTTCCATCTTCCAGCCATTAATTACTGATAAAACTTTTTATTAAACTTTCTATTTCTTTTTTAGCTGCATCAAGATCTTCATTAATCACGATCTTGTCAAACCCGCTGGCGTAGGTCATTTCTTCTTCTGCCTTTGCGACACGGGTTTTTATGGTTTCTGCATCATCTGTGTTTCTGGAGATCAATCTTCGTTCCAATTCTTCAATGGAAGGCGGTTCTATAAAAATAGACAACGCTTTTTCACCGAAGTATTTTTTTAATGAAATGCCTCCTTTTACATCTACATCAAAAATAACAACTTTTCCCTGATTCCAGATTTTTTCTACTTCAGATTTTAAAGTACCGTAATATTTGTCAGTATAAACTTCTTCATATTCTACAAAAGCATCTTCGGAAATTTTCTGTCTGAACTCCTCCGGTGTCAGAAAATGATAATCTACGGCATGTACTTCACTTCCTCTTGGCTGTCTTGTAGTACATGAGATTGAAAATGCCAGTTCAGGAAATGTCTCCAGTGAATGCTTTACCAATGTAGTTTTTCCGCTCCCTGATGGTGCTGAAAATATAATTACTTTATCCATTTTTTTGGGTTTCGGGTTACGGGTTTCGAGTTTGGTGATCTATTCTTAGAACAACCACGCATCTCGTACCCCGTATCTATCATTACAATACGTTTAACGTTTGTTCTTTAATTTTTTCAAGGTCGTCTTTCATCATCACCACCAGTTTCTGGATTTCTGCGTGATTGGCTTTAGAACCCAGTGTATTGATTTCTCTTCCGATTTCCTGAGAAATAAATCCCAGTTTTTTTCCGTTGAAAGACTCATTGTCCATTACTTCTTTATAATATTTCAGGTGCTGGGCAAGTCTTACCTTTTCTTCAGAAATATCAAGTTTTTCAGTGAAATAGGCCATTTCCTGATAGAAACGTGTTTCATCAACATTTTCAAATTCTTTCAAAGATTTCTGATAACGTTCTTTCACGCTTACAATTCTTTCTTCTTCAAAAGGAATCACTTCGCTAAGATATTTGTCGATATTCTGAATATTTCTGTTGAGTTCTTCGTGTAAGATACCACCCTCAGTTCTTCTGAATTCTTCGAATCTGTCTACGGCATTATTGACAATCTTAGCCAGAGCTTCCCATTCACCTTCCGTTAATTCGTCAGGTCTTGAAGTGATGGCATCAGGAAGTCTTACTGCCATTTTAAGGTATTCGAAATTGGGACCGTCAGAAGCTATGTTTTTAAGTTCGTTAATATAAGAGTCAATTAAGTTTTTATTGATTTTTACATCGTTGGACTCTTCAAGATTCTCAATATTAACGTAGCAGTCTACTTTTCCACGGATAATTCTATCGTTAAGAATTTTTCTGATTTCAAATTCTTTTTCTTTATAACGTAAAGGAATTTTAATATTTAAATCAAAGCTCTTGCTGTTCAGAGATTTAATATCAATAGTAATTTTTTTTCCTTCAAAAACATCTTCGGCTCTACCGAATCCGGTCATTGATAAAATCATAGTTTTTTATTGTTCTACAAAGATAAACAATTAAGTGTATAATGTGATACAATGAAATTCCAACGTATACAATCTGATCATTCAATTTTAAATAACCATTAAAATTTTAATGAAGATGTTAAGAATATTAAGATGAGCTTCGCTTTTAGCATAGTGCTTAAAAGAAATCTATTTGATTTTTTCTTAATTAAACTTAACAACTTAAATATTCTTAATGGTTCAAAACAATCCGTAGCTTTTTTGTGTTTAAAAATAAAAATTCAAATGAGCTCGTTTTCGTAAATTAGCGCTGTGAAAAAGAAAAATTTAATTTCTGTAGTAGGACCCACCGGAATTGGAAAAACGAGATTGGCAATTGATTTGGCGAAACATTTCAATACGGAGATTATTTCCTGTGATTCCCGCCAGTTTTTTAAAGAAATGAAAATAGGAACGGCAGCTCCTTCGGAAGAAGAACTGGCGCAGGCACCTCATCATTTTATCGGAAATCTTTCAGTGGAAGAGTATTATTCTATCGGGCAGTATGAAGAAGATGCGCTTCAAAAACTTAATGAACTTTTTGCTGCTCATGACACGGTAATTCTTGTTGGAGGAAGCATGATGTATGAAAAAGCGGTGATAGAAGGTCTCCACGATCTTCCGGAAGCCAATGCTGAAAACCAGGAGAAGCTTCAAAATATGATGGAGCAGGAGGGAATAGAAAAACTTCAGGAGATTTTAAAAGAACTGGATCCTGAATATTTCAATGTAGTGGATATTCACAATCACCGCAGGCTGTTGAGAGCTATTGATATTATCTGGCAGACGGATAAAAAATATTCTGAACATATTTCAGTGTCTCAAAATGGAAGAGATTTTAATGTCATCAGAATCGGGATAGAAGCTCCAAGGGAAGAATTATATGACAGAATTAACCGCAGAGTGGATATCATGATGGAGAATGGACTGCTGGATGAGGTGAAAAGTCTTGAGAAATTCAAAGGGTTGACAGCTTTGAATACTGTAGGTTACGCTGAACTGTTCAAATATTTTGATGGAGAATGGGATCTTGATTTTGCGGTTTCGGAAATTAAAAAGAACAGCCGCAGGTATGCGAAACGCCAGCTGACCTGGTACAGGAAAGCGGATGATATTCATTATTTGCAATTAGGATATTCTCAGGAAGACTTTGAGGCTCTGTTAAAATGGATTGCTGAGCAATTTCAGGAATAAATTAAGCACTTAGTTTGTCATTCTGACGAAGGAAGAATCTCATCGATTGTTTTTAAAGATTCTTCATTCCACTTTGTTCCATTCAGAATGACAAACCGGACGCTTCATTTATCCATACACTGTGTCATTCCTTAGGAATCCAAGTTTAAATTCATATTGTAAATAAACAGAAACAATACAAAAAATGCGGCTCTGAAAAGAACCGCATCTTAAAACAAATATAATTTAATTTACTACTTCCAACCGCCGCCTAAAGCTCTGTATAAATCTACAATGCTGCTTAATCTCTGTCTTTTTATGGAAGCCAGATTCAACTCTGCCTGTAGGGAATTCCCCTGTGCTGTAATCACTTCCAGGTAATTGGCTGAACCTCCTTTGTAAAGAAGTTGTGCACTTTTAATTCCATCTTTTAATGTAGTTGCCTGTTCTGTCGCTTTTTGTTCCTGAACTTTTAAGTTTTCATTGGAAACCAAGGCATCAGAAATTTCTCCCACAGCATTTAATACTGATTGACGGAATGCAAGAACATTTTTTTCTCTTTGAATTTTGGCTACTTCCAGATCTGTTTTCAATTGTCTTTTCTGGAAAATAGGCTGGGTAATTCCCCCTAAAACCGATCCGAATAACGAAGCCGGAATCTGGAACCAGTTATCAAATTTGAATGAATTTACTCCACCATTCGCAGTAATTTTCAATGCCGGATACATATTCGCCTGAGCAATTCCTACCATCGCATTAGATTCTAATAAAACCAGTTCCTGCTGACGAACGTCCGGTCTTCTGCTTACCATAGCTGCCGGAAGTCCTGCCGTAATGTTTTGAGGCAATGAAGTATCAGACATTTCAATGGTTCTGTCGACTTTATTGGGAAGTTCTCCAACCAGAATACTCAGTGCATTTTCCTGGATGGCAATATTCTGCTCCAGCTGGGCTATCAGAAGTTCGGTAGCCTGTTTCTGTGCTGCGGCCTGTTGAACTCCCAAAGAAGTATTATCGCCGCTTTCCCACATTTTTTGGGTCATTAATAGGGTATTGCTGGTCAGTTCCAGGTTGGATTTTGCAATAGCCAATTGTCTGTCAAGCATTAACAAATTATAATACCCTTGTGCAATAGCTGCCACCACCTGAGTCTGAACTGCTTTTGAACCTTCATACGTCTGAAGATACTGCATTCTTGAAACTTCCTGCTGGTTTTTGATTTTTCCCCAGATGTCAGCTTCCCATGAAAGGTTGAAGGCTGCGTTATAATCCTCAACATGGCTCGAGCCTAAAAATAAATTTAAGCTTTGCCCGTTCATGCTGTTTTTGGATGGTCTTGAAATCTGTCCGCTTACTCCGAACCCAACATCCGGATACTGCATATATTTTGCCTGTTTCAGTTTTTCCTGTGAAGCAGCCACCTGCTTTAAGGCAATCTGAAGATCATAATTATTTTTAATTCCTTTTTCAATCAGTCCCTGTAAAATAGGGTCACTGAAAAACTGTTTCCACTCCAGATTGGCTATACTGGCTGTGTCTGCAGTGGCAGTGTACTGGAACTTTTCCGGAAGTGGAAGCTCAGGCTCCGTGTATGCCAGTTTAGACACACACGAAACAGAGCCGATGGCCAGCACAAATGTTAGAATAATATTTTTTACTCGTTTCATAGTTTTTAAACTTTTAATTGAAGACAAAACTTAGAGAGGTTTCTGTTGATGCAAAAAATTTCTTTAGTAGGAGAAAATAGTTAGTTTTTTAAACCATTAAGAACAGGCAGGTAAATAGGTAAACCTATGATCTTAAACTTTTCTCTAAGTTTTTGTCATTCATTTTTTTATTAGTGACTAGCAGCTAAAAGTTCTTCCTCCATTTGTTTTTTCAGAAGTCTTTTCTTTTTTCTGCTTGGCATTTTTTCATGCAGGTACTGGAACACTACATACATTACCGGAATAATAAAGATCCCGAAGATTACTCCTGTAAGCATTCCTCCTACGGTACTGTAACCGATAGAGTGGTTTCCTTTTGAAGAAGCACCTTGTGTCCATACCAATGGAAGCATTCCCACGATGAAGGCAAAAGAGGTCATTAAGATCGGTCTTAAACGTAATCTTGATGCCTGAAGGGCAGATTCAATCAATGTTTTACCGGCTTTTCTTCTCTGTACGGCAAATTCCACAATCAGGATGGCATTCTTCGCTAATAATCCTACAAGCATGATCAATCCTACCTGAACGTAAATATTGTTATCAATTCCAGCTAGTCCTGTGAAGGCAAATACTCCGAAAATCCCTGTTGGAATGGTAAGAATAATCGCAAACGGAAGGATATAACTTTCATACTGTGCGGCCAGTAAGAAGTAAACGAATAGAATACTTAAGAAGAAAATAAAGGCAGTTTGTCCGCTTGTTTTAATTTCTTCACGGGTAATCCCTGTCCACTCATATCCGTATCCTCTTGGAAGTGACTGCTGGGCAACTTCTTCTACCGCTTTGATGGCATCTCCGGTACTGTAACCGGGTTTCGGAGTTCCGTTAATGGTTACTGCGTTGAAAAGGTTATTTCTTGTTACCGTTTCAGGACCGAAAGATCTTTTTAACGTTACCAGAGTTTTGGCAGGAACCATTTCTCCTGATTTATTTTTAACATAGATTCCTTCCAGTGAATTAACATCCGTACGGTAAGGAATATCGGCCTGAGCCATTACTCTGTAATACTTTCCGAATCTGTTGAAATCCGATACAAAGCTACTTCCGAAATAAATCTGCATGGTCTGCATCAGTTCTGTTACAGAAACGCCCAGCTGGTTAGCTTTATCAGTATCCACATCAATAGTATACTGAGGGTTTCCTGCCGCATATGTTGTAAAGGCGAAAGCAATTTCAGGTCTTTTCATAAGCTCTCCGATAAACTGCTGAGTGGTTGTTCCCAACTGTTCAAAAGAACCATTCGTTTTGTCCTGAAGCATGAATTCAAATCCGGAAACGTTACCGAAACCTTGTACAGTAGGGAAGTTGAAGAAGAATGCGTTGGCATCTTTCACCTGACTTACCTTACCTGTCAACGTTGCTGCAATCTGATCAGGATCTTTCATTTCACCACGCTTGTCATAATCTTTAAGCTTAATGAAACCTGCAGAATAGGGAGACGCGTTGGCATTACTGATGAAGTTCATCCCGTCCGCTACCCAAAGGTGGTTGGTTGCTTTTTCACCATTAATGATTTGATCAATTTGAGCCGTAGCTCTGTGGGTTCTTTCCAGTGAACTTCCCGGAGGAGTATTCACTGCATATAATACGAATCCCTGGTCTTCCGTAGGAATGAATCCTGACGGCGCTTTCTTGATTAAAAATACACTTGCTGCTGTGATGATAACAAGACCTCCTATCGCCACCCATTTGTTTTTAATTAAAAACTTAAGGCTGTAAATATATTTTCTGGTCATGCTGTTGAAGCTCGCATTGAAAGCATTGAAGAACCTTGCTCCAAAACCTTTTTTATGACCGTGCTCTCCATGGTCTCCCTGAGGATCATTTAAGAACATCGCACATAATGCAGGGCTCAATGTTAATGCATTAATCGCTGAAATTAAAATCGCAATCGCCAATGTGAAAGCAAACTGTCTGTAGAAAACTCCTGCAGGTCCCTGCATAAATCCAACCGGAATAAACACGGCACACATTACCAGTGTAATGGAAATAATGGCTCCTGAAATTTCACTCATCGAGTGCATCGTAGCATGCTCTACAGGCATTCCCGTCTGTTCCATTTTAGAATGGACGGCTTCCACCACCACAATGGCATCATCCACTACAATACCAATGGCGAGTACCAATGCAAATAAGGTAAGCATATTGATACTGAAACCAAATAACTGCAGGAAGAAGAAGGTTCCTATAATCGCAACGGGTACGGCAATAGCAGGAATTAAGGTAGATCTGAAATCCTGAAGGAAAATAAATACTACAATAAATACCAAGATGAAAGCGATAACAAGTGTTTCCACAACCTGATGAATAGAAGCATCCAGGAAGTCTTTAGAGTTGTACATGATGATTGGCTTCACTCCTTTTGGAAGTGTGGTTTCCATTACTTTCACCTGCTTTTCAATTTCGGTCAGGATTTCGTTGGCATTAGAACCTGCGGTCTGCAGTATCGCAAATCCGGCAACGGGTTTTCCGTCTACTCTGTTGGTCGCAGTATAGGTATAAGAACCGAATTCTACTCTTGCAACATCTTTTAATCTTAAGAAAGATCCATCACTGTTGGCTTTGATGGCGATGTTTTCATAGTCTTCACCCTTATTCAGTTTTCCTTTATATTTAAGGATATACTCGTAGGTTTCCTTACTTCCCTGTCCAAGACGGCCCGGAGCTGCTTCAAGGTTGTGGTCTTTAATAGCTCCCAAAACTTCCTGAGGCGAAAGATTATTAGCCGCCAGACGATCCGGTTTCAGCCAGATTCTCATGGAATAATCCCTTGTCCCGAATACCTGAGCCTGTGCTACCCCCGGAATACGCTGTATCTGTGGAATAACGTTGATTTTCAGGTAGTTTTGAAGAAATAATTCATCGTATTGTTTCGCATCTTCACTGGTCAGTCCCATGAACATAATCATACTGTTCTGAACCTTCTGGGTTGAGATCCCGGCTTGTACCACTTCCTGAGGCAGCTGGCTCATCGCTTTCGATACA
Organism: Chryseobacterium sp. AG844; assembly: GCF_003182335.1. Taxonomy (NCBI): domain Bacteria; kingdom Pseudomonadati; phylum Bacteroidota; class Flavobacteriia; order Flavobacteriales; family Weeksellaceae; genus Chryseobacterium; species Chryseobacterium sp. AG844. The sequence continues at coordinate 150,102 of NZ_QGTV01000001.1, read as the reverse complement.
CGGTTCTGTACGTTTACTGCTGCATTGTCTGCATCGGCACCCTGTTTGAAGAAAACACTCAGGGTCATGGTACCGTCGTTACTGGAGTTTGAGGTCATATACGTCATGTTCTCAACTCCGTTTACCGCTTCTTCAATAGGAGTGGCTACTGAACGGGCTACCACTTCAGCATTGGCTCCAGGATAGAATGCCGTAACCTGAACGCTTGGTGGAGCGATGTCCGGGAAAAGGGCAATCGGTAAATTAAAGAGAGACAAAGCTCCCAATAATAAGAGTATTATGGAGATGACCGTTGAAAGGACCGGTCTTTCTATAAATTGTTTTAACATAAGAAGTTTATTTTTTTAAGTCTTCTGTATTCGGAAAGAACTATAATGGTTTTGCTTTTAACAAGCTGTCCGAAGAAATATTTTTCGGCTTGATGGAAGCACCGTCTTTCAGGTTTCCAATTCCCGTGAATACAATTTTTTCTCCAGGCGCAAGCCCTTCAGAAATAAAATAATAGCTATCCGTTTTTCCTGATATTTTGATCGGTCTCCCGGTTACCTTCTGGTCTTTACCCATTACATAGACATAGGTTTTATCTTGAATTTCGAAGGTTGATTCCTGGGGAATTACGACTGCATTAGAAATCAGCTGTGGCATACGCACTCTTCCTGTATTTCCGGTTCTTAAAGTTCCGTTGGCATTAGGGAAAACGGCACGTACACTGATGGCTCCCGTAGTTTTGTCAAACTGTCCGTCTACAATGCTTAATCTTCCTTTTTCAGGGTAAGTACTGTTGTCGGCAATCACAAGATCTACCATGGGCATATTTTTCAGTTTTTCTTCTAAGCTTGCTCCCGGATATTTATTCTGGAAAGCAATGAAATCAAGTTCGCTTAAAGAGAAATACGCATAGATTTCGCTGATATCAGATAATAATGTCAATGGATTTGGATCTGTTCTGGAGATCAGACTTCCTTTTTTGTAAGGAATTCTTCCAATATAACCGCTTACAGGAGCTGTAATGGTTGTAAATCCTACGTTGATTCTGGCGCTTCCTACAGATGCTCTGGCCTGAGCTGCGGCAGCAACAGCGGCTTCATAATTGGCTTTTGCAGTTTTAAGCTGTACATCAGAAACTACTTTGGCAGCCACCAGCGGCTGAAGTCTGTCTACTTCCACTCTTGCTTTTTGGATATTGGCATTGGCAGCCTGAAGATTAGCCTGAGCCATATTCATCTGTTCGCCATAGCTTCTTGAGTCTATTTTAAATAACGGTTGTCCTGCTCTTACATATGCTCCTTCTTCTACATAGATTCTGTCCAGGTATCCATCTACCTGAGATCTGATTTCTACGTTGTTTTTCCCTTCCAATGCAGTTGGGAATTCCTGATATGTAGTAGCGGGTGAAGTGATAACGGTATAAACCGGAAGTTCTGGAGCTGGAGGTGCGGCATTGGTTCCTTCTGCGGCTTTTGTGCAGCTCTGTAAAAGAATTATACTTGCAATAAGTACAATAAACCTTGTTTTTCCAGGTAATTTCATTGTTGGTTTAATTTTTTTAATGAAGTGTTAGAGGTAAGTAAAAAATGTTTTGATAAATGCTGTATTTTTTCCTAACAGTGTTAATAATTTGTTCAAAAAAAATTACAGAATTTTTAATGTCCGATGAGGTCGATTGTTTCCATAATTGAAATTTTTTTAATGTATTGAAGTGTATAATGTTGGTGTAAGGTGTGTTAATTTTACTAACAGTGTTAATTTGTAAGCAAAAAATGATTACTTTTAACAGCTGAATCTTATATATTGCTTCATAAGTGATTTCATTTTTTAATCAGGAATAACAGAATAATCTATATTAATTCAGTGTTAATTTTCCTAACGGTGTTAATTTTTAATTCAAAAAAAATCTATAAAGACTTAATAAAAGCCGAAACAGTTTCGTCCAAAGTCGTTTTATTCATCGTTGAAGGGATATCAGCTGTACGCATCATCATTATAGAGATCATACCGTGAACGGCAGAAAACAGAGCGTGGGACATATGGCAGGCATTGTCCGGATTGGATCCGTTTTTCTTTATAATCTCATAAGTACATTCATAGATAAGTTCCTGAAATGATGAGAATTCTTTTTTCATCTGCCCTTTTCCACAGCATTGCATTCCAAGACCAAACATCAGCTGGTAATATTCCTTATTTTTAAAAGCAAAGTTCCAGTACGCATCCACAATAGCAACAAGCTGCTCTTCCGGAGTGTCGTGTTTCTGCTGAGCTTTTAATAATTCTATATGTAACTTATGAAAGCCATCTAAAGAAATTTCAAATAGAATAGCTTCTTTATTTTCAAAATAATCATATACAACGGGAGCACTATACTCAATAGCATCTGCTATCTTACGCATAGAAAGCGAACCCCAGCCTTCAGTTTTAGCCAACGTAAAAGCAGCCTGCAAGATATTTGCACGGATGGATTCTTTTTCTCGTTGACGGCGTTCATGTAGACCCATGATTTTTATTTACTAACAGCGTTAGCAAAACTACAAACTTTTTGATATAAGTTCCAAAGGATATTGTGAGTTTTATGGGTTCGCCTACTTTTAAATAAAATTAATTAAAGGCTGGAAGCTGGAAGAATGGGAGCTGGAAGTTATTTTTAAGGTTAATAGAATTTGACTATAACTATTTTTGAGGGCTAACAACCTTATCTCTTCCGGCTTCCTTACTTTATTAAAAATGAAAATGTCTTCTTCCTAATTAACAAAAGAAATAATTATCTTTGCCTGTAAAGAAATAAGGATATGAATACTCCCTCAAATATGTTGGCATTAGGAACAAAAGCTCCGTTTTTTGAACTTCCTAACCCATCAAAAACGAATGAACTTCAGTCTTTGGAAGAGCTGAAAGGAGAAAAAGGTACTTTGGTGATCTTTATGTGCAACCACTGTCCGTTTGTTCTTCATGTAATTGACAAGATCAATGAATTGTACGAAGATTATAACGAGCGCGGAATTGAATTCATCGCTATCAATGCTAACGATATTGAAAAATATCCGGCAGATTCTCCGGAAAAAATGATCGAATTCCAGATTCAAAGAAGATTTGATTTCCCTTATCTGTTTGATGAAAGCCAGGCAGTAGCAAAAGCTTACGATGCGGCTTGTACACCGGATTTTTATTTCTTTGATGATAAGCTTGACCTTGTATACAGAGGCCAGATGGATGATTCAAGACCAGGAAATAATAAAGATGTAACCGGAGAAGATCTGATTATTGCTTTTGAAAATCTTTTGGCTGGAGAACCTCAGGAAGAAATCCAGAGACCTAGCATGGGATGCAATATTAAATGGAAATAATTGCTGGTTATTTAATTACTGGTTTTATTGAATAATACGAAGCTGCTCTTTTGGAGTGGCTTTTTTGTTTCTTGCAACATAGTTCACCTATTATCCACACAGTTGTCACTCCGCAGGAGTCTCAACTTTACTTGGGTTTTATCGTAACCTACAGCGAAATCCCAATGGGTAAGCCTAGATTCCTACGGAATGGACAAACAAAGCATTTAGAATAACCACAAGAATTGTTGACAAGAATCAAGTAAATTATTAAAAACTTACTTTGGCTTTGACCTCCTTTTCAACCTTCAGATCCACATTCACTTTATTATGAGAATAATTCCTGATGAACTCTGAAGGAGTCTTGCCCGTATATTTTTTAAACATCCTGTTAAAGTAGGTCACATTATTAAAACCACATTGATAGCTGCATTCTGATATCGATTTGTCCTGTGCCATCAGTAGGCATGCCTTATTGATTCTGTATCGGTTCACAAATTCTGTAAACGTAATCTGGGTGGCTTTTTTAAAGAAATTACAGAAAGCGGGTAAAGTCAGGTTAGCTAGTTTTGCTACTTCTTCAATATCAATTTCCTTGTCGTAATGATGTTCTACGTAAGTGAAGATATTCTCAAGACGGGTTTTATTTTTTGAAATAATAGTGTAGGGCATGATTTCCTTATTTAAAAGATCATAATCCTCACATTTTGAAAGTTCAAAAAGAATTTCAAGCAATAATAAATATCTTTTATACCCTTCAGATTCCAGCATCAGTTTCAGTTTGGGAAGCATCACCTTTTTTACTTTTTGATGAAAATGAATCCCATATTTTGAAAGTTCCAAAAGGTTTTTGATAGATCTTGCTTCCACTTCCTGCTGGGGAAACTGAAGAATTTCTTCTTTAAACTGAAGGACAATTTCTTCATGCGGATCAATAGAATTCAGACCGAATCCGGAGTGGGGAATATTAGATCCGATTAACACCAGATCTCCATTCGTATAATTACTTTTATGATAGCCCACATGGCGTGTCCCACTCCCGGAAATAACACATACCAGCTCAATTTCGGGATGATAATGATACTCCCATTTGAATTCTGAAATGGGAGAATTATTATGAATGGTGCGGAATGAGCTCTTTTCATTAGGGATTACCCTTTCAAAAGTAACTTTCATCTAATTAATCATATTTATTCACTAAAAATACTAAATATATTAATATAGTTCAAATATTGATTTACTGTGTTAAATTATCGTTAACAGAAATGCTTCTATCTTAGCCAGCAAGAAATCACCTGAATGAAAAATCTTAACATCAAGGCCGCTTTATTTTTAAACTATTTTGTCTTCGCCATTCTTATGAATTCTGTAGGAACAGTCATTCTACAGGTACAGCAGAATTTTGGGATTTCAAAATCGTCGGCCAGTGTTTTGGAAGGCTTCAAAGATCTTCCTATTGCCATATGTTCTTTCATTCTGGCTTCATTTCTTCCGAAAATAGGAATCAAAAGATCGATGCTGATCGCCTTGCTGCTGGTAAGCTGTATGTGTTTTGTAATGCCGTTTACGAATGCCTTCTGGGTATTCAAGTTATTATTTGCCACAGTAGGGGTTTCTTTTTCATTGATCAAAATATCGGTTTTTACTTCTATCGGACTGGTAACGGAAACAGATAAGGAACATTCCAGTTTTATGGGATTTCTGGAAGGATTTTTCATGATCGGAGTATTGGCAGGGAATGTTTTATTCAGCTTATATATGGATGATCATAATCCGAAATCTACAGAATGGCTGAATGTGTATTGGGTGCTGGGAGGACTTTCAAGTTTGTCTTTTTTATTTCTGTTCTTTTCAAAACTGAACGAGCAGGAAGCTAAAAGTGAGAAAACAGATCTCTTGGGAGACTTAAAAAATAGTGTAAGCTTATTCAGCTATAAAAAAGTATTATGCTTTTTATTATGCGCTTTCCTTTTTGTATTGGTAGAGCAGAGTTTTCAAACCTGGACACCTACTTTTTATAAAGAAATTTTAAAAGTGCCTACCTCTATGAGTATCCAGGCGGGAGCGGTTTTAGCAGGAGCTTTTGCGTTGGGAAGATTTTTATCGGGATTCTTTTCCAAAAAATTCAGCTGGATTTATGTAGTTGCTTTCTGTGTGATAGGTTTTGCCGTCAGTTTATTGCTGGTTTTGCCTTTGACTCATGATATTCATATTGATACAAATACAAACTGGATGAATGCGCCTTTGGTTGTTTATTTATTTCCTTTGATGGGAGGTTTGCTGGCACCGATTTATCCGAGTATCAATTCTGTAATTCTGGCATCAATCCCGAAATATCTGCACAGTGCGATGTCAGGGCTGATTGTTGTGTTCTCAGCAATCGGGGGAACGATAGGTTCTATCATTACCGGTTTTGTGTTTCAGGAGTTCAGCGGGCAGCAGGCATTTTACCTTTCCCTGATTCCGCTTTCATTACTGATCACTTCGGCAGTGTTCATGAATAAATTAAAAATTAATCCTAAAAAATAACAATGAGTAATCAGCTTTATATAAACGAAATTCAAAGACTGTTTGACAATGTACAGAGATCTGAAATTTTTGAAGATCAGAAAATGATGACGGATGCAGTTCCTCTTTTTCCTATTGCAGAGATCAATGAGGATTATGAACAATCAAAAGATGCAGAAGGTTTTGATCTGAAGGATTTTGTGATGACTCATTTTGACTTTTTAGGAGCAAGAGTTTCTGTTCAGAGACAAGATCAGCTTCCCATTGGTGAGCATATTGAAAAACTATGGGATGAGTTAACCCGTACAGCGTATGAAGAAAAAGGAACGCTTTTAAAATTACCAAAACCCTATATCGTTCCGGGAGGTCGTTTCAATGAGTTTTTCTATTGGGACAGCTACTTTATTATGCTTGGATTGCAGGTTTCCGGAAGGGTAGAAATGATGGAAAATATTATTGAAAACTGTTCTTATCTGATCCAAAATGTAGGATTTGTTCCGAATGCGAGCAGAACTCATTTCCTGAGCAGATCGCAGCCTCCTTATTTTTCATTGATGGTTGATCTCCTTTTTGAAACAACGCATAATGAAGGAATTTATACACAATACCACGAAACTATGGAGAAAGAATATGCTTTCTGGATGGATGGTGAAGATGGGCTTGAAAACAATTCCAGCGTAAAAAGAGTAGTGAAAACAATAAACGGAGATATCCTGAACCGTTATTACGATGCAGAAAATGCACCACGTCCCGAAAGTTACCTGATCGATATTGAAGATCAGGAGACGGCTTCAGGAGAAGAATTTTACAGAAATATAAGAAGCGCCTGTGAATCAGGCTGGGATTTTTCCAGCAGATGGTTTGCAGACGGAGAAAATATACAGACGATAGAAACGCTGAACCTTGCACAGGTTGACCTGAACTGCCTTTTATGGCATTTGGAAATGACTTTGGCGAAATCTTCAGCACTTCAAAATCTGAGTGAAAAAGAAAATTATTTTTCAGAAAGAGCAGCAAGCCGAAGACAGATGATCAATAAATATTTCTGGGATGGAAATACTAACAATTATAAAGATTATCACACAAAAAAAAACACAAAAACACCGTCTGAACATATTGCTGCTCTTTACCCTTTATTTCTGGGTATTGCAAATCAGGAGCAGGCTGAGGCTGTTGCTAAAGTTGTTGCTGAAAAGTTTCTTTACCAGGGTGGTCTTGTTACCACAACTAAAAACTCGGGTCAGCAGTGGGATCTTCCCAATGCATGGGCTCCTTATCAATGGCTGGGCTTTAAAGCAATGAAAAATTACGGCTTTGATGAACTGGCAGAAAAAATTAAAAACAACTGGTGTTCCAATGTAGAAAGGGTCTACAAAAATACCGGGAAACTGATGGAAAAATACAATGCATTAGACACAGAAACAATAGCAGGCGGCGGGGAATACCCCAATCAGGACGGATTCGGTTGGACCAATGGAGTGTATTTACAATTACAACAAAACTGAACTAACAATAAAAGAATATGGCTATGAAAAAAAAATCAATCTTTTTAATCGCCGCAACAGCTACGTTATATTTTAATAATGCTTATGCCCAGGAAACACCGCAGGATTCTGCAAAAGTTTCCTCCATCGATCAGATTGTCATTACAGGAAACTCAAATCCGAAGAAAAAAATAGAATCCAGTACAGCGATTTCCACATTTAGCTCCAAAGAAATCCAGAAACAAAACCCGATCAGTGCTGCGGCTTTATTACAGCGAGTTCCGGGATTTGCGGTGGAAACTTCAGGAGGTGAGGTAGGAAACAACCTTTTTGCAAGAGGGATTCCTTCTGCAGGAGCTTATGAATTTGTACAGGTACAGGAAGATGGTCTTCCCGTTTTTGAAGATGGGGCGCTTCAGTTTGCCAATGCAGATAATTTTTTCCGTGTAGACAATTCTGTCAACCGTATGGAAGCGTTGAGAGGAGGTTCCGGATCTATTTATGCAACCAATTCTCCCGGAGGGTTGATCAACTTTATTACCAGAGAAGGAACCAATGATTTCAGAGGTACAGCAAAGCTGGAAACAAGTACTTATGGATTGATGCGTACTGATGTGAATGTAGGAGGCGCTTTGGTGCAGGATAAATTGTTTTTCAATGTCGGTGGTTTTTACAGAACAGATGACGGGATCAGAAAGACGGGTTTTAAAGCCAATAACGGCGGACAGATCAGAATGAATCTGAAATATGTCTTTGATAAAGGCTATGTAAAAGTATATTACAAAAAACTGGATGACAGAAATACATTCTTCCTTCCGATTCCTTTAATCCAGAACGGAAATAAACTGAAAGGATTCCAGGGATTTGATCCTAATTACGGAACATACAGTTACAGAGCCATCAGTCAGCTGAATATTCCACAGGCCGGAGGTGGATTTTTCAACAGAAATCTTGAAGATGGAATCCATCCGAAAGTAGATGCAGTGGGGGCTGAGTTTAAGTATGATCTTGGAAATAATTTCACGGTTTTAAACAAAACCAGATACACCAATATCAATATGAACTATACAGGAATTTTTCCTGCAGGCGGACCGCAGACGGCAGCCGATTTTGCTAAGAGTAACGGAATTACCGGAAACAACTATCAGTACTCATTGGTAAGCAATGGAAGAATGGTTGATCCTCAATATGTACAAAAGCTTGGCTTCTGGGCAATTGATAAGCAGATGAATAACTTTGTCAACGATTTACAGTTCAACTATAAATTTGATAAAGGAAATGTTACAGCAGGTTTTTATAAATCCAACTGGAAATCACACCAATACTGGAACTGGAGTAATATTCTGACTACAGCAACGGACAGACCTGAATTACTGAATCTGGTAGATACTTCTTTAAGTCCTTCAGATATTGGATATTCCAAAACATATAACGGGGTTACCAATATGACATTTTTGCAGAGAGATACCCAGACTCAGGGAAGTTTGAATGATCTGTATGTAAACCTGGATTATAATATTACCGATGCATTAAGTGTAAATGGTGGTCTTCGTTACAGCCACGATTATTACAAAGGGAATTTTGCCAATACAACAAGTGCGAATTTAAATAATTCAGGGTTAACCACTGATGGAACTCATGGTTTCAACACGACAACGGCTGATGATAACATGAGTGTATTGGGAAATAAATACACCTACTGGAACTATAATGTGGATAAAGTATCTTTTACATTAGCAGCGAATTATAAAATCAATAGAGAAAATGCAGTATACGCCCGTTTCTCCAATGGTTTCAGATCTCCGAATGAAGAAGCGTACTACAATTATTTCTCCAATCCAACCCCTGATAAACCTTTAAAATCAGTGACAACAAACCAATTGGAGGTTGGGTATAAATATTACTCGCGTACTTTTGATATAGCAGTGATTCCGTTCTATTCTACCTTGAAGAACCTGTCATTTACGGATGTTTTCTCTGATGGGAAATCTGAAAATACCTTTGCCAATACACAAAACTATGGAGTTGAAGTGGAAGGTTTCGCCCGTTTATTCAATAATATTGTAGAAGTAACATTCAACGGAACCATTCAGAGTCCAAAGTATAAAAACCTTGAGGCCGGAAGTGTTCTTGAAGGAAATGTAGTAAGAAGGATGCCTAAATTTTTCTTCAATATTTCACCAGCTGTGAATATTACCAAATCATGGAGAGCCTATGTAAGTATGAATTATTATGGAAAACGCTTCCAGGATGAGAAGAATGTACAGACGTTGCCTTCTTTCACAGAATTTGGAGCGGGAATGTCTTACCAGTTAGGAAGAATACGCTTTGCCGTTGACGGTACCAATATCTTTAACACCATCGGGATTACAGAAGGAGATCCAAGAGCAGGATCGCCTAATGGAGACGGAATCATCATGGCCAGACCTATTATGGGAGCTGCTGCCAGAGCATCAATCACATTGGATTTCTAAATTCTATTTCTTTATAACAGCAAAACCGTCAGAATTTTCTGACGGTTTTGTATTTTTTATCATTACTGTCCGATAAAAAGTCTAAATACATTGGAAATATCAATATTTATGGCATGGATTAACAGGTCGGTCCTCCGGAGCTCTAATGTTAAAACATATACGTATATTAACAGTTATCTCCTACTGGAGCTGGTCGGGATCAACTGTTAATAGAAAAATAATAAGATCACCGTAAAATAAAGCTCCGTAGGAGCGACCTGTTAATGAAGATTAAATTTTATTTTTTGAAACAAAAAGGTTTATCATTAAGCATTTGAGAGTATTAAGATAAGCAGCGCTTTATGCTTAAAAATCAGAATGATTCATCTTAACTATTCTTTATTACTTAAATCCTTCTTAATGATTAGCTATATGAGTATTTTTTAATAAACTTAAATCATTTCATCTCGAAGGAATCTGCGTTATCTGCATGAGTTTAAATAGATTGTTTACTTCAAAAAAGGATTATACTGTTTCTCAAAACCAATCGATGTAGGATTTCCATGTCCTGAGAAAACCTGGGTATCATTATCCAGAATGAAAAGTTTTGATTTAATTCCTTCAATCAGCTGATCATAATTTCCTTTATACAGATCTGTTCTTCCGATACTTCCTTCAAAAAGAACATCACCGGAAATCATGAATTTCTGATTTTCATTATGATAAACAACACTTCCCGGAGAATGTCCCGGAACATGATATATTTTGAATTTTTCTCCATCCAGATCAAGCTCATCACCTTCCTTCACATATTCTACATTCACTTTTACCGGATTAATCTGCATTCCGAATCTCATCCCGCTTGCCTGAAGCATATCCAGAACTTCCTGGTCTTCCTGATGCATATTCACAGGAACATTGAATTTGTCAAAAGCCCACTGAAGTCCCAAAACATGATCAATATGAGCATGGGTTAAAAGAATTTTCTGAATCTTCAGTCCTTTTTCAGTAATAAAATTATCTATAGCCTGAGTCTCCTGAGCATTCATATTTCCCGGATCGATTAACCAGGCATTTTTATTTTCGTTATAGACGATGTAAGTATTTTCACTCGCAAAGTTGAATACGAAACCTTGAATCTGAAACATATGAGAATATTTTTTATTCAAAAATACGATATTATTAAGAAAATGGCTATTTTTCGTTATCTTCGTCATAATGAAAACTTTGCGAATACTCTTACTTTCTTTGGGCGGACTGGTTTTTGGACAAAATATCCAAAGTATTCAGCTGTTCAACCCTCAGACCAATGATGAAACCCCTGTCATTAAAATTGGTGAACAATTGGTTTTAGGCTTTGATGATCTTACAAACGGCAGTCAGATCTACAGGTATACCTTCAAACATTACGACAGAAACTGGAATGAAGATAATCTGTTTTTTACAGAATTTGCTACCGGAAGTATGAATGCACTGCTGGATCAGTTTCAGTATTCTTTCAATACATTACAGGCTTATACCCACTATAAACTTGTTTTCCCGAATGATAAAATCCAGCTGAAAGTCTCAGGGAATTATGAACTGATTGTTTACAAAGATTCGGCAGACCAGCCTCTGTTCAAAAAGAGATTTTATCTGGTAGAAGATGTAACGTCTGTGGGGTTAAATATTTCAAGATTTGCGGATGCGAAAAATCCCAACGTTAACCAGAGGGTAGAAGTGAATGTTTCTCCGAAAGGCGGAGATATTTCTTCCAATGTTAATTCAATTACCATGAATGTGATGCAGAATAACAACCCGAATATGGTGATATCCAATCTTAAACCGAGCAGTGTTTTAGGAAATCAGGTTTTATTTCAGCAGATGAATCTTGTTTTTCCTGGGGATAATGAGTTTTATTATTTCGATAATAAAAATATGAATATGGCCGCGGATATGGTGCGTGCTGCTGAAATAAAAGATGATGTGAACCAGACTTATCTTCATCCGGTATGGGCGTTTCCTTTAAATTATCAGTATCAGCCGGATGTGAATGGAGCCTGGTACTACAGAAGAAACGACTTGGGAAGAGAGAGAGACGCAGAAAGAGAAGCTGACTACTCATGGGTTCACTTCTATCTGGATTCCGATCCTGTGGATAAAGAAATTTATGTACTGGGAGGATTTAATAATTTTAAACCCAGCAAGGAAAATCAAATGCAGTATGACGCATCCACCAAACAGTATGTCGCGAAAATATTCCTGAAACAAGGTTTTTATAACTATGTATTGGCAACAAAAGAAGGGAATGGCTCTCTGAACTTTGGAGAAATAAACGGTAACTTCTGGCAGACAGAAAACCTCTATCAGGCTTTTCTTTATTATGCACCTTTCGGAAGAAATTATGATGGTTTGATGGGATATGGGGAATTCAGAACACCAATTGCCAACAAGAGGTAGGTAGTAATACGATAAAAATATCATATAAAATGGGACTGTCTGTTAAGATGGTTCCTTTTTTTTGATTCTATTGAACAGAATTTATCCTCCAGACCTAGATTAGGATTAATTTTTTACATTATAATGCACTGCATAGTGAAAAATAATAATTCACAAAAAATTGATTTTAGTTAAATTTTTTAACATAAAATTCATATTGCAGAAAAATTATATTTAAATAATTTTCTTTGTTTTAAAATCATCATTATGTTTTATTTACTGATTTATAATATCAATTAGATTTTATTTATTGATAATGTTGTTTTATTGTGAAAAGTTTATAAATTCGTCACCACAATCAACCATTATTAATATGAAAACGAAATTTATCTTAGTAGCAAGCGTTGCTGCATGCTCTTTTGTCTTTGGGCAAAACACACCATCAAAATTAGTTCCGGGAAAAAGCGGATTACATGCTGAATTTATGAGATTTGAAAAAAATGCCCCTTCCTATCAGGGAGCCCCTGTTTTATTTGACGAAGCTTCTCAGAGGCTTTCTCCAGGGCAGGCTCGTAAACTAGGGTTAGAAAAAGATGCATTAGGCTTTGAAACTCAAAGATTTCAACAGACCGTTAATGATATTCCTGTAGAATACGGAATGATGGCGGTACAGACAAAAGACGGTAAAATTGTAGGACAATCAGGAAAATGGGTTATTAAAGTTCCGAAAGGACTTGACAAAACAGCCAGTCTTGCTGAAAATGCTGCTTTACAGAGCGCTTTGTCATTTGTAGGAGCAGAATCCTATAAATGGAAAAATAAAGAAGAAGAAGATTTTCTTAAAAAAGAAACCGGTGATCCCAATGCAAGCTATACTCCAAAAGGTGAATTGGTTTATTATTCAAATCCTGATGATGACAAGCTGAGTGATTTAAGGCTAGCCTATAAATTTGATATCTATGCAGAAAAACCATTAAGCAGACAATATGTTTTTGTGGATGCTAAAAATGGAAAAGTACTGGGAGTAGATGCTATTATTCACGAAGTGAACACGCCGGGAACAGCCGTTACAGGATATAGCGGAACCCGCAGCATCACTACAGATTCTTATAACGGAAGCTACCGGTTAAGAGAAACAGGAAGAAATGGCGGAACTTCAGTAGAAACTTATAACTTGAAAAAAGGAACAAGCTATGCTTCTGCAGTAGACTTTACAGATACGGACAACAACTGGAATAATGTCAATACCAATAAAGATCAATACGCTACAGATGCCCATTGGGGAGCAGAAATGACAGTGGATTACTTCTATACAAAATACGGACGTAAGAGTATTGATAATAATAACTTTGCTATTAAATCCTATGTTCACTATTCTACCAACTATTTCAATGCATTTTGGGATGGTTCCAGAATGACCTATGGAGATGGAAGTTCCACAACAAACGGAGGAAAACCATTGACAGCACTTGATGTTTGCGGTCATGAAATCACACATGGTTTGACTTCTAAAACAGCTAATCTTGTGTATCAGAGAGAACCGGGAGCACTGAACGAAGGCTTCTCCGATATCTTCGGAAATACCATTGAGCGTTGGGCAAGACCTACACAGGCAAGCTGGACACTGGGAGAAGATTTCAATTATGTAATCAGGAATATGGCTAACCCTAACGCATACAGCCAGCCGGATACCTATATGGGAACTTACTGGAAAACTACCACAACTTCAGGTTGCGTTACTCCAAGCCAATCTAATGATTATTGCGGGGTTCATACCAATTCAGGTGTCCTTAACTTCTGGTATTATCTGTTAGTAACAGGAGGATCAGGTACGAACGATAAAGGTTTTGCTTACAATGTTTCCGCAATAGGACTTGATAAGGCTGGAGCTATTGCGTACAGAACATTGACAACTTATCTGACGTCTTCTTCAACCTATGCGAGTGCAAGAACCTATTCTATTCAGGCAGCTACTGATTTATACGGAGCAACCAGCAATGAAGTGACTCAGGTTAAAAATGCATGGAATGCTGTAGGTGTAGGAGGAGGAACTTCTCCGGCAGGAAAAATGGCAACCGCAGATACAGCGCTGTACACGATAAGCCCGAATCCTGCAACAGACAGATTCACCATCAACTTTGAAGGAAAATCAGGAAAAGGAATTGTAGAACTGGTAAGCCTTACAGGTAAAAAAGAAATTTCTGAGAAAGTTGAAATTACTGATGGGGTAAATAAACTGAACATTCAGCTTCCTTCTAATATTCTTCCGGGAGTATATATTGTACTGGTAAACGGAGAGAAAGCAGGAAACCTGATTAAAAAATAACCAAATCAAATCTTTAATATATTCAATGAAAAGGCCGCAAGTTAATTCTTGCGGCCTTTTGTATATTTTGAGTAAAAAAATTATACCAAATAGAAATCATTCAGTTTTTCTTCACAAAGTGTTTTTACCACTTCAATCCATCGGTCTTCATCATTCAGACACGGGATATAATGGAAATTTTCACCACCGCCGTGCATGAACTGTTCTTTCCCTTCCACAGAAATTTCTTCCAGGGTTTCAAGACAGTCAGAAACGAAAGCCGGACATACAATGGCCAGGTTTTTGATCCCTTTTTTACCAATTGTTTCCAATGTTTCGTCGGTATATGGCTCAATCCATTTATCTTTTCCTAATCTTGACTGGAAAGAAACAATCGTTTTTTCTTTAGGTAAATTCAGTTTGTCAATAACAAGCTGCGTTGTTTTATAACATTGGTGACGGTAGCAGAACTGATGACTTGGATTATCATCTCTGGAACAACAGTCATTAAGGTTACAGGTCTTTGTAGGATCTGTTTTATAAATATGTCTTTCCGGAACACCATGGTAAGAAAACTGCAATGCATCGAAATTTTCAGGAAGCTTCTCTTTAATACTTTCTGCAAGACAATTGATATAAATATCTCTGTTATAAAAAGGCTGAATATAATTAATTTTTATACCGGGAAACTTCTTTTTTCTTACCTCTTCGGCCTTTTCAATAACCGTTTCCGTGGTGCTCATCGCATATTGAGGATATAGTGGAAAAAGAACAATTTCAGTGATTCCCTGATCAACCAGTTTCTGAATTCCGGTTTCAATGCTTGGTTGTGCATATCTCATTCCGATTTCCACAGGAACGTCTACTACTTTCTGAAGCTTTTTCTGAATCTGTTCAGTAATGACAATCAGTGGAGAACCTTTATCTGTCCAGACTGTTTTATACGCTTCAGCAGATTTTGCAGGTCTTGTTTTCAGAATGATTCCCTGTACAAGAAGTGCACGAAAGATCCAACGGTAATCAATCACCCTTTCATCCATCAGAAATTCATCAAGATATTCCTTTACGTCGTTTACAGAAGTTGATCTCGGTGATCCGAGGTTGACTAGTAAAATTCCTTTCTTATTCAATATTCTAAATTTTAATTATGAAACAGAGGTTCTAAAATCTGTTACTAATTTTGATACTTTGGCAAAGGTATTACTTTCCAGTAAGCCATTGCCGTCAAATTTGCCTTTTATCCCTTTTATTAATACCTGATGTTTATCATCTGTTACAGCTCCAAGAGTTTTTAAGATCATTAACAATTCTTCGTGTCCTTTTTCTCCGCTGGCAGAAGCCGTGATCACAGCAACAGGTTTTTCCGAAAATACCGTTGTGGAAACACACCATTCCAACAGATTTTTTAATCTCCCAGGGATACTGAAAATATATTCCGGTGTAGAAAATATCACCCCTGCTGAATTGTTTATGGCTTCTCTGATTTTCAGAACTTCTTCCGGAGTATCATCATCAGTTAATGCAGTATCAAAATGCGGAAGAACAGAAAGGTCAGCATATAGCTGAAAATCTGTGTTGTCTGTCTTTTTCAACACCTGTTCCATCAGTTTCTGATTGCTGGAATTTGCCGAAGCACTTCCAATAATCACGACAATTTTATTTCCGGGAGGCATTTCGGCAGTTTTATCCGTTTACAGCTTCCACTCTTTCTACTAAGTCCGGAACGAATTGTTTTAAGATATTTTCAATTCCGTTTTTCAAAGTAGCAGTAGAGCTTGGGCAGCCGGAGCATGCACCCTGTAAAAGCATTTTTGCTGTTTTATTTTCCTGATCGTATTCCATCAGAGAAATTTTTCCACCATCATTTTCTACGGCAGGAGCTACGTATTCATTTAAAATGTCAGAAATTTTCTGCTCATCCTCTGTATAATCTCTGTTGATAATTTTCTCTACAGGATTTTCGTGTTTCTGAGGTTCGATTTTTGAAATTTCACCTCCGTTCTGAAGATATTCGGCAATAAGTGCACGAACAGTCATCATCACCTGGTGCCATTCTACAGAATTATCTCTCGTAACAGCTACAAAGTTGTCCGAAATGAAAACTTCCGTTGCAAAATCAAACTCTTTAAAGATAGCCTGTGCCAAAGGAACTTCTTCAGCCGCTTTTTTCGATTTTACTTCCACGAAACCATCCATCAGCAGTTTGCTTGAAACAAACTTCATTACGTTGGGATTCGGAGTCATTTCAGCATAGATCTGATACATTTCTTTTTTCTTCTGAAGATAAATTCTCGGGTTGGCCAGTAATTCATCCTCAATTACATTTTTCAGACTTTCAGCAACATGTTCCCATTCTATGGTATCCTGTTTTGCCACAGCTACAAAATTAGCGGTAATGAAAACTCTTTCCACAAACGGATAATTGAAAAGTTCCTGTGCCAGAGGAATTTCTGAAATATCTGAATTTCTGTCCAGTTCCAAAGACCCGGGGATAAGATTGTAATCTGCTACAAATTTCATCACTTTTGGGTTTTCAGTTGGTTCTATAAGTACGGTACGCATTTTTTCGTTAAATTTGAGATACAAAAATACGCATTAGAAGTTAGAAGCTGAAAATTGAGAGTTAGATTTTTGCTATCACTGTAATTTAGAAGTTAGATATCAGAAATGATAGTATATTTTAATTCCCAATTGGGCACATTTTCACATTTTCAAATTAATATTATGGCACTAATAAAACAGCTTTTAGGAAAAGCACCACAGATCGGAGAGAATACTTTTTTAGCAGAAACGGCAACTATTATTGGCGATGTCACAATGGGAAAAGACTGTAGTGTCTGGTATAATGCAGTAATCAGAGGAGATGTTCATTACATCAAAATGGGAGACAAGGTGAATGTTCAGGATAATGCAATGCTGCACTGTACCTATCAGAAATATCCTTTGAATATCGGGAACAATGTTTCCATCGGACATAACGCGATTGTTCATGGATGTACCATTAAAGATAATGTATTGATCGGAATGGGAGCTATTGTGATGGATGATTGCCTTGTAGAAGAAAACTCCATTGTAGGAGCAGGTTCTGTAGTGACTCAGGGAACACATATTAAATCCGGAGAAGTCTGGGGAGGAGTTCCTGCAAGAAAAATCAAAGATATCAATGCCCAGTTGCTGGAAGGAGAAGTGAACAGAATTGCAGATAACTATGTGAAATATTCATCATGGTATAAGGAGAATGTGAAGGATCATCAATTTTAGGATGTCAGGTGAATAGTGAATAGTCAATTCGCTGCGCTTGTCAGTTTTTTGGGATTGCAAAACTTCACCATTCACTTGCGAAGCAAATTCACTTATTAACTATAAAATAGTGAAAGGTCAATGGTCAATTCGCTGCGCTTGTCAGTTTTTTTGGATTGCAAAAATTCATCATTCACTTGCGAAGTAAAATTCACGATTGATCTATTTAAAAATAAATATAAAAGCTCTGTTCTGAAACAGAGCTTTTTCGATTTGATATAGAACCTTTGCTTTATTGTTAATTATTGTCCGGTGTGATAAGTCTGATCTTACCATTGATACATTTGAGTGATGTAGGTGGCTCGATCATCATACAGTCAGACGTAATATTATACTTTTCATTAAAAGCTTTCACTTTATCCGTATACTCATTCACTCTTTGTAAGAAAGTTTCTTCTTTTTTCTTAGGATAGGCAATGTATTGCTGAGGTCCGCCGCAGGCTTTTGATCCCATAGGAGCAAACGCCCAGTCGTTGGCATCCGTACATTTTTCTCCTGATACTTCAGATTCAATAGAAGCTTTTAATCTGTCCAGCTGTGCCTGTTCATATTTCTGACTGTCTTCGTCAGCAGGTCTGTCTGCAATATCAACAGGAAGATTGGTATTGGCATTCTTTGATGTATTACACGAAACTAAAGTTAATGTAGTACACAATACTATTGCCGGGATATGAAAGAATAATTTTTTCACAATAAACTTTTTTCTTTTTAAGAATTTTCAAAACTTATGCCAAGGTAAGAAATTCAAATTCATTTCCGTATTTTTGACGAAGATGAATAATCATTTTTTTGACTTAATAGAATATACGAACAGAAGTGTTTTTTTAACGGGGAAAGCCGGAACAGGAAAGACAACATTTCTTAATGATTTTGTAAGGCGTACCAAGAAAAAGCATATTGTAGTGGCTCCCACGGGAATTGCTGCCATTAATGCAGGAGGAGTAACCATCCATTCCATGTTTGGGCTGCCGTTGAGAACCTTTCTTCCTACTACAGAAAGGATAGATACCAGTTTGGCCAATAATATTGCCGATCTGATGCCTCATTTCAAATACCGTAAAGATAAACTCAAACTTCTGAGAGAGGTTGAGATCATCATTATCGATGAGGTTTCGATGCTGAGGGCTGATGTTCTGGATATGATGGATTTTTCTTTGAGATTCATCAGAAGGAATAATCAGAGATTCGGAGGGGTACAGATGCTCTTTATCGGAGATTTGTATCAACTTCCTCCGGTGGTAAGGGATGAGCATATCCTCAAAATGTATTACAACTCACCTTTCTTTTTTGACAGCCATGCCATTAAGGAAATTCCAATCGTCACCATTGAGCTTACAAAAGTATACAGACAATCTGATGAAGATTTTCTGGAAATTCTGAATGCCATCCGTGACGGCGATGTGGATAATATAGATTTTGATCATCTCAATGAAAGGTATGATCCTGACTTTGATATGGGAAAAGAGTCTTATGTATATCTGTGTTCTCACAACAAAATGGCAGACGAGATCAATCAGGAAAAACTGGCAGAAATTAAAGTAGATCCTCAGATTTATGAAGCTAAACTGGTAGGAGACTTTAAAGAAAATCAATTTCCAAATGACCAGTTTCTGGAACTGAAAATTGGAGCTCAGATCATGTTTATCCGAAATGATATTTCCGGAGAAAAGAAATATTTTAACGGAAAACTGGGTGAGATTATCGGGTTGGATGAGAATGAAATCCGTGTTGTTCTGGATGAAAGTGAAAGAGAAATTGTGGTAAAAAGGGAAACCTGGGAACAGAAAAAATATTTCCTTGATACGGATAAAAATATCAAAGAGGAAGTGTTGGGAAGTTTCGAGCAGTTTCCGATCAAATTAGCATGGGCGGTTACGATTCACAAAAGCCAGGGATTAACGTTTGATAAAGTGATTATTGATGCCGGGAAAAGTTTTACTGCCGGTCAGGTGTATGTGGCTTTATCCCGCTGCAGAACTCTGGAGGGCATTGTTTTAAAATCAAAAATTACTCCCGAAGTTATTTTCAAAGATAACAGGATTCTGCATTTCCACACCGATACTATTGCCAATGATCATGTGGAGGCGATTCTGAATCAGGAAAAATATGATTACAGCATCAGAAAAGTATTGCGAACATTAGACTGTACATGGTTTTTGAAAGAAGTAGAGGAGTGGAATAACCTTTCCATTGTCACCAAAAATATAGACCACGTTAAAACCAAACAGCTTTATCTTCAGTTGAAACATGAAGCGGTCAACCTGGGGAAAATTTTTGAAAAATTAGAACGAATCATTTTCCAGAAAGTCAATAATTTTATTGAACAGAAAGAAGAATGGTCCGAAATTGAAAGCAAATCAAAAGGTGCGGTTAATTTCTTTTTTACAGAAACCAGAAATAAAATATTCGATCCTTTGAAAGAGTTTTATGCTGAGATAAAAGGTGCAAAAGGATTGAAACAATACAACGAAGAATTTAAAAGCTGGCTGGAAGACATTGAAGAATATCTGAACAGCCTGAGAGATATTCACCTGCTTGAAACGAAACTTTTAGATGAAAAGAATGATAAGGAAATCAATCTGAAAATTGCTAAAGTTCCTTCTCAGGTTTTAACCTTCCAGTTGTTTGAGCAAGGAAAAACGATCGGAGAAATTGCCTTGGAAAGAGGGCTGGTGAAAGAAACTGTTATTGGGCATCTTGCCAAATTTGCCGAACAGGGATTGCTGGATATTTCCCGAGTTATTACTTCGGATAAGATTAAGGCTTTTGAAGATGAATTCTATAAAAATCCACATGAAACATTAACCGAGTGGAAGAATGCATTGCCAAGCCATTTTGAATTTAACGAAATCAGGATTTTAATTAATCATTATAATTATAAAAAAGAAAAGAACTCGTAGGAGTTCTTTTTTTATGGAGAGACGATTCTTAAAAATTTAAGGATACATCGCATTGATGGTATTGATATCTCCGGTCGTAAATCCGGTTCTGGTATAAGTAAAATTGCTGTTGTCAGCTCTGGTAATCGTAGGCAGCCCGTTTCTGGAATATGAGGTCGGCCAGTACATCATCACCGAATTAATATTAAACGGACCTATATCTGTTCCGGAATTATAGATATTGAAATTATAAGACTGTCCGCTTTGAATATTGTTCCACAGGATTTTTACGTATTGATCTCTGTCTTTACGCGTATGTTCATGATAAAGTCCTACCGTGTGCCCCATTTCATGAATAACTGATCCTACAGAAATATACTGATCCAAAGAAATGGTTTGTTTCCCACCCTGATACCCGATGTGAGCCCAGCCATCAGATCCTGATGAGCTTCCGAAAATAAATTCAACATAATTAGCCTGGTTGGTACGGTAGATCCACTGTGTATTCGTTTTATTATTGTACTCGCTGATGGCAGAATTGATTTTATTAACATTGATGGAACCCATATTGCCGGCAATAGTATAATAAATTTTACCATTAGGCCATCTTGAATAACTGGCACCGCCTTTATTAACTTCATTACCTTCTGATAATTGTTTATCGGTAAGAACAATATCTCCCTGGAAAAAATTCATTCCGTTTTTTCTTTCATAGGTAATTTCCTGGCCATTCAATTGTCCTTTTTTGACGAGATCAGTATTGAGGGCATTGGTTTGGGCTTCAGAAGTAATTTCCTCATTGTTTTTACTACATGATGAAAATGTGGCAGTCATAAGAATACTCATCAAGACTGTTTTTCCTGTCAGCATCTGTTTATAAAACAGGCTGTTTTGTTTTTTGATCATATTAATGTTTTTAAAAATTTGGTATACGAATATAATCAATATATCTCTTTTCGTTGAATTGTTTTCGTTAAAATATGTTTTTAATAGAGTTATTTAAATTTTAAAATCTCATAGATAAAATCAAGTAAACAAAAATTTTATTCCAATAGTTTTTCCCTGAACTGATCAATTGTTTTTATTAATTACAAAAAGTAACTAATGCAGTTTTTATGTTTTAAATTTGCCTTGTTTTTCAGATTAAAGAAAAATTAACATCATAACATGAAAAATTTTGAAATTTCTGTTTTAGATCTTGCACCGGTAAAGCAAGGTAAAAGCATTCATGATACTTTTCAGGACAGCTTATCACTAGCTAATCACGCTGAAAATTTAAATTATAAAAGATTCTGGCTGGCGGAACACCACAACATGGAAAGTATTGCCAGTTCAGCAACCTCTGTTTTAATTGGTTTCATTGCCAATGGAACGAAAACAATCAGAGTAGGTTCAGGAGGAATTATGCTTCCTAACCACAGTTCTCTGATCATTGCAGAACAGTTCGGAACACTGGAATCTCTGTTTCCCGGAAGAATTGATCTTGGATTAGGAAGAGCTCCGGGAACAGATGGCTTGACAGCACAAGCGTTGGGAAGGAATCCAGCCATCATCAATGAACAGTTTCCAAGACAGATCCTCGAACTTCAAAGATATTTTTCGAAAGAAAATTCAGAGGCGATGGTTCGTTCCATTCCGGGAGAAGGATTGGATATTCCACTATATATTCTGGGGTCAAGTACAGACAGTGCATGGCTGGCTGCAGAACTAGGGCTGCCTTATGCATTTGCGGGACATTTTGCACCTGAGCAGATGGAAATGGCTTTTAAAATATACAGAGAACATTTTGAACCGTCAAAATATCTGGATAAACCTTATATCATTGCCTGTGTTAATGGGGTAGCGGCTGAAACTTCTGAGGAAGCTCATAAAATTTCCACTACTTTATTCCAGGCATTCATCAATATTGTAAGAAACGACAGAAAACCTTTTGCTCCACCCGTGGATGATATGGATGAAATCTGGTCGCCAATGGAAAAATCTATGGTTTTACAGAAACTGAGATATACTTTTATCGGAGATCAGGCCGAAATTCAGGAAAAACTTAAAGATTTCCAGGAAAGGTTCCAGGTAGATGAGTTGATGATCAATTCACATATCTACGACCATCAGAAAAGATTGAGATCTTACGAGATTTTCAGAGCGGCTGCAGACTCTTTATCCAAAGCGTAATAAACCATTCATAATTAATTGGCAGATGCTTATTTTTATGAGTATCTTTGCACAAATAAAAAGTAAAATGTCAGATATTAAATTAAATACTATTCCGGAGGCTATCGAAGACCTTAGAAATGGTAAAATAATCATAGTAGTAGATGATGAAGACAGAGAAAATGAAGGTGATTTTCTTTGCGCGGCAGAACTGACAACGCCGGAAATTATCAATTTTATGGCTCTTCACGGAAGAGGGCTGATCTGTATGCCGCTTCCTGAAAAAAGATGTGATGAGCTTGGACTTGAAGTGATGGTAAGCAGAAGCAGCGATCCTAAGGAGACTGCTTTCACCGTATCGGTTGACCTTCTGGGTAACGGAACATCTACCGGAATTTCTGCAAGTGACAGAGCAAAAACAATTTTAGCATTGATGGATGAAAAATCCAAGCCTACAGATTTTATGAGACCTGGCCACATTTTCCCGCTTCGTGCAAGAAAAGGAGGTGTATTGAAAAGAGCCGGACATACTGAAGCGGCCATCGATCTTACGAATTTAGCAGGATTGAAAGAAGGAGGTGTGATCTGCGAGATCATGAATGAAGATGGTACAATGTCCCGTCTGCCTGAACTTCATGCTTTTGCACAAAAACACGATATGAAGATCGTTTCTATTGAAGACCTGATCCATTATCAGCTTAAAAAAGGAAATCTTGTAGAAAGACTTGAAGAGAAAAAAGTAAAAACGCATTATGGTGATTTTGATTTTTATGCTTTCAGAGAAACTTCCAATGACCAGATCCACTTTGCATTGACAAAAGGAGCATGGACAGTAGATGAGCCTGTGTTGGTAAGAGTACAGTCTTCAGATTCTTATTTCGATGTATTGACAAGATTAAATAATGGGGAGAAACCTCTGTTGGAAAAAGTAACCAATATGGTTAATGAGGCTGGAAAAGGAGCTATTATTTTTATCAACAACGTTTCCAACTCTGAAAATACATTGAGAAAGCTTCAACAGTTCCTGAACTATCAGGACGGCCAGGAGCAGCATCCTACACTGGCGTACAATTACAGAGATTATGGAATCGGAACGCAGATCCTTAAGAATTTAGGAATCAACAAATTTAAAGTAATCACTCAAAACCCTAATATCAAACCTCAGGTTGGAGGCTATGATGTAGAGGTTACGGAGATGGTACAACTATAAAAAATGAATGGTCAATAGTGAATTCTTTTCACATTAATTGACTGTTTGTAATACAAAGTTATAAGGTTTAGGATTTTTCTAAACCTTTTTTTATTTTTAAACCATGACTGAATCTTTAAAAAAACACATCCGGGGATATATTGAAATTTCAGACGAAAAGCTGGAGAAATACTGCAGTGCTTTCAGTTTAAGGAAAATAAAGAAAAAAGAATTCCTCTTAAAAGAAGGAGAGATTTGCGAATTTGAAGGGTTTGTAGTAAGCGGATGTTTTAAAGTTTTTCATACCCATCATAATGCAGCTGAACAGATATTGTATTTTGGAATTGAAAACTGGTGGATCTCCGATATTGATAGTTTTGTGAAACGTATTCCCTCAAAACTCAATATTCAGGCGCTTGAGGATAGTGAAATTCTTCTTATTCCCAAAAAAGACAAAGAAAAACTGTATGCTGAAATGCCGGAGATTGAAAGATTAATGAGGCTTAAATTTCAAAAATCAATTATTGCCCTACAGCGTAGAATTATTGATAATCTAAGCAAACCTTCAGATGAACGCTATGTTGAGTTTTTAAAAGATTATCCGCAGACAGCCAACCGTTTAACAAATATTCAGATTGCAGCATATCTGGGAGTAACTCCGGAATTTATAAGCAGAATCCGAAAGAAAATTGTCAGTAAAAGCTGATGACTGAAAAAAAAGTCCCGAAAGTTTATTGGTACATGCTTTCGGGACTTTTCTATGTTTGATAATAGTCTATTTTAGCTTAATGTAATTCCGTCAAAGTTTCGGAAGCCATTCAGGAAATCTTTTACCATCATTCTTTTTTTACCTTCCAGTTGAAGTTCAAGAGGGTAGTAGATCCCATCCTGAGTGTAAATTTTAAATTCATTTTTTGAAATATCCAGCGTTCCGGCTGGTTTTCCGTGGTCAACAAGTTCAAACTTACCCCCGAATATTTTTAGTCCTTTTTCTTCGTTGTCAATCTTTAAAGTAGTGAAGGCTGCAGGATAAGGAGACATTCCCAGAATAAACTGATGAATAGTTTTTGAAGGCTGTTCCCAATTAATCCTCGTATCTTCCTTGAAAATTTTATAAGCATTTTTAGGGTGTTCTACATGGGGCTGAGGTTTTTCTTCAATAGCATTTTCAGCAAGACCGTCCAATGTCTTAACCACAAGGCCTGAGCCCATTTCCATGAGTCGGTCATGAAGGCTTCCGGCATTTTCATCCGGTAAAATTTCCATTTCCTGTTGAAGAAGAATATTTCCTTCGTCAATTTTTTCATTAATAAAGAATGTAGTTGCTCCGGTTTTTTCTTCTCCATTGATTACAGCATAATTGATGGGTGCAGCACCTCTGTAATCAGGAAGCAGTGAAGCATGAAGATTGAACGTTCCCATTTTAGGCATCTCAAAAAGCACTTTAGGCATCATTCTGAAGGCAACCACTACAAAAACATCAGCATCCAGTTTCCTAAGTTCTTCCAGGAATTCAGGGTTTCTCAACTTTTCTGGCTGAAAAACAGGAATATTATTTTCTTCTGCATAGATTTTTACCGGTGACTGGTGAATTTTCTGTCCGCGTCCGCTTGCCTTATCAGCTACAGTTACAACACCTACTACCTGATGGTGGGATTGGTGGATGGCCTCCAAAGAGGTTTTTGCAAACTCAGGAGTTCCTAAAAAAACGACTTTCAATGATTTCATACTGCAAAGATAAGTTTTTGATCTGAGAGTCGGAAAATATCAGGGTTTGAAGGTAGGAGAGTTTTAGAGTATGAGCTTTGAGATTTAGGCAGGTTGAGGGTCATAATATTTATCAATCATTGCTCATTGCTCATTGCATATTACTCATTACTCATGATTCAGCGCATACGTTCTGAAATTCAGCATTCTTACCTTTCCTGAATCCAAAAGAAAAATCAGATTCTCCAGTATATTTTCTTTGGAATGATAGCTGAGCTGGATAGACAGTTCTTCAATAGTAGCCGATTTTTTAGCTAATAAATTAATGATCTGCTGGGAAATATTTTTCCCAAAGATAGACTGCTTATTTTTTTCGCAGACAGAGCACTGTCCACAGTTTTTTGAATTTTTTTCACCAAAGTAAGCAAGAATTAGTTTCATTTTACAGTAGTCGTTATTTTCTACGTAAAACTTCATCTCTTCCCATTTCTGGATTTTATTCCTCTGAATATGTTCAAATAATTTCCAGTAAGCGCTGTTCACAGCTCTTTCATCACGGGGTTTCAGGAATTTAATGCTGGCTAATGCTCCGTCGATATATTCAAGGTAATTCTTTTGCTGA
This sequence comes from Chryseobacterium sp. AG844, assembly GCF_003182335.1. Classification (NCBI taxonomy): domain Bacteria; kingdom Pseudomonadati; phylum Bacteroidota; class Flavobacteriia; order Flavobacteriales; family Weeksellaceae; genus Chryseobacterium; species Chryseobacterium sp. AG844. Next base: position 123,769 of record NZ_QGTV01000001.1, on the reverse strand, counting down.
AGCTCTTTCAGACGTTCCTTAATTAAAGGAACACTGATATTGATTTTGTTGCTGACCTGCTGTTCGCTGAACATGACTTTATGCGTAGTAATTCCTGATAGGGTACGGAAAAGGAGTTCTATGAAATGGCCATCTTTTTGTGGCAACTGGTCAATCTCATCTGCTTTAATAAAAAGTTCGAGCGAAGACAGACTCTTGTTATCATTGTAGTAGACAATTTCCTGGTTGTGCAGAAAATTGAGGACATTGTTGATCTTGGCCTTCGATAGTTTTGTAAAATTCTGTATAGTGAGATGATTCAGTTGAAATGTCTTTTCCGGAAGTTCAAATTCAGCTACCTGAAAAATAGAGTAGAGATAACTAACTATTTTCAAAAACTCAGCTTTGTTGGGAGTCTGGTTTTTTAAAACCTGATCAAAATTCAATATTTCCTGTTTGTTCCAGAGCATGAAAGCAAAACTGTCTTTGCCATCTCTTCCGGCCCTTCCGATTTCCTGATAATAGTTTTCAAGGGATGCAGCGGGAGAATAATGAATGACAAAACGGACATTATCTTTGTCAATACCCATTCCAAAGGCATTGGTAGAAATAAGGACATGATTGTCACTGTTATTCCAAAGATTCTGTCTTGCATTCTTTTCTTTGGTTGTGAGGCCGGCATGAAAATAATCTACATTTTTCAGTTGATTTTTCTTTAGAAATTCTGCCAGCAGTTCAGCTTCTCTTCTTGTTCTTACATAAACAATTCCGGAATCATTGCTGTATTTTAGAATATCAAAAACACGCTGAAATTTATCAGATACTTCATCTGTGAAAATTTTAATGTTCTCTCTTTTAAAACTCTTTTGAAAAACAAAAGGATTTTTCAGTTCCAGTTTATTTTTAATTTCTTCCAGCACTTTCGGAGTTGCAGTTGCAGTCAGTGCAAGACATGGGATCTCAGGGTTATTACTTCTGAATCCTTTTATATTCTGATAGCTGGGCCTGAAATCCTGTCCCCATTCTGAAATACAGTGCGCTTCATCAACGGCAATGAAGGAGAGCTGTATTTCTTCCATATTTTGAATAAACTGAGTATTGGTAAGCCTTTCAGGAGAAACATAGAGCAGCTTGGTAAGCCCTTCTTTACAGCGGTCATAAATGGTTTCAGCATCATATTCATCCAATTCGGAGGAAAGATATTCTGCTTCTATACCGCGGGCTTTAAGCTGATTCACCTGGTCTTTCATCAATGCCAGCAAAGGAGAAACAACAAGGCAGGTTCCTTCTTTCAGTAAGGCTGGTAGTTGATAGCATAAAGACTTTCCTGCTCCTGTAGGTAAGAGAACCAGGGTATCTTTTTCATTAATAACAGCATTGATAATTTCTTCCTGAGAATCTCTGAAGTCGGTATAACCCCAGAAATACTTAAGAGTATCATATTTTAGCTTTTGAAAATCCTGCGGAGAAATCATGTTGTAAAAATAAGGAAAGAATTAGGACAAAAAAAGTCACGCAGGGCGTGACTTTCATATAATATATCAATATGTTTATTATTTAGCTTCGAAGTATACTCTTCTGTTGGCTCTGTTTTTCCATTCAGGGCACTTCGTTGCCGGTTCACATTCAGGATATTTAAGGTCTTTTTCACCTTTTCCTATAGCCTGTAGTTTACCTGTCTGAACACCGTTTTTGATCAGATAGTTCTTAACGTTGTTTGCTCTTCTTTCAGATAGTTTCTGGTTGTAAGCATCAGTACCTCTTGTATCTGTAGCTCCGATTACATTGTAAGAACCATTTGAAGAATTAATATAGTTTACTGCATTATTTAAAATTGGAGTATTTGAAGGTAAAATTCTGTCAGAATTCAGGTCAAACTCAATTCCTTCCAATTTAGTTTCTGTTTCTACTACAGGTCCTGTTGTAGCTACAGGACATCCGTTATTTTCAACAGGTCCCGGAACAGTTACACACTTATCGTAAAGGTCAATTACACCGTCTAAGTCAGTATCAAGCGCAACTCCGGCACCGTCCACTCTTGCCCCTGCAGGAGTATCAAGCTGTCTGTCCCAATCGTCGCATACTCCGTCGTTATCAGCATCACCTTTTTTACATACTTCAATATCCTGGTTTTTGTTAGCCAGTACATCAAGTTTATAATAGATTTCCTGAAGCGGATCATGCCACATTAAGTGAGATTCGTGTTTTCCAAGTTTAACAGAAAGACCTAAAGTAGCGTTGAAGAAGTTGTCTGAAACCTGCTCAGAACGCTTGTTGATAGCGCTGTATTTATCACCTCCACCGTCAAATTCATCATCTCCGGTTACTACATACATTAATCTACCTTCAATATCGATTCTTCTGTTCACTTTGAATTTAAGACCTGTACCAGCCTGCATGAACATAGAGCCTAATTCGAAAGGTTTGATTTCTGTCATTAATCTCTGTCTGTTATTACCATCTTTCTGATATGCTCTGTACGCAATAGTACCGATACCAGCATATCCGTGAAGTGCCCATCTGTAAGGAGAATGGTTGTCAACTCTTCTTAACAGGTTTGAGAAGTTAATATCTCCTAAGATAGAGATCGCGTCATACTGAGTTCTTGCTCCTACTGCTGTTGCATCCGGTGCTGAATTTTTAGTATTGAACCATCCTTGTCTGGTTTCACCTCTGTCATACTGTAAATTGATCCCAAAAGCATGGGTAATCGCTTTATCAATACTTACATACGCTGAATAGCCAAAAAGGTTTTTACCGTTACCATTTTTGATAGAGGTTAAATCCGCAGACTGGAGAAGTGGAACACCCACCCCGGCAGAAATAGACCAATCGTTAAATCTTTTAGATTGATTGGTGAATGGGGAAACATTAGCAGATCCCGAAGAAAATGTATTAGGATATTCTCCTTTTGAAACTGCCGTTGAGTCTTGTGCATACGTGGCAGAAGGAATTGCCAAAGCTAATGCAACAATTGCTAAACTTAATTTCATAGTGTTATTTTTTTAAGTTAAGTTATTTTAAATGATTTTTTACGCTAAAAAGTGATATTGTGTTAATTTTTTTCAAAACAAACGTACTGATTACTAATGTGTTTGTACAATTGTCCTGAAAATAATGATAAAGGTATGTAAAAAAATTCGTAGTAGAAAAAAAATAAACCGAAAAGAACAATTCTTTTCGGTTTATGAAGTATTTGAAATTATTTCTTCTTTTTCTTAGCGGGAGCTTTTTTGACTGTTTTTTTTACAGGAGCATCTTCATAGTCTTTCTTTTTGATAGAATCCCATTCTGAACTTTCTATAAATCTTACAGTAACTTTTCTGTCCGCCATTCTTTCAGCATCTGAAGCTGATGCAGGGATAGTAGCTTCAGCAGAACCTACTCCTCTTGATTTCAGCACATTTTCATTGATGCCTCTGTTTTCCAGAGCTCCAACTACAGCTGCTGCTCTTTCTTTAGACAATCTAAGGTTATATGCTGCATTTCCTTTGATATCGGTATGTCCTGTTAACAGGTAATTACCTCCGTTTTCTTTGATAATTGAAGCAGCCAGATCCAGTTTCTCATTAGATTCAGGTCTGATGGTTGCTTTATTAAAGTTGAAATAAATATCTTTAAGGGTTTTCTCTACTTCTACAGCAGTTTGCTTATTATCTTTAACAACTGGACATCCGTTGTTTTCAACAGGTCCCGGAACAGTTACACACTTATCGTAAAGGTCAATTACACCGTCTAAGTCAGTATCAAGTGCAACTCCGGCACCGTCCACTCTTGCCCCTGCAGGAGTATCAAGCTGTCTGTCCCAATCGTCGCATACTCCGTCGTTATCAGCATCACCTTTTTTACATACTTCAATATCCTGGTTTTTGTTAGCCAGTACATCAAGTTTATAATAGATTTCCTGAAGCGGGTCATGCCACATTACGTGAGACTCGTGCTTACCTAGTTTGAAAGAAAGACCTAAAGTAGCATTAAAGAAGTTGTCTGAAACCTGCTCAGAACGCTTGTTGATAGCGCTGTAAGCATCACCTCCACCGTCAAATTCATCATCACCGGTTACTACATACATTAATCTACCTTCAATATCGATTCTTCTGTTCACTTTGAACTTCAGACCTGTACCAGCTTGGAAGAACATAGAACCTAATTCGAAAGGTTTGATTTCAGTCATCAATCTCTGTCTGTTGCTTCCGTCTTTCTGATATGCTCTGTACGCAATAGTACCGATACCTGCATATCCGTGAAGTGCCCATCTGTAAGGAGAATGGTTGTCAACTCTTCTTAACAGGTTTGAGAAGTTAATATCTCCTAAGATAGAGATCGCGTCATACTGAGTTCTTGCTCCTACTGCTGTTGCATCCGGTGCTGCATTTTTAGTATTGAACCATCCTTGTCTGGTTTCACCTCTGTCATACTGTAAATTGATCCCAAAAGCATGGGTAATCGCTTTATCAATACTTACATACGCTGAATAGCCAAAAAGGTTTTTACCATTACCATTTTTGATAGAGGTTAAATCTGCTGACTGCAGAAGCGGAACACCTGCTCCTACTGAAACAGACCAATCATTAAATCTCTTGGATTGGTTGGTAAATGGTGTAACATTGGCAGATCCTGAGGAAAATGTATTGGGATATTTTCCATTGGAAACTGCTGTTGAGTCTTGTGCATAAGCGGCAGAAGGAATTGCCAAAGCTAATGCAACAATTGCTAAACTTAATTTCATCGTGTATTATTATTTGATTTCTTTTTTGAAAAAGAATTGTAAGGCTGTTTTAATTATTTAATCGGGCATCCGTTATTTTCAACAGGTCCTGGTACAGTTACGCACTTATCGTAAAGGTCAATAACTCCATCAAGATCCATATCCAAAGCAACTCCGGCTCCATCTACTCTTGCTCCTGCAGGAGTATCAAGCTGTCTGTCCCAGTCATCACATACTCCGTCATTGTCTGCATCTCCTTTTTCGCAGACAACAAGGTCTGTACTTGCATTTTCAAGAACGCTGGTTCTGTAGTAAGCTTCCTGAAGCGGGTCATGCCATGCCAGATGAGATTCATGCTTTCCTAGTTTGAAAGATACTCCTAAACTTACTGTCCAGGCATTATCAGATCTTCTGGAATTTAACATGTTATATTTTGAACCTGGAGTGGAAGGATCATAATCATTAGGATCTGCCCATCCGCCGCCATCGAATTCATCATCACCACTGATAATGTACATGGTTCTTGCCTCAACGTCAATAAGTTTTGAAACATTGTACTTGATTCCCACACCTCCCTGATAGAAGATAGAGTTGATATCAATGTCCTGTTTAATGAATAAAGGAGTTCTTCTTGGCGTATTGCTCCATCTGAATTCGTCGTTATCATGCAGTGATGTTCTGAACCCTTGAAGTCCGATACCCATATATCCATGGAAAGCCCATCTGTATGGAGAGTGGTTATCTACTCTTCTGAATAAGTTCGAGAAGTTGATATCCCCCAATAAAGAGATGTTGTCAAACTGTGTTGTTGCAGTAGCTATTCCTGATTTTACACCTTCAGCACCAGGAAGCTGGGCTGTCTGTTTTGTTTCTCCTCTCATATACATAAGGCTTAGCCCGAATGCATGTGTGATTTGTTTGTCCACGCTTACGTAAGCATTGTATCCCCAATTAGTCTTATCCTTGCGGATAGATTTTAAATCGGAGTGTACCATAAATGCAGGACCTCCTCCAACAGAAATAGACCAGTCTCTGAAACGTCTGGATTTATTGTCAAAGGGTTTTACATTAGCGGAACCTGAGGAGAATGTATTAGGGTACTCTGTGGAAGAGTTTACTGTTGTGCCGCTGTTCTGTGCGAAAGCTGCAATTGGCAATGACGTAGCCAATAATAATAAACCTAATTTCATACAATATGTTTTATGTTTTAAATAAAATCTTTTAATAATATCCTGGAAAAATCCCTTTCAAAAAGATGTTTTTTATGAGGGATTTCTAATCTTTCTGATTTAAAATTCAACTCATTATACTTAATGATATCAATATCAATTATCCTGTCTTTGTAACCTCCGGATACTTTTGAATCATTAATTCTTCCCATCTCAACTTCTATATTCTTAATACAATCAAGCAGTTGAATGGGTGAAAGATGTGTGAATATTATTGCTGCAATATTACAAAAAATATTGGAACTGGCAAACTCTACAGGGTCAGACATTAAAAATTCGCTGGTTTGTGAAATGTAATTTCCGGCTTCACTGATTTTTTTTAATGCAAGCTCTACATTTTTTTTTTGCTCTCCTAAGTTACTTCCCAGTAACAAAACGACCTTATGCTGCGACATATTAGAAAATTGATTGATTTATGAGAAGTTTCTTCAAAAATGTTTTGGCAAATATAGTCGCAATTATCATACTTTGCGCTCTATTTTTCATCTTTTTCATCATGATGCTTGTGTTCAGTGCAATGGGGAATGATAAGTCGGTGGCGGTGAAAAAGAACTCAGTTCTTACGATTAATTTAAAGACCAATATCATCGATAGTCCTACCGAAGAAGAGATGGGATTATTCGGGATAGGCGCCCAAAATAAAAGTATTCTTATATATGATGCATTAGAGGCTATCAACAAAGCAAAAACTGATGATAATATTAAAGGAATCAGTATAGAAGCTGATGACTTGTCTGCAGGCCTTACGCAGATTGATGATCTAAGAAATGCAATTGAGGATTTCAAAAAAAGCGGAAAGTTTGTATACGCTTATGGAAACGGAGTATCACAGTCTGCTTATTATTTAGGATCTGTTGCTGATCAATATTATCTGCATCCGGCAGGAATGATCGAATTAAAAGGTCTTTCTACTGAGGTTACTTTCTTCAAAGATTTTGCAGATAAATACGGAATCGGAATCGAAGTAATCCGTCACGGTAAATTCAAGTCTGCGGTAGAACCCTTTTTAAGAAATGATATTTCTCCTGAAAATAAAGAACAGTTAAGTACTCTTTTGAATGATCTTTGGAAAAATACATCCAATAAAATGGCTGCTTCAAGAAAAATTGATACTGCTCAGTTCAGAACAATTACAGACAGCTTATACGGAATGATTCCTGAGCAGAGTTTACAATATAAACTTGCGGATAAGCTGATCCAGAAATCCGAATATGAAGATCTTCTGAAAGCGAAGCTTAATGTAAAAGATAAAGAAAAGCTGAACAAGATTTCTTTGACAAGCTATATCAATTCTTATGCAGATGAAGATAAATCCGGTGAAAAGATCGCTGTACTTTATGCTTCGGGATCTATTAATAACGGAGATGAATACAATGATATTCATTCCGAGAAATATGTGAAGTACATCAAAAAACTTCAGGAGGATGATAAAGTGAAAGCGGTTGTGTTCAGAATCAACTCTCCGGGAGGAAGTGCCAATGCTTCAGATGAAATTTTATTTGAATTACAGCAGCTGAAAAAGAAAAAGCCACTGATCGTTTCTTTTGGAGACTATGCAGCATCAGGAGGATATTATGTAGCAATGGCTGCAGATAAAATTTATTCAGAGCCTAATACACTTACCGGTTCTATCGGAGTGTTCGGGGTGATGCCTTACTATAAAGATATTGCTGCTAAAAACGGAATTCGTGCGGATATTGTTTCTACCAATGCCAACTCTATGTATTATTCCGGATTAAACGGAGTGACCCCTTACGGAGTCAATATGATGACAAGAAGTGTGGAAGGTACCTATAAGAGATTTGTACATTTTGTAACTCAGAACAGAAAGAAAACTTTTGAGCAGATTGATAATGTAGGAGGCGGTAGAGTATGGAGTGGTGTTCGTGCCAAGCAAATTGGATTGGTGGATGAATTGGGTACTTTAGCTGATGCTGTGAAATTTGCCGCTCAGAAAGCAGGAATGAAATCTTACCACGTAGAGGCTTTCCCTAAGAGAATGACCCCGTTCGAACAAATCTTTAAAGACCTGAATGAGGAAGATGTTTCGGCAAGAATTATTAAAAATAAGATAGGGAAGTCCAACTATGAGATTTTACAGCAGATCACAAACAAAAAACTACAGTCTGAGGTGAAAATGGAAATGCCTTATCAGATCAGAATCAACAACTAACTAAATTTTATATTGTATACAAAAATCCCGGACCTGAAATTTCAGATCCGGGATTTTATTTTTTATCAGCGTTACTATCAGCTTTTCTTTGTGGCCATTCCATAAATCCAGAGAATGATTAAAGCGCCTCCGATGGAGAGAATCCAGCTTCTCGGATTCCAGAATGAAGTGACATCACCCCAGTGTAAAACGTAAACTCCTATAGCTCCTCCTACAAATGCTCCCAGAATTCCAAGGATGATAGTGATAAGCCATCCTCCTCCCTGAGTTCCAGGCATGATCATTTTAGCGATAGCACCTGCAATAAGACCGAATAAGATCCATGTAATAATTCCCATAGTTGCAAATTTTTTTATTGTTAATATTTTAAAAATGATTTGTTACTAATATAAGGGAAAACATGATATAAATCATCTTTTCTTGAAGAATGAGTCTACAAATTCCGTACCATTAAAAAGTTGTAAATCCTGCATTTTTTCGCCTACACCAATATACTTCACCGGAATCTGGAACTGATCGGAGATACCGATAACAACACCTCCTTTGGCTGTTCCGTCCAGTTTTGTTACTGCCAAAGCATTTACTTCTGTTGCTGCTGTAAATTGTTTTGCCTGTTCGAAAGCATTCTGCCCTGTAGAGCCGTCAAGTACCAATAAAATTTCATGAGGCGCATCAGGAATCACTTTCTGCATCACTCTTTTGATCTTGGAAAGCTCGTTCATCAGGTTGATCTTGTTGTGAAGTCTTCCTGCAGTATCGATGATGACAACATCTGCATTTTGAGCTACAGCACTTTGTACCGTGTCAAAAGCTACAGACGCAGGATCCGATCCCATTTCCTGTTTTATAATGGGAACACCCACTCTTTCGCTCCAGATAACAAGCTGGTCAACGGCAGCTGCTCTAAAGGTATCAGCGGCACCAAGAACTACTTTTTTACCTTCCGACTTGAACTGATGAGCCAGTTTTCCGATGGTTGTTGTTTTTCCCACTCCATTTACTCCTACTACCATAATGACATATGGTTTTTTGGAAGTATCTATATTTCCCGTACCGGCATGTGGATTTTCAAGCAATAATCCCGAAATTTCTTCACGGAGAATTTTGTCAAGTTCGTTAACGCCTACATATTTATCTCTGGCAACACGTTCTTCAATTCTTTCAATAATTTTGATAGTGGTAGAGGCACCTACATCGGAAGCAATCAGTACTTCCTCCAGATCATCCAGAACTTCATCATCTACTTTGCTTTTACCGACTACGGCTTTCGTCATTTTTTCAAAGAATCCCTGGCTGGATTTTTCCAATCCTTTATCTAAGGTTTCCTTTTCTTCCTTTTTGAAAATATTTTTAAACCAACTCATAGTTTTAGTTTATTCTTATTTATTTTTAATCACTGCTGTGGCTTCTACTTCTATCAACACATCATCTCTGAAAAGCCTGCTCACTTCTACAAGGCTGCTTACGGGAGGATTCTGAAGATTGATATACAAATCCCTTACTTTTCTGAAATCAGGTGTTTTTTTGATGTCTGTGGTGTAGATGACCAGTTTGATAATATCTTTTCCTGTACCTTCATATTCTTTCAGGATGTTTTCAATATTTTTGAAAACCTGCCGGGTCTGCTCTTCAATCGTATTTCCCACAAGATTGCCTTCCGTGTCCAGAGGAACCTGTCCGGATAGCAAAATCATTCTGGAATTTCCGCAATCAATGCTTACCGATTGAGATAATCCTTTTATGCTGAAAACTTTCGGCGAACTTTTATATTCTACAGTATTCATTGTTTTCTGACTGAATGAAAATAGAAAAGTTGCTGTGCAGGCCAGAACAAGTATCTTTTTCATACTTTACTGATTAATAATCTGGTGAGCAAAGATAGCAAAAAAACTACCCAAAACAGGAGTTGTTTTTTTTATATGTAAACAAAGTCTTTATTATTTTTATTTCCTGATATTCAGCAGCAGGGGTTTTTATTACAGTCTGATCAGGACACTGATTGCCTTTATAAGTCAAATTCGTCTCCCAGGCGTGCTATATTAAAACCTTTTTCAATAACCTGTTTACTCTGTCTGCTATCAGGATTTAAAATTTTATTGGTATGGTTAAAATGGATAAAGAAAATTCTTTTTTTATATTCAGGTGGCAGGCTTTTAAACAGTTCCATACTCTCCACTACAAAGGGGTGCGGGATATCTTCAATATTTCTGTAGCCTATTTCTTCCGAATCATAAAATGTACCGTCAAGAAATGCATAATCTACTGTTTTTATGAGATCTGTAATATGGTATTTCCACTTATTCCATTTATCTATATCCGGAATGAATAATGCCTTTTTATGAGGACCTTTAATAAGGAAACCCACTGTTTCCGAATATTCATCACGGTGAGGAACCTGTATAGGAGTAACTTCTAAATGAGAGTTCACCTTTATTGGTGTTTCATTTTGCATCTCATAGGGAATAATATTACTCAAACGGACCAGCTGGGACCATGGCCCACTGGTTTCAAAGAACTTTTTAAGCCTTGGCATGCTATAGACGGGAACATCCTTGGAATTCATACCTTCTTTTCCTAAAAACATAAGACCTGTATAATGTCCGATGTGGGCATGGGTAATAAAAATACCATCAGGCACGGCTTTCTTTGGATCGGCTGAATGCTCCATCAGGAATTGCAGCTGCTGAGTGAAATCCGGGGTGGCATCGAAGATATAATTTTTCTGCAGCTCTTTGTCGATGACTCCCAGAGAAGATACTTTCCTGTCCTGCTGGGGATGTTTCCAGAGATCCACACAGCATTCTTTACGGCATCCGATCTGAGGAGAGCCGGCATCCTGTACATTTCCCAGAATAATAATTTTTACATTATCTGTAGAGCTTCTTTTATTTTGAAGGGTTTGAGAATGATAGGAAGGCGCTGCGAATAGTAGGACTGAAAATAAAATAAAGAATTGCTTCATAATGTGTTTTTTATGAAACGAATATAACAAAAAAACTACTCAAAAAATGAGTAGTTTTTTATATTGTAAACAAAGTACTGATTATTTTTTTAAATAACCATCTACTTCATCAGCATTCATTACTTTTTCTTCGAAAACGTAAGCTCCTGATTTAGAAGACTTAACCATTTTCACCACTTTAGTCATCTTCTTAGACTGACCGCTTTGTAGGGTTGCTACTACTTTCTTTGCCATGGTAAGTTATTATTTATAAATTACTTAATTTCTTTGTGAATGGTAGATCTCTTAAGAACAGGATTGTATTTTTTCAATTCCAATCTTTCTGTAGTGTTCTTTTTATTTTTTGTAGAAATGTATCTTGACATTCCTGGCATACCACTTTCTTTGTGCTCTGTACATTCAAGGATTACTTGAACTCTGTTTCCTTTTTTTGCCATGATTTATTAATTCTTTTTAATCAATCCGTTTCTAGTAGCTCTTTCAATAGCTTCCTCGATTCCAATCTTGTTAATCACTCTCAATCCATGAGCTGATACTTTCAGTGTAACGTGCTTATCTTGCTCCGGAAGGTAAAACTTCTTCTCTAATAAGTTAATTTCAAAACGACGCTTCGTTTTGTTATTAGCGTGAGAAACGTTGTTACCAACCATTGCACGCTTTCCTGTTATTTGGCAAATTCTTGACATATCTCGATGTTCTTATTTGTATAATATTTGAGAGTGCAAAATAACGAAGAATTTTTTAGATAGACAAATCTTTTGGAAAATATTTGCAAATAAGTGGCTGATTAATAATATTGAATTTTTAAAATAGCAGAATCCTTGGGATACAGCAGATAATCAGTGCTGATATATTTCATACAGCCTTTTTTTCACCCGAAAAATTTAATATTCTATCTTTGTTTTTAATTAATCTAAATAAAAACAATTATGAGGAGGATTTATATTTTATGCTCTATGCTGCCTGTAAGTATCATGGCTCAGAACTTTACTGAGATTCAGACCGGCATGAATAATTTTTATTATTCTGCAGCTGATATTGCAGATATAGATAACAACGGTACGCTGGATATCGTACTCAACGGAGCGATAGATGCTGATGGTGATGGAAATGTGGACAGTACGTATAATGAAGTATATCAGAACAATGGAACAACATTGTTACCGTTTGCAGGGTTGGGAGCTGATGTAACCCATCTTGGAGATATTAAATTCATTGATTATAATAATGACGGCCTGATGGATATTGTTTCTACAGGGCTCAGCTATATGGATGTTGTTAATTATAAACAATACCGATTCAAAAATACAGGTTCAGGATTTGTAAAAGAAGCAGAATTGCCAGGAAAAATTTATGGATCCCTGGAAGTTTTTGATTTTAATCATGATGGAAAGCCTGATTATGCCCTTAATGGAACTCAATATGCTCATGGAGGAGGTTTTGGAAATAGTCTGGATTATTACAAAAATACGGGCACCGGTTTTGATCTTACAGAAAATTGGGTAGATGGAACTCAGAGCGGGAGCTTTAAAGTGGTAGATCTTAACAATGATAATCTTCTGGATCTTGTGATTATCGGATCAGACATCAACGGAGATGCGGTATCCAAAGTATATATGAACCAGGCTGGAGTTCTGACTCCTACACAGGATCTTGCGCCTGTTGCAGTGGGAAAAATAGATTTTGCAGATTTTAATGCTGATGGCTTTCAGGATATCGTGGTAATTGGGAGAGATGTCAATGATGATGCCTATTCTGCTGTTTTAATGAATGATGGTACCGGAGCATTAACTCCTCATATAATTCAAGCAGGCGATATTTCTGATGTTGCATTAAGTGTCGGAGATTTAAATAATGACGGCTATTACGACTTTATTATTTCAGGAAATGAAAATTATAATGCTGTAGTGAAAACCTATATCTATGATGTTTCCAATCATAAATTCAATGAAGGAACTCTAAATGGTATTACTGCCCTTGGAGGTCCAGGGCTGGTGCAGCTTTTTGATTTTAATAATGATCATCATCCGGACATCTTATTGGGTGGATTCGACTGGTCTGCTTCAGATCTGCCTTCACTGACTAAAGTATTTAAAAATAATGCTGCAGAAGCAAACGCTAAACCTACAGCACCAACGCAACTGAATCTGACTAAAAACGGAAACCGTTTCAATTTTACATGGAGTGGTGCTTCTGATGATAAAACTCCGGTGAATGCATTACGTTATGAGATCTCGGTAGGAACTACGCAGGGAGCTCATGATATTGCCAAATATGTGGTAACGACACCAGCATGGTTCCTTGAGCTTGATCAGGCTGTTCAGAATGTATACTGGAGTGTGAGATCAATTGATGCTGCAAAAGTATATTCTGACGCTTCTGCCCAAAGTGTTTTGGGAACAGCGGAAATCAAATCTGAAAAGCAGCTTGTTATCTATCCGAACCCTGTGTCAGATAAAGTCTATATAAAAGGAGAAAAAGTTTCAGAAGTTGAAATGTATTCGATGGACGGAAGAAAACTGAATATCAGTATCAATGGAGATGAGTCTATTGATGTTGCTCATTTACCAAAAGGAATCTATGTATTAAAACTGAAGATAAAAAACGAAATAACCACCAGGAAACTTACGATTAAGTAATTGAATCAATTCTATCTTCTATCAATGAGAAAAGCCAGACGTCCAGCTGGCTTTTCTCTTTTTTATGGAACAAAATCTGTATGATCTGCAGATCTTGTGTTATTCGTGCGTAAATTTAGGCAATTAGTGTTTGAGAACTAAGCTTTCTTTGTTTTCTTTTTGAACCATTCAATCAGATAGTAGAACAATAAGAATCCTAATGCAAATATGGAAAACCTTGAAAGAAGATCTCCTGCTCTTGTATAAAATGTCATTGTATCATACAGGTTTACCTTTGCGAATAAGGCTGTCTTGTCACCATAGAAAGTATCGGCTGTTATCTCTCCTTTAGCATTGATATGCGCTGAAATTCCGCTGTTCGCTGCACGGGCGATTTCTCTTCTTGTTTCAATAGCCCTCAGTTTAGCATAAGATAAAAGCTGTTTGTGCCCTTCGGTAACGCCCCACCATGAGTCATTGGTCATAATACCTAAAAAGTTAGCTCCTTTTTTTACATAGTCTGTTACAAATTCACCATAAATACTTTCATAGCAAATGATAGGCGCTAGTTTTCCTTTGTTGTAAGGATTTGCAAAGGCAACTCGTTCTTTGTCTGTTCCCAGAGAAGCTACAGTACCTCCAAGATTCAGCATGGCATCTCCCAATAATGGTTTCAAAACATTCATATAAGGGAATATTTCAACACCTGGCACCAGTTTTCCTTTGTGATAAGCTTGTACTTTTTGGTTAGGCACCAGTTGAATGGCAGTATTATAACTGCTCACCCAAACACCGCTGTTAATCTGGTAAGCTTCTTTAGGTAAGTCGGTAGGATTATAAAAGAATCGGTGTGAAGAAATTCCTGTAGCAAAAACAGATCCGGGATGATTTGATAAAAATCCTTTGATATTATTAAGAAGTAAACTCTTTTCAAAACCTGTTTCGGAAATAGATCCTCTTCCCGGAAGAGCGGTTTCCGGGGCGATATAATAATCAATCTTACCGGTTGAGTTTTTTTCAGCAAGCGCTAATAAATCCTGTTCTATAGTCAGGCTATCTTTGGAGTATTTTTCAGCATAAGGATCAAGATCCGGCTGAAGCATCAGAACATTAACCTGTCCGATTGGCTTTTCGTCAAAATTGTTGTATCTGATTATTGAAATAATCATCGGCAGAACAATTAAAGCAGCAACAATAGCGGAGTTTTTGATCAGATCTTTTCTCTTTCTTCCGGCTTCCCATGTTCTTACAGTATAAAAAATCAGAACATTGATGACCAGAATCCAGAAGCTTCCTCCGGTTGCTCCCAAAGTATCATACCACTGGATTAGTTTGGGATAGTCTGAAAATACATTCCCCAGGTTCAGCCACGGCCATGTCAGTTCCCATCCTAAATGAAATTTTTCAAAACTCATCCAGATGGCAATTAAAAAGCCTAATCCCCAATACGTTCCCTGGGCATTTTTGTACCAGTGATAACATTGGAATACCAGAGAATATAGAAGAGAATTGACTAATACAGGGAATAAAACAGCCATCAGTGAGTGGCTTCCATCCGGATTCTTTGAACCATACAGCCATCCTGTAGTCACTACGTTCCAGATGACAAAGCATAGGTAAGATAATCCGAAGACCACCCAGCTTTTCCTTTTATAATCAGAAAATTTTGAAATGCCATGTTCCATCATCAGAAGAGGAACAAGGGCAAAAAATATAAAAAACGGAACCCCATAAGTTGGCCATGAAACCGACAGCAGCATTGCTGAAATAAGTGTAAGCAGAACGTATTTCATTAAATTATTTTAATACACAAATTTAATGTTTTTGAAATGAATATATTAGCAGTTCGATGTTAAAGAAAATTTATACAATCATTATTGTTCCGTATACTCTGTTTTTGCTCTATCTGATGTTCTTGGGAATGGGAAGATTTCAGTATGAGGAAAATCTCATCACGGTAGAACCAGTTTTTTCTACCATCAAATTTATCCAGGGACCCAATAAAACTATAGATATAGTAACAATTGTCTTGGGTAATATTATGATGTTTATTCCTTTTGGATTTCTGGGCTGGGTAATTCCCGGACTGAAAAAGCTGAAACCTCTGATATTTGGTTTTATTTCATGTATTGTTATTGTAGAAGCGCTTCAATATTTTACCAGAATGGGAATATTTGAGGTAGATGATATCCTCCTGAATACTTTCGGGGTATATATTGGTTGGTTGCTACGCAGATTTTTGGATAGGAAACTTAATTATTAAGTTCTTTTGCACGCTTTTCAGCGTTCAGAATCCCTTGTTTCAGAATTTCTTTGAAACTGTTCTCTTCAAATGTTTTTAAAGCAGCTTCAGTAGTTCCTCCTTTGGATGCAACATCTTTAATCAGTTCCTCAAGATTTTTTTCCGAATTATTGATCAGATGATAAGCTCCCAGCATCGTCTGTTTTACAAAAAGTTTGGAAAGGTTTTCTTCAATTCCCATTTCAATGCCGGCTTTAATCATAGCATCAATTATATAATAAAAATAGGCAGGGCCGCTTCCTGACAGAGCTGTAACTCCATCCAGAAGTTCCTCATCCTCCAGATAAACCGATCTTCCTGTGCTGTTTAATAATCTTTCAATATTGATTAACTGGCTGAAAGAAATTCCGTTGGCAGCAGTATAACCTGTGATTCCCATTCCCAGAAGAGTAGGAGAGTTTGGCATTGCTCTTACTACAAGCGGATGATTCAGCAATTTTTGGATTTTTTCAATATTAATCCCTGCCATGATGGATAAGACCATCTGGTTTTCCTTGAAAGTAAATTGAATGTTTTGGGCAACCGCCTGAAAATCCTGAGGCTTTACTGCAATGATGATTAAATCAGCATCAATATCTCTTACCTCTTCGAAAGTGGAGATTTTGGATTTGGGAAATTCCTCAGCTATTTTGGAGATTTTTTCCTGACTTCTGATAATAAGATGCAGATGTTCAGGTTTGATCAGTTCGTATTTTAAGAATGATTTCGAAAAAGAAAGTCCCATATTTCCGGCTCCAAGAATAGCTATTTTCATCACAAATTGTAATTTTTAAGCTAAAGTAATGATTTTCCGGAGACTATATATGAATTGATTCTGAATTAATTTTTGTTGGGTGAGTGCAAAGGAGTAAAAGTTTTAAATAATATGCCGTTTAAAGGCGCGGGAACATTTCGACTTCGCTCAATATGAGATTTTCAGTAAGGATGATAATGAAATAAGATAAGGTTAATCCTTTTGTAGTACAAAGATCGAACAGCATTAAATTTTCTCGAAGATAAAATCCTTGCGCCGTAAAATACTAATAAAGAAAATAAAAGATCCTTGCGACTGTGCACTCATCCAATACTTACAGATAATAAGAAATAAAAAAAGACTGAATTCATACGAATCAGCCTTTATATATTTTTAGATTAAATAATATTCACTTCCCGTTCAAGTTCTATCCCGAACTTTTCCTTTACAGAATTAATGATCTCCGTAGAAAAATCAAAAATTTCTTTTCCTGTAGCACTCCCGGTTGCATTAATGATCACAAGAGATTGTAGTTTGTGTGAAGCTACATTTCCGATTTGTTTTCCTTTCCATCCGCATTGTTCAATCAGCCAGCCGGCAGGAACTTTTACCCCATCTCCATTCGGGTAACCCTGAATATTTTCAAATTTTTGTTTTAATGCTTCAAACTGAGCTAAAGGAATGGTTGGGTTCTTGAAAAAACTTCCGGCATTTCCAATTTCTTTAGGATCCGGTAATTTGCTTTGACGGATATTGATCACTGCTTTTGAAACATCCTGAATGGTTGGATTTTCAATGCCAAGATTTTCGAGTTCAGATTGGATTGCTCCATATTCGGTTTTGATATGGTGATCTTTTTGAGTCAGTTTAAAAGTAACTTCCAGAATAACATATCTGCCTTTTCCTTCCTGTTTGAAAATAGAATCCCTGTATCCGAACCTGCATTGTTCAAGATTAAAAGTTCTCAATTCAAGATTCTCCAGGTCCAATACTTCACAGCTTACAAAAATATCTTTAATTTCTGTTCCATAAGCCCCGATATTCTGCATCGGAGAAGTTCCTACATTTCCCGGAATTAAAGAAAGATTTTCAAGGCCTCCATAATTTTTTTGCAGGCAGTACATTACAAATTCATGCCAGTTTTCACCTGCTTTTGCGGTTACCCATACCTCATTTTCATTGATGATTTCTTCGGAAATACCTCTTAAACTAAGTCTGATAGCAAGACCATCAAAATCTCTGGTAAGAAGAATATTACTTCCGCCTCCCAGGAACAGAAGCTTAAGATTTTGGGTCTTCGCGAAAATGAGTGCCTCTTTTAATTCATCAATAGTATTAACTTCAGTGAAATAACGGGCCTGGGCTTCAACACCAAATGTGGTGTAAGGTTGTAATGAAAAATTTTCCTGCATGTTTTTATTGGTATTCTTTGGGGAGAATTTTGTCTAGTTGTTCTTTAAGTTGCTGTAATTGCTTGTAATGTAAAGTATCTGCATAAGCATTCACATAGATATGTGATTTTTTGGGAGTCCGGATCTGGAAGGTTTCATCTGTTCCGTCTACAGACTGTTGGCTTGGAGAACTTTTGATATGGTCAAGATCTACAATATTGATCGTTGATACCAGCTTTTTCCAGGTTTCGGCATTCATAGCAGATGCCCATGATTTATGGGTTTGATTGGCTGTCATCCCTTGTTCTGCAAAAACAGAATCTTTTGTGGCCTTCACAATTCTGTAGTTTCCCAGATGTCCTCCGATGTCGGATACGCTGATGAAGGTAATCTCGTGTAGATTTTTTTGAGAAACAGATGGCTCTGTCTTTTTGGAATCACAGGAAAAAAATGCCGACAGCAAAAGGATCGAAAACAGGATTTTCAGATGGAGTTTTTTTGTTGTCGGCATCAGTATATTTTTACAGACTGAATTCTTCTCTGTACTTCTTTAAAGCTTCTTTAAGAATTTCAGCACTTCTTTTTAAATCTTCTTCTTTCAGTACATAGGCAATTCTTACCTGCTTTTTACCTAATTCAGGATCGCTGTAGAATCCTCCTGCAGGCGCCACCATGATGGTTTCGTTATTAAGAGAATACTTTTCAAGCAGCCACTGGGCAAATTTTTCAGTATCGTCTACCGGAAGTTCTGCAACACAGTAGAAAGCTCCTCTTGGTTTAGGGCAGATCACTCCTGGAATAGCATTTAAAAGATCTACCAATACATTTCTTCTGTGGGTATATTCTTCTCTTACAGCTCTGATGTAAGGGCCGTCATTTTGGTGTGCTGCTGTTGCTGCAATCTGTCCTAAAAGAACCGGGCTTAATCTTGCCTGTGCAAAAAGCATCGCCGCATTACGGATCTTGTTGGAACGTGTCACCATACACCCGATTCTTACTCCACACATAGAGTAACGCTTGGATTCAGAGTCAATAATGATACAGTTTTCAGCTAATTCAGGGAAATCAAGCATTGAGATCTGCTGCTTTCCATCGTATACGTATTCTCTGTATACTTCATCAGAAATGATGACGATATCATATTTCAAAGCGATTTCTGCCAGTTTCTGAAGTTCCTCACGGGTATAAAGATATCCGGTAGGGTTACCAGGGTTACAGATGATGATCGCTCTTGTTTTTTCTGTAATTTTTTTCTCAAACTCTTCAACAGGCGGCAAAGCAAAACCAGTATCAATTGTAGAAGGTACAGCTACTACATTCACGTCAAATGTGCTGGTGAAACCATTGTAGTTGGCATAGTAAGGTTCTGGGATAATGACTTCATCACCTTCGTCACATAGAGTAGAGATCGCAAAGTTAAGCGCTTCAGAACCTCCGTTGGTAACAATGAAGTTATCAGGAGTAAGATCTGAGAACCCTAATGAATGATAATATTCAGTAAGGGCCTTTCTGTATTCTATATTACCTTCAGAAAGAGCATATTCCAATACTTTTAAATCGATGTTCTTTAAAGCATTTAAAGCTGTTTCCGGAGTTTCAATATCAGGCTGTCCGATATTAAGGTGGTATACTTTTATTCCTTTTTGTTTTGCTTGTAACGCAAAAGGAACCAGTTTTCTTACCGGCGATGGCGGCATATGCAGTGCTCTGTTTGAAATATTCGGCATTGTTCAAAAAATTTGTATGACAAAAATAGGATTTAATTTCTCAATAATAAAATTAAGAATCAATAAGAAGATGTTTCATTACGTTTTATGTTACCTTTAAAATTTACATATTAAAAGGCTTTTAATATTAATTTTTCATACATTTTAAATAAAGTTTATGATTTTGTTAAAAATAATATTTTCGTATTATTATTTTTGCTAAATTTCGCCTCAAATGTGATTAAAATGGTAATAAATTTATTTTCTAGAGTAATACCTGCTATTGCTCTGTTTTCAGCCACGGCTATGATGGCTCAGAATTATCAAACCATGCCCATTTCCTCAGGCTTTACAGCTGATGTAATCGCTAATGGCATCGGTTCTTCCACAATTACTACAAACAATGACGTAGACGGAGTTTCTTACGCTTTTGTAGCTAAAGATTTTCAGCTAACCTCCACAAGTGCAGCTATTACGTATGGTATTCCTGTTGACGGGATTATTAATTCTGTAGTGGCAACCACTCCGGGACTGAGTTTTCAACTGGCGGGTCTGAGTGCGAACAACTCTTTAAGACTGGCGGCAATTAATGATAACGGAACCCTGGCATTTACAGCACCAAAAGCTGCAACCAAGTTGTACATGCTTGCTGTAAGTGGAAGCGGTACTTCTACGGTAAATGTAGTAGTGAATTTTAGCGATGGAAGTTCGCAGACGTTTTCAGGGATCAGTCTTGCTGACTGGTATAATGGGCCTAGTTTTGCCATCCAGGGAATAGGAAGGATTAAAAAGCCCGGGGCTACTCCCGGTGCCGGTGATGATATTCCGTCTCCTGAGGGCGGAACCAATCCAAGATTATATCAGGCTGAACTGGCTATAGATGCCGCAAATCAGGCAAAACTAATACAAAGTGTAACGGTAACCAAAGCAAGTGGTTCAGGCATACCGAATATTTTTGCTTTTTCGGCAGATGCTTATTCGGATTGTATGCCTCCTGTATTGCAGGCCGTTTCCGGAATCACAGCCAATTCTGCTTTAGTCTCATGGACAGGCAGTGCTGCCAGTTATGATGTGTACCACAGTACTTCCAGCACAATACCAGCAAGCTCAGTAACACCTACTTATCCGGGAGTAACAGGAACAAGTACAACAATAGGAGGTCTTAATTCCAATACAACCTATTATTATTGGGTGAGATCCAACTGTAATACTGTAACCGGACAGAGTGTATGGTCTTTTGCAGGAACATTTAAAACGGCTTGTTCTACTTTCACGGTTCCTTATACAGAAAACTTTGATACGACAAGTACAGGTTCAAGCACCAATACCAATGCTCCAAGCTGCTGGGCATACCTGGAAACTCCTTCATTTTCGGGTTATGGCTATGTATCAACCTCCAATAGTTATTCAGCACCTAATTCTTACTACATGAATAACTCGAGTGCGACTACAGGCAGTCAGTTATTGGTTGCACCTCCAACGGTGAACCTTTCAGACGGGACCAAACGTGTGAGATTCTATGCAAAAGCCGGAGGAAGTAATTATACTTTATTGGTGGGAACACTATCGAACCCTGCGGATCCTGCATCCTTTACACAGATAGGAGCTCCTATTTCCCTTACAACTACGCATGCACAATATACCGTGAATATTCCTGCAGGTTCTGATTTGCAACTGGCATTTAAACACGGTTTAGGAGGTTCTTCACGTTCTATTTATATTGATAATATTACCGTTCAGAATATTCCTTCCTGCCTTGAGCCGACTGCGGTTGCGGTATCCAATCTTACAGTGAACTCTGCAACAATTGGCTGGACTGCTCCTCTTTCGGTTCCTGCAAATGGATACGAAGTATACTACAGTACAACGAATACAGCACCTGATGCATCTACTGTTTTGGACGCTTCCAACTCTGTAACTTCTGCTACAACTTCTGCACCATTAAGTTCATTATCTTCTGATACCAATTATTATGTATGGGTAAGATCTGTATGCAGTGCTGCTGATAAAAGTATCTGGAGTGAGATGCTTACATTCAGAACAGGGTATTGCTTACCTTCATCTACTTCTCAGAATTCATGGCTTTCTGACTTCAGTTCTACAGGAGGACTTGTAGATATGGCTTATTCATCCGGTTCAAGTGTTGCTGGAGGATATCAGAATTTAACAACAACCAGTAACAAAATAATCAATGCTCCGGGATCCAGTACTTCCGTATCTTTTACGGCCGGTGGTCCTACGTGTGGAATCGGGGTTTGGGTAGACTGGAATAATAATTTAACTTTTGAAGCTTCAGAAAGAATGTTTGTGACCAATACTTATGTTACAAGTACGTCGGGATCTATCACTGTACCTGCAGGAACACCTCTTGGATCTTATAGAATGAGAGTGGTGACTGATTATAACAGTACAGCCCCTTCAAACCCTTGTTCTGCTATTTCAAGAGGAGAATTTATTGATTTTACCTTTGAAGTGGCTACCTCTTTATCCACTTCGGAAACGAATCTGAAGAAAAAAGAAGTGAATGTATATCCTAATCCATTTAAAGATGTGCTTCATGTTGCAGATATTAAAAATGTAAAATCTGTAACAGTTACAGATGTAGCGGGAAGAGTAGTGAAAACTATTGACAATCCAACTAATGAACTTCAGTTAGGGGAATTGAATGCCGGTTTATACTTAGTGACGATGAACTTTAAGGATGGTTCAAAATCAACAGTAAAAGCCATTAAAAAATAAAATTTTTTGAGTTAATAATTTCTGTAGGCAGCTGCATTCGTGCGGCTGCTTTTTTTTGTGATCAGTTTAATAATAACTGGACAAAATATTATCAGAAAATGTCCATAAAATTATTATACATTTGCACCGAAAACTATAATATCCATGAATAAATTTAAACTATTTTTTTTAATACCATTATTTTATTCCGAATTTTCCCAGGCTCAGCGAATTGATAAAGAAATAATCAGTTTCCAGCTTTTAAAAGAGCCGGTTTTTCCTACGGAACTTTCCAACAGAAATTACACAATTACGGTAAAGTCTCCCTACAATATTACAAAAGATGATGTCATCAGAATTTCAAAAGAAGACCACCAGAAAAAGGTAGACAATTACCAGACTAATGTTGAAAATGCCAAGTATGAACATCAGGAAAGATTAAAAGACTATGATGCTGAAGTAAAAAAACTTCAGGAAAAATACAAACTTGAATCTGCAGAATACAGCAAATTGTCAGCTGTTGAAAAAATTGCAGCAACCAATGGTGCTCCCGTACTGAGGCTTCCTTCAAGACCTATCCTTAATATTCCTCCGATGCCGGTGTACCAGCAGCCCGATCTGAGGGATGCTTTAATTGTGGATAACAAAATTCTGGCTTCTCAAATCGATGTGATTGGTTTTTCAAAAGGTGGAAATTATCTTGATATTGTCATTGAAATGGAAAGAACAAATTTCCAGGACAATCAGGGAAAAACTTTTGCCAACCAACCTACAAAAATCACGGCGAAGCAGGACGGTGCCATAAAACTGGATAAAACCTACTTCTCAGATTTTGCTGAAATAGCAAGTGTTCCAACTAATGAAATTAATCTGAATGCTCAGGAAAAAAGATTCCTGCAAAGAACGATCGACCGCACAAGAAATATTATCAATGAAAACTTCGGGTATCAGACGATCAACTCTACAGTGACATTGGCGACGGTAAAAAACAAAGGAGAGTATGATGATCTGGAGAAAGCATATATCTATGTGACGACCAATCTGAAAAAGCTTCAGGCAAAATCGGATTATGCACCGAACAAAATTGCCATGGAGAATATGCAGAAAGGAATTGATCTCTGGAAAACAGCTTTAACAAAAGTAAATTACAACGATAAGAAAGCTGTTTACAATCAGAAGATCGGAGAATACCTTTATTTTAACCTGATTAGATTGAATATTGCTTTAGGAAACTATCAGGAAGCAGAGAAATATTTAAATGAGTTACAGGAGCATTTAGTAGATATTAAATTATCCTACGATGCCAATCTTGAACTGAAAAGATTAGAAGAAAAAATTTATAATAACTAAAGAAAACGATATGATTAAACAGATTATTGCTTCGGCATTAATTACCGCTTCCGTGTACTCTTATGCACAGACGAAAGTAACAGAAGGAACAAAATTCACAGTGGATGCCAATCTTGAAAAGGATGATAAACTGGTACTGGCAGATGATTACAATTCTTATATGTTCAGTGTTATCAATATTGACGGACTGATGAGAAATGTTTTCCCTCATAAAAAATTACTGATGAGAAAACTGGATCAGAACGGAAGTCTTGTAGACACCTATGTAAAAGATTACGCCAATAAAACGAATGGTGTGCTTCACAATTATCTGGGATCTCAGCAGATCGATGATGATAAATTTATAGCATTTACGGAAGAGTATTTCGGAAAAGAAAACAGAAAAGAAGTATTCCAGCATGTTTTCAGCAGAAAGGAAGGTACTTTTACAACAAAGAGTATTGCAAAATACAGCATCGAGTCTACCAACAAATCAGGAACTACCTATGTCCTTTTCTCAGAAAACGGGAAATATGCAGCTGTCTTCAATGACAGATATGCGAATAAAAAGACAGATAATGTGAATGATGTGCTGGTAATGGATTTAAGAACGCTTTCTCCGGTCTGGAACAAAGAAATCACATTGAGTAATGATTATGTTGAAAAGTCTTTGACATTAACCAACTCAGCGAAAATCGTCCTATTACGTAAAGCAGCAGGCTGGAAAGAATCCTATAAGCTGGAACTGGTTTCCAATACTGAAGATAAAGACCTTCCGTTCGATGATAAATATATTCCTGAAAAATTATATGCTTTCAGTAAAAATGATAGTGATTATCTGGTGACTTTTGGAAGGAAAAATGCAGCAGTTACCATTGGAGCAAGTACTTTCGGAACGGTAATGTACTATGATATGAAGTCTGGGAAAGCAGTCATCAGCAATACCAATCTGGCTGGAAGCAAAGACATGAGCGATGTGAAAGTCATTAAAACGATTGTGAAAGGGGATGAAACTTTAATGGCTGTTCAGCAGGAGACGGTGACAAGACCGATGCCTACAGCAATGAACCGTTTCCCTGATCCTGTATATTCTCTGGATGCGGGAATGCTGATCAAGTTTAATAAAGAAGGTGAGGTAAAACAATTTGTAGCGGCAGGCACTTCTACAGGAAAAAGAATTCATGTGGTGGAAGCCGGAGACAAACTTTATATTTCCGCTTTCTATCCTAAAGGAGCATTCGGGAATACAGGATTTTCTATGAAAGTTTTTGATTTCGCCAATCTGAAGCCTCAGGAAGTAAGCCTCGATTATAAAGGTAGAAATTTCTTCCAGAACTACGGTTTTGCAGATGGAAATATGATTCAGTACGTTCCGAATGTCAACAAAATGATGTTCCTTCAAAAGAGCAGCAAGGAGGTTCAGATGTTCAGTGTGTACAATTTTATAAAATAATCGTATTTTAGAAAAAATTATCACATGCAGATTCAGTCGGTTTCTATAGAAGATTATATCTCAAAAATTCCTGAAGAAAGACAGGAAGCTTTTAAAAAACTTTTTGATACGGTGAACGACAACCTTCCGAAAGGTTTTGAAGACGCTTCAAATTATGGGATGATAGGCTGGGTAGTTCCTTTGACAACCTATCCTGCCGGATATCATTGTGCACCCGGGACACCGTTGCCTTTTATCAACCTTGCTTCCCAGAAGAATTTTATAGCTTTGTATCATATGGGACTATATTCCAAGCCGGAACTTCTGGATTGGTTCGTAGGAGAATATCCCAAATATTCGAAGAAAAAGCTGGATATGGGTAAATCCTGTGTCCGCTTCAAAAAAACAGAAGATATTCCTTTTGAACTGATTGCCGAGCTGAGTCAGAAAATGACGCCTGATGACTGGATCGGAATTTATGAATCACAGTATAAGAAATAAAAAGAGCCCTGAAATCTATTTGATTTCAGGGCTTTTTTTTATGCTGGAAGCTGGAGGATGGGAGTAGGAAGTTATATTTGTGTTTAAAAACTATCAGTTGTTATTCCTTGATGAGCAATCTGAATATTAAAAAGTTAATTAAATGATGTGTATTTATTCATCGACATCCAGAAACTTCCATCCTCCAGCTTCCCTCTTCCAGCTAAAAATGAATATCCCAGATTCCCGCTTTACGTTCCAGCTCAATCAAAGCGGCAGCATTATCTGCTAGAGCTTCATAATAATCTTTTCGAACACTGTTATAGGTTCTCTGCGCATTCAATACTTCAAGGATAGAGCTTTCTCCTCTTTTGTAACTATAAATGATTCCTTCCAGAATACTTTTGGCCTCAGAAAGCATTCCGTTATGAAATTGTCTGAGCTGTTTCTGAGTGGCTGTGTATTGCTGAAAAGCCTGCATTACCTCAGCTTTTATCTCCTGTTCGATCTGTTTATACTCAACTTCTGCCTGTGAATGGGCCATTTCTGCAATTTTCAATCCGGCATTTCTTCGGTTGGAAAATTTTAAAGGAATACTGATGCCCATTTTTACAGCATTTACAGTGGGAGAAGGGGCAATTTCATTCGTCGCTTCAGTATGTCGTTCTGCTCCGGCACTGATGCCCAAATCTATGACACGATTAGCTTTTTCAAGGCTGATCTGGCTTTTGGCAACTTCTGTATTTTGCTTGGCTGCCAATAAATCTGCTCTTTCATTCAATGCCTGAAGAATCAGATCGTCAATGCTGAAATCTCTGTTGAAGGTATTAAAATCTCCGGTAACATCTCTGCCAGTTATTTTGCTGTCTCCAAGAAATACAGATAAACCGGTGAGAGCCTGCTGCTCTGCACTTTCAGCCTGATATACTTCATTGAGCAAAGAAGCTGCTTCCAGCTTACTCTGTTTGGAAGTGACCCATGTTATCGTTCCCAATTTATACCGGATACTGTCGGATTTTGCCAATTGCTGCATGTTTTGATAAGAATCCTGCTGTACTTCAAGCAAAGCCTTGGATTTTAAAGCCTCAATATATCCTAAACTGGCATCTGCACGAAGGTTCCTGAAAAAATCCTGCAATTGTATTTTGCTCAGCTCCGATTGATTTCTTGCCAGATTTACCCTGGCCTTTCTTTTACCGCCCAATTCAAGTGTCCAGCCAAGTGAGGCACCATACACATAACCCATACTTTGTCTTACCCCGTTATTGCTGGTTTCCATTTCCAGCTCAGGATCAGGAAACATATTAGCGGTCTGAATAGCTGCTTCGGACATGCTTACATTGTATTTTTGAGAAGCGTAGCCTAAATTTTTATTTCCTACAAGACTCAGGTATTCTTCAAAGGGCAAAAGCTCTTTTTCCTGTGCTTTCATCCCGGTGATGCTGAGCAATACGACAGATAATATGATAAAACGAACTCTAATTTTCATCTGATTCTAAATTTTGTTTTTTGTTTCGGCGTTCAGCCATAAAATAAATAGCCGGAAGCACGAATAAGGTTAAAATAGTAGAGAACATCAACCCATAAACAATTACTGTTGCCAGTGGACGCTGTACATCAGAACCGATTCCTGTGGCCAATGATGCCGGAAATAATCCGATGACAGCAACCGTCGCGGTCATCAGTACAGGTCTGAAACGGTCTTTTGCACCTTTGATGGCAGCATCTTTCAGTTCATATCCTTTCTTCCGCAGATCATTGATATGAGAGATCATGATCACTCCATTCTGGATGGCCACTCCAAAGAGAGTGATAAATCCTACTGCTGAAGATACATTCAGAGACATTCCGCGGATATTGAGTGCCAGCATTCCCCCAAATAGAGCCAACGGAACGATAGACATCAGTACCAAAGCCTGCCTGAAATCTCCAAAGGCACCGTACAGCAGAAGAAACATAATAGCTAATGCCAGCGGAACAATAAATGCCAGCCTTGAATAGGCTCTGTTTTGATTTTCAAACTGTCCGCCCCATTTGATCTGGTATTTTTCATGATCATATTGGATCTCTTTTTCAATTTTATCCTGTGCATTTTTCAGGAAAGAAGAAAGATCGGTTCCTCTTAAATTCAGCTTTACCGTAAGATGTCGTTTATTCATTTCTCTGGTAATGGTACTTTCACCTGTACTTAATTTCACTTCTGCTACCTGTGATAAAGGTATTTTGGCTCCGGAAGCTGAAGTCAGCATCAGATTTCCGATTTTATCCGGAGTATCGCGGCTGTCTTCTGTGTAACGGCATGAAATATCATATACTTTATTGCCGATAAAGATCTGGGAGATGGCTTTTCCTCCCAATGCCACTTCAATAAGGTCGGCCACATCTGCTACATTCAGTCCGTACTGAGCAATTTTATCTCTGTTGGCAATAATCTGCAGTTGAGGTAGCGGTGGCTCCTGATCAATGGCAAGGTCTGCCGAACCCGGAATTGTATGTAATGTAGACAATACATTTTCTGCAATTCTTCTGGTTTCTTTAAAATCTTCTCCATATACTTTTACCACCAGCTCACTGTGCGCTCCGGAGATTTTGTCCATAACTCCATCAATCATAGGTTGTGAAAATCCGACAGTGAATCCCGGCATGTCCTTATAATCTGCAGCAAGTTCTTTGATGAGGTCTGCTTTTGTTTTTCCCGAAGGCCATTCGCTGTAAGGTTTTATTCCGACCGATACCTCAAAGTGGGAAGCGGTCCATGGGTCGGTACCATCATCATTACGTCCTGCCTGAACCATCATATAGGTAATTTCAGGATGTTTCAGTGTGCGGGCACGTAAAGTATCACTCATTTCTTTTGACTTGGCTAAAGAAATTCCGGGTGGAAGCTGTACCTGCAGCCATATAGAGCCTTCATCCAGTTCAGGTAAAAAATCTTTTCCTACATGCCAGGAGAGAATTCCGGCAGATACTAAAACAATCATAATGGGAATGAGAACTCTTTTAGGAGTCTGCATTATTTTTTCAATGCTTTTTCCATAGGCTTTACTGAGTTTCTCCAGCCATTTATTGTGATAGATCTTCTGTGGTTTCCGATAAATCACATAGGCTAATCCCGGGATAAGAAGTAATGCTACAGCAAGGGCTCCCAACAGAGCATATCCAACAGTAAAAGCCATGGGGGTAAATAATTTTTTTTCTACTCTTTCAAAAGCAAATAATGGAAGGTAAGCCGTAATGATAATGATGGTGGAAAAGAAAATAGGTTTTGCCACTTCAATCACTCTTTGGGTAATTGTTTTTTCTTCCAGCGTTTCTTCAGAATTCTCTTCCCGTTTCCTCAGGATGGTTTCAAGCATGACGATGGCTCCGTCTACAATGATTCCAAAATCAATCGCTCCCAGTGAAAGAAGATTAGCCGGAATATTGGTAAAATGCATTAGTATAAAAGCAAATAATAAAGAAAGCGGAATGGTAATCGCTACCAGTAATGCTCCCCGCCAGCTTCCCAGAAATACAATCAGCACAATAATAACCAAAACAATTCCTTCGGTAAGGGTATGAGAAACTGTGGTAAGCGTTGTTTTTACAAGATCTGTTCTGTCCAGAAAAGGGTGGATCTTTACTCCGGGTGGAAGTGTTTCGTTATTCAGTTCTTCAATCGCTTCATGCACACCTTCCAGTACCTCGGAAGGATTTTGTCCTCTTAGCAATAGTACAATTCCTTCCACGCTTTCAGAATAATTACGGTTTCGGTCTGTGTAGCCAAGAACTCCTTTTCTTTCAAGGTTTCCGTATTTCAGTGTTCCAACATCATTCAGGAAAACAGGAACCCCATTCTGGGTTTTCACTACAATTTTTCCCAGATCATCCAGGTCTTTTACCAAACCTATTCCACGGATGACATAGGCCAGGTTTCCACGGGGAAGCATACTTCCTCCGGCACTGACATTGTTTTTGGAGATTGTTTCGGTAACTTCTGACAGGGATAAACCGTACTGTTCAAGCTTATGCGGATCCAGCTCAATCTGGAACTGGGTGGTAATTCCTCCGAAATTGGTGACATCAGCAATTCCTGAAACCTGTTTGATTCGGGGGATAATGACAAATTTCTGTAAATCTGTCAATTCCCGCAGACTGTGGCTTTTACTTTCAATAATGTAACGATACACTTCGCCGATGGGAGAGGTAAGGGGATCTAATCCTGGCTGTGCCCCATAAGGAAGTTCCACATCAGTCAGTCTTTCCTGGATACGCTGCCTTGCCCAGTAATCATCTATCCCGTCATCAAAAACTATCGTAATAATTGACAGTCCGAAGGTACTTTTGCTTCGCATCACATGCATTCCGGGAAGTCCGTTCAAAGATCTTTCCAAAGGAATGGTAATTTGCTGTTCTACTTCTTCGGCGGCCAGGCCCGGAACCTGCGTTACCACCTGGGAAGTGACATCGGCAATATCAGGATAGGCTTCTATGGATAATCTGGTCCAGGAATAGTATCCGAAGAATCCCAGTAAAAGGAAGAGGGCAAGCATCAGCCATCTCTTCTGTATAGAGATTGTCAGTAATTTCTTCATAGTTTTTCATTTACATTATTTTGTATCAGGCATATAAATTCCGCCTTCGGTCATGATGGTTTCTCCGGGTTTTAATCCTGATATGATTCTTACAGTTTTTTCATCGGTTTCTCCCGTTGTCACAGAACGTCTGGTAAATTGGCTTTTTCCTGTTTTTATCCATACATATTGTGAACTGTCCTCCTGCATTAAGGCCGTTACAGGAATCATCATCGTCTTTTCAGGGGTTGTTGAGAAGTTTACGGTGGCGTACATTCCCGGCTTTAATTTTCTGTCCGGATTATCGCATTCAATAAGAACTTTAATGCTTCGGGTATCTTCATCCACCATTTCATTGATGTGGTATACTTTTCCGGTAATATTTCTGTCGGGATAGGCGCTTACTTTTACAGAAACCTGGTCGCCAATATTGACAAAGCGGATGTCTTTTTCCTTTACATCACCGGAAATCCAGACTTTTGATAATTCTGCGATGATCACGACCGGATCTGCATCTCCCTTCAGATATTGGCCGTTGACAATTTTGTTGGAAATAATTTCTCCGTTAATGGGTGCTCTTACAATAAGCGGACTTCCTATGCTTCCGCCTTTGCTGTTATAGACCTTCAGGGCAGAAGATGCATTGGAAAGGGATGTTTTTTTATTTTTAAAATCGGTTTCCGCTTCGTCCAGCTCTTTCTGGATACCGACTCCGTGTTTTACGAGGTCCTGCTGGCGTCTGTAATTTTTTTCTGCAAGCTGTACATCATTCAGAGCATCCGTGTAATCTTTCTGAACTGAAAAATAATCTGATGAAAGGATTTCAAAAAGCGGGTTTCCGGCAGAAACATTCTGTCCAAGCTGAATAAAAGATTTTGTAATTCTTCCGGAAAAAGGGCTGGCAATTTCCGCATAATGATTGGGGATTGCCTGGATTGTTCCCGCTGAAATTACACCGTCGCTGTGTTCCTGTTCGGTTACCATCTGTGTTTTAATTTTTTTGAAAACCGGATGGCTTTCCGGAATGGTGATCTGGTTACCTTTTGTTATAATTTCCGGTTCTTTGTTTTGCTGAGGTGCATTGTCTTTACAAGAGGCTGCAAAGAGAATAATACTACTTAAGATTATTTTTTTCATGATCTTAATACAATTGAGTGCTGTTGCTGATTTTTACTTTTTCTTTGTTATTTTTCCTGGCACTGAACCATTTCTTGCTTCTTGCTTCTTTCTGAGAGGATAGGGTAGGCCTCAGGAATATATTGGTAGATACAATGAAGAGAACTGTGATAAAGGCTTCCAGAGGATATCCCAAAGCGCATAATGCGCCTATGGCTGCTGAACACCATAATGTGGCTGCTGTATTTAATCCTCTTACGGTAAGGCCGTCTTTCATGATAACACCGCCGCCAAGGAAACCTATTCCACTGACGATATAAGAAGTGATTCGGCCGGCTGCATCGCCACCAATTCTGATGGCAATCAGTACAAATGCTGCAGAACCGATACATACCAGAGTGTTGGTGCGGAGACCTGCATTTTTTTTGCGCCACTGTCTTTCGAAGCCAATACCGGCTCCCAGACAAAATGCGGTAAGGAGACGAAGGGTAAATTCGAATGTATTCATAACTTTTCCTGTTTTTGTAAGCTTTTCTGCTGTACGGGAAAAGTGAGTACAACTAAAGCTTTTAAAATTGATAATTACTGTAAGGATCTGAGTCCATATTGCTTTATTTTTTACTGTGCAAAAGTAAAACTGACTGCCCTTTTTTGCCGTTAGAAAAGCTTTAGAATGTGATTAGAAAATCATTAGAGAAAGTTCCTTCCTGTTTTTTTGATGATTCTGCAGGAAATAGTTGTTTATTATATCCTTTTAATATGTGTAAACTGTACCCATGATAAGCGATAAAATTTCAATACATTTGGAGGCTGATTTTTGTATGATGAATTTTACAATCTGTCATATGAAATAAAAGCTTGTTAAATCCCGGAGACTTCCTTCCAATATCTTTTGAATTATATATTGTAGAAATGAAAAAATCAAACTTAGCAATACCGGCTACGCTTTTAGCGATTATCTGTGTGCAGGGAGGAGCCTCCATTGCAAAACAGCTTTTTCCTGTAATCGGAGCGATTGGTACGGTTACTTTAAGAATTGTACTTTCTGCTGTTTTGCTTACTTTGATTAACCGACCTAAGTTTTTACAATTTAACAGTCAGAAATGGAAATACTGTGCAATCTATGGAGTTGGATTGGCTGCAATGAATCTTATTTTCTATATGGCGATTCAAAGGATTCCGCTGGGATTGGCTGTTACTGTGGAATTTGCCGGGCCATTATTTCTCGCATTGGCATTGTCACGTAAACTGTTGGATGTCGTGTGGGCATTACTGGCCTGTGTGGGAATTTTGTTAATTGTTCCATGGAAAAATGATCATGTCGATTTGTTAGGACTTGGATTGGCCTTTCTGGCAGGGATGTTCTGGGCCCTGTATATTGTAATGGGTGGAAAGGTTTCCAAAATAATGGATGGAAAAGATGCGGTTACCACCGGGATGATATTTGCCAGTCTTGTCATTATTCCCTTTACCATCTGGGATGGAGCCGTTTTCAATCTTACTCCTGCTATTTTTATAAAAGGACTTGGCGTGGCTGTTCTTTCGAGTGCTTTGCCCTTTTCACTGGAAATGATGGCCTTGAAAAAACTTCCTGCAAAGACTTTCAGTATTCTGATGAGTCTGGAACCTGCATTTGCAGCGCTTTCCGGATTGGTTTTTCTTGCTGAAGAATTATCTTTTTTACAATGGATTTCTATTGCCTGTGTAATTACAGCGAGTATTGGAACAACTGTTTTCAATAAGAAATCTCTTTCTCATGAGTAAATAAGAAATTTTTAAAACCATTAAGTAAATGAAGGTTGTAAGGAAAGTTAAGATTCAAATACATTTGAATGAAGTTTCTGATCAATTACTGGGTGATAAACTCTACCTTAAAAGTAGTTTTATTCTGTTCTGATACAACTTTGATTTTTGCATTGTGAAGGTGAATAATTTTCTCCGTGAGAAATAATCCTATTCCATGACCTTTTTCACGTTTGGAGTTTTCACTTCTGTAAAAAGGCTCGAAAATATGCTGTAAATCTTCGTTGGTTATGCTATTTCCGATATTGGTAAAACTGATTGTAAGAATTTTTGAATCCGTATTAACATCAATCAGGCAGGTATGTTGCGGAGAATATTTACAGGCATTGTCGATAAGATTGTTAAAGGCCACCTGAAGAAGATATTCATTTCCCTGAATGATAAGCTGTTGTTCTTCCACGGAATCTTCGATGTTCAGAGAAACTTTATATCCTGAATTTTCTTTGGTGATTTTGGTATAAGATTCCAGAAGAACCTCGTCAAGACGTACTTCCGAAAAACTGATCTCATTGGGATCATAGCTTGCTTTGGCGAGATCCATTAAGCTATTGGACAGTTTTACCATATTCCGGGCATCATCCAGCGCGAATTGAATGGTTTCCTGATATTCTTCCCTGGTTTTATCTTTTACAGAAGCCAGTTCCAGTTCGGTGATGATAGCTGATAAAGGCGTTCTCAGTTCGTGTGAAATATTGGATACAAAATGTTTTTGCGAATCAAAGGAATTTTCAAGCCGTTCCAGCATTCCATTGAAGTTTTCAGCAAGCTCATTAAGTTCGTCTTTTTCTTTGGTTGTTTTCAGACGTAACTGTAATTTCCCGGCGGTTATTTTTTTTATCTGAGTAACCATGTCCGTCAGTGGACTCAATGCTTTTTTGGAAAGAAATATTCCGGCCAGATAAATCAAAATCAGAATAATGAAAAACGAGATGAGACTGATGGTAAGAAGATGAGTAAGATAATCATATCCGTACTGATCATAAGCTGCCGCAGTTACCGCATACGTTTTTCCTTCATAATGATACACGATTCCAATGACCTGCAGATCATTGAGAAAGAAATTAATTTTCTTTTTTTGAAATATCTTAGAAAGCATTTCCGAAGTTTCCTTTACATAATCTACTTTGGCGTCATCATGATAAACCAGCTCCTTATTACTGTCATAAATCGCTACCTGAACTTCGTTAAGCGTTCTGGTATTGTTTTTATAAAGCTTGTGCATTTCCTGCTCGGGGAGTGAGCTTCGGAAAAA
The DNA here is from genome assembly GCF_003182335.1 of Chryseobacterium sp. AG844. Taxonomy (NCBI): domain Bacteria; kingdom Pseudomonadati; phylum Bacteroidota; class Flavobacteriia; order Flavobacteriales; family Weeksellaceae; genus Chryseobacterium; species Chryseobacterium sp. AG844. The sequence continues at coordinate 89,285 of NZ_QGTV01000001.1, read as the reverse complement.
TAAATCGGCCTTGGCAATCGCTTCATTTTGAAGTTCGCTGTAAAAAGATTGTTCTCTGGCTTCTTTGGATGAATAATAGATCGAAATACTGTAAATACTTAAAAGCATTGCAGTGATTAAGGTAAAAAGCAGGGTAAGTCTGGTTCTTATTTTCATCCGGATGTTTTTAATTTATCTCAATGCTTACTGTACAATACCTGTTTCGTAGTCTTTTTTAAGAATAAATCCCATACCGGCTTTGGTATGGATCAGTTTGGTTTCAAAATCTTTATCTATTTTTTTTCGTAGATAATTGATATAGACATCAATAAAGTTGGTCCCCGTATCAAAATGAGTTTCCCACACTTTTTCTGCAATTTCACTTCTGGAAAGCACTCTTTCTGAATTTTCCATCATGAATTTTAAGAGATTAAATTCTTTCGGGGTCAATTTTATAGGCGTATGATCACGGCTCACGGTTTTTTGTTCCAGATTCATTTCAATACCTTCATATGTAAGAACAGAAATCTTTTGGTGGGGCTGTTGTGAAAATCTTTTCAGAAGTACTTTGATCCTTGCCACCAGTTCACGCATTTCAAAAGGTTTGGTGAGATAATCATCAGCTCCGGCATCAAATCCTTCCAGCTTATCATCCGTAGTTCCCAATGCAGTAAGCATAATGACAGGAAGATTGGGTTTTAAACTTTTGATTTCATTACAGAATTCAAGACCGTCTTTTTTTGGTAATACAATATCTGTCACCACCAGATCAAAATGGGTCTGTAAAGCCAGCTTCAGACCGGTATTTCCATCGTAAGCTGCAGTGACCTCAAACTCTGCTTCCTGAAATCCCTTTGCAATCAATTTTGAAAGTCTGTCGTCGTCTTCAATTAATAAAATATGGGGCATAAGATTCCTGGAGTGTTTGGGTTGGTGTGAAGAATAGATCAATATTCCCACAAATGTAATGATTTCTATTTTGTAATTTTGGTTCCGAAAATAGAATCGAATGTTTGAATTTAGATTAAAAAAGAGGTCTGTGGCTGGATTTTTATACGCTCTGATGTTATTATTGGTACAGTGTAATAATAATGTTTCGGTAAGTACTATAGATCTCAAAAACGGAGACCTGCTTTTTGTAACTGCAAAAGAAACAGGGCTTTCCGGAGCGATTAATAATGTAACTCAAAAACAAAAAACAGCTTCATTTGATCATATAGGAATTCTGGAAAAAGAGGGCCGCAAAATGTTTGTTTTGCATGCTGCACCAAAAGGTGGTTCTCAGAGACAGGATTTAAAAGACTTTATGAAAGATCAGAAAGAAGAAGGTCAGGAAGTGATTATTTACCGGTTAAAACCGGAATATCAGAAAGCAATTCCTGAAGCGGTTAAAAAAGCGAATTCCATGCTGGGAAAACCTTACAATTTCAATTATATCCTTGATGAAAATTCCTATTACTGTTCAGATTTTGTGGAAAGAGCTTTTCGGAACGAACATATTTTCAAACTGGAGCCCATGACATTTATTGATCCGAAAACAGGAAAAACAAACACATTCTGGGAAGAATTTTATACTAAGAAAAATCTCAAAGTCCCTGAAGGTGAGCCTGGTTGCAACCCAAACGGACTGGCCGGTTCTTATAAATTAGAAAGAATAGGAAACTATTAAAACATAAGAGAAGCTCAACAGGCTTCTTTTTTTATGTTAAATTTTTAAAAAATATTAGTCCACTAATTTGGTAGACTAATATTTTTTTATATTTTTGTCACAGATTTAAAAACAAAAGTGTCATATGATCTGACAGAGTTTAACCCAAAAATGTTTAGCAATGATTACACCTAATCCCGGCTTGCAGGTTTTACAAAATAAAATTAACCTGCCTAAAAAAGAATTGTTATTGGAAATAGAGTTGAATGGTAAAATGAAATTTGAACATTTGATGAATACGATCTACAATCAATTTGGCATTTGTCATAGAGTGTTATCTGCTAACGTAGAGTATGTGAACGGGTACAGTTTCGGTTCAGTACAGTTATATATTAATGTCAATTCAGAAGATTTTCAGCAGCTTGAAGTCTATCTGAATAAAAATAAACTTATCAATACGACGGTAGAATATACCTGCAGAACATATTTTTAAGTGAGATTCATATAGTTTTAATTACTCAAAGCGTCCGGTTTTACCGGGCGCTTTTTATTTGCCACTATAACAGATTTAAATGACGAATCAAATTGCTGCAGAACAGAGGTGCCTCAAGGGTGTCATTCTGAGCGAAATGAAATGTAGTGAAGAATCTTATATATTTGATTGGCAATAAGATTCTTCCTTCGTCAGAAATCAAAGATTCGACGTAGTCAGTGACAGAAGTAAAACAAAAAAGCGCTCAGATATCCTGAACGCTTTTGAATAAAATTTTTGGTTTATCCCTTTAGTTAATACCTGAGATTAATAATTAACAAGGTTTTCTTATTGATAACCCTTCGACAAGCTCAGGTGACAGCCCTAAAACCAACCGAAATTTTTAAACATTGTCAGGCTGCGCCTGACGAAGCCATTATTTAAAGGATTAGCTCGATAAAATAATTTTAGATTCTTTCAATGTCAGCACCAATAGCTCTTAGCCTTCCATCAATATTTTCATATCCTCTGTCGATCTGCTCGATATTGTGGATAATAGATTTTCCTTCCGCAGAAAGTGCAGCAATAAGAAGGGCGTTTCCGGCTCTGATATCCGGGGAAACCATTGTTGTCCCTCTTAACGGAGCTTCCTGGTTCAATCCGATTACCGTAGCTCTGTGCGGATCACATAAAATGATCTGAGCACCCATATCAATTAATTTATCCACAAAGAACAATCTGGATTCAAACATTTTCTGATGAACCAGAATACTTCCTTTGGCCTGAGTAGCCACTACTAAAATAATAGATAATAAATCAGGTGTAAATCCAGGCCATGGCGCATCCGAAATCGTAAGGATAGAACCGTCAATAAATTTCTGGATTTTATAATGCTCCTGGGCAGGAATATAGATATCATCACCGCTTTGTTCAAGCTGAATTCCCAGTTTTCTGAAGGTATTCGGAATTACCCCAAGCTGGTTCCAGTTTACATTTTTGATGGTGATTTCAGATTTTGTCATGGCTGCAAGACCAATCCATGAACCGATCTCTACCATATCCGGAAGCATGGTATGCTCAGTACCTCTCAGATATTCAACCCCTTCAATAGTAAGAAGGTTGGATCCGATTCCTGAGATATTGGCTCCCATTCTGTTCAGCATTTTACATAATTGCTGAAGATAGGGTTCGCAGGCAGCATTGTAGATTCTTGTTTTTCCTTTTGCCAAAGCGGCTGCCATTACAATATTGGCCGTTCCGGTTACAGAAGCTTCTTCCAATAGGATGAATTTTCCTCTCAGTTCTTTAGCTTTTAAAGAATAGAAATATTCCTCCTCATCATAATTAAATTCAGCACCTAATTCAACAAGTCCCTGAAAGTGAGTATCCAATCTTCTTCTCCCGATTTTGTCACCTCCGGGAGTAGGCATATAAGCCTCTCCATAACGGGCAAGCATTGGCCCCATCAGCATAATGGATCCGCGAAGTTTGGCTCCGTCTTTTTTAAACTCGTTAGATTTTATATAATCAAAATTAACCTGATCTGCTTTGAAAGTATAATCTCCCTGTCCGTTTTTGGTAATTTTTACTCCAAAATCTCCAAGAATTTCAATCAGTCTGTTCACATCATGGATATCAGGAATATTTTTAATTCTTACCTCTTCGTCCGTCAGAAGAACCGCACATAAAATTTGTAGAGCCTCATTTTTGGCTCCTTGTGGAGTTATTTCACCCTGCAGTCTTTTTCCTCCTCTTATTTGAAATGTTCCACTCATTATTTTCTGTTTTTATGATTGTTATTATGCCTTCTTTTGTTGGGCTGGTTATTATTTTTATTATTGCTGTTGTTCCTGTTGTTGTTATTGTTGTTCCTGTTGTTGTTATTGCTGGTGTAATAAATTTTACTCTTTTCAAGAGAATCTATTCCGGTAAGATCCAGCCTGTTTTCAGACAGTTCTTTCAGGTGGCGGAAAATAACATCATCCGTCACATGTTCTTTATTATAGACATTATAAGACTTCTTCATATTGTTGGCAATTACCTCGATAAGGGCTTCTTTTTCATCACCCGTTTCCAGTTCGATTGCTTTTTCTATCAATTGAAGAATACTTTTTCCGTAGAACTTAAAGTCACCTTGAAGTTTTGGGTATTCCATTCTTTTAGGCTTTTCCGCCAGCTGTTCCATCGTTGGGAACGGATAAGGAGAATCTACATCCAGATCATAGTTGGCAAGAATAAAAAGATGGTCCCAAAGTTTATGTTTATAATTTTCCTCGTCGCGAAGTTGTGGGTTTCTCTGACCCATAAAATCGATGATTGCCATAGCCATTTCATTCCTTTCTTCTTTGGAAGGAAGTTCTTTGCAGCGCTCAACCAACTGTTGTATAATTCTGCCATATTCCGGCATATGAAGCTGAGTTTTTTGGGTGTTGTATTCCATAGTATGCAAATATATGCATTAAAAGAAAAATTGTCTCGGGAATCTCAAAAATTTATGATTTTTTAATGAAAAAAGTTGAATGCCTTTCATCTTGATTTATTAGGTAAAATGAAAATATTTCCCGTTTATTTGATTTTGTTTTTAATAAAATTGTATCTTGTTTAATAGATTGATAATTAATTGCAGCGATGAAAAAAACAAACTTTTTCCTTTCACTACTGGCTTTAGCATTAATAAGCTCATGCCGTACAAGTGATGAATTAATGACAGAACCTACCAAGCAGGAAGAGGTTCATAACAAAACAGTGAATGTGACCAATCATGATGGCCGGCCTTTCAGTACAGGAAGCGGTTCAGGTTCCACACAAAGTAAATTCGTAGCCGGACCGGGTGGCGGAGTTCTTATGCAGGGCTTCTACTGGGATGTTCCAGAAGGTGGTAACTGGTGGAATACCGTTAAAGACAAAATAACAGCGTGGTCCAATGCCGGAATTGGGGCAGTATGGCTGCCGCCGGCATCAAAAGCACAAAACGGTGCATATTCTATGGGGTACGATCCTACAGATTATTATGATTTTGGAGATTTTAATCAGAATGGAAGCACAGAAACCCGTTTCGGATCCAGAGCCGAACTGGAAGCATTGATTACGAAGGCTCATGCCGAAAATATGCAGGTATACGCAGATATTGTAATCAATCATAACAGTGGAGGACAATCTGAAGCCAATCCTTTTACAGGAACCAATACCTGGACCAATTTTTCTGGAGTGGCATCAGGGAAATTCCAGAGAAACTATAATGATTTTTACAAAAATGCTTATGGAAATAATGATGAAGGAGCTTTTGGCGGTTTTCCGGATTTATGCCACGCGAATCCTCATGTGCAGGACTGGCTTTGGGGAAGAGATGATTCTGTCGCTAAATATTATAAAAATGTGATGAAATTTGATGGCTGGAGGTTTGATTACGTTAAAGGGTTCGGGCCATGGGTTGTTAACACCTGGAATTCTAACGTAGGTGGATTTTCTGTCGGGGAATTATGGGATTCAAATGTCAACACATTGGAATGGTGGGCCAATAATGCCAACAGTTCCGTATTTGATTTTGCGGCCTATTATAAAATGGATGAAGCCTTTGATAATGGTAATTTAAATGCTTTGAATGATGATATGATGTGGAAAAGAAATCCATACAAAGCAGTCACCTTTGTTGCCAATCATGATACCGATATCATCTACAATAAAATGCCGGCATATGCCTATATCTTAACCCATGAAGGTTATCCTACCATTTTTTACAGAGATTATGAAGAATGGTTAAATAAGGAACGACTGAACAATCTGATCTGGATTCACAATAACAAAGCCACCGGAACAACTTCTATTCTCTACACCGATAATGATGAATATATTGCAAGACGTAACGGTTATAATGGTAATCCGGGACTTGTAGTTTACATCAATACGTCTTCAAACTGGCAGGAAAGATGGATAGAAACCAACTGGAGCAGCCAGCAGATCAAAGATTTTACAGGGAACTCAAGCTGGTACCCAACAACTCAGGGAGATAAATGGGTGAAAATCCAGTGTCCGCCGAATTCTTATTCTGTGTGGTCGCTGAATTTATGAGTAATGAGCAATGAGTAATTATTGATAATTGATTAAGCTGGTAAGAGACTGCTCTTCAGTTTAATTTTTATTAAACATTAAACAAGCAAAACTATACGTCTTATTTATCATTCCGTAGGAATATCTATACAAAGCATTAATATTGTAGGAAATTCTTACGGAATGATCTTTTTATAAGTTAAATGAAACGGTGTAAGAATCATTAATTACACCTGAATAAATTTTTTCTTCTGATGAAGGTCCGGTAAATAACATTTCTGATTGGCCAGTTTCATCCTGTTTCTGGAAATAAGATCATAAGCCTTGTCCCTTAAAAATGCCGGAATGATTTTTCCGATAAACGAAAGTTTATATATGCCTCCCAACAAGTTAGCAATTTCCAGTACTGCCTTTGACTTGATCAGATAAAACCGTCCGGGTTTCCACAGATACATAGTATTGAATACATTGGTTTCCAGTCCTCTTTCGGATAAAAACTGCTGTCCGAAATCAGATTGAAGAGAAGCGAACATGAACTGGTCTTTATTGTCCCGCTCCAAAATCCATTGTACCCAGAAATTGCAGACTCCGCAATCTCCGTCAAAAAATACAATATGCTTATTTTCCCAATTTTCCATGACGTTATTTATTAAATAGAATTCTCCTTTCCGTGTCTTCTTTTACTTTTTTGAAATAATGGATAAGATCTGCACGCTGTTCATCCGATAATTTAGCATTCTGATGTCCTAAATAATAGGATTCAAGCGGCATCTCTTTTTTTTCAACCATTTCTATACATTCCTCAAGTTTATGAAGCTGTCTTTTAGGTTCATACACTGCAAAGGTAGAAAAATTAAGATGATTCCTGCCCTCGTCAATATGATTTTTTACCCACCATGACATCGGGGAGATATTGCTGTACCATGGATACTTTGTTTCATTGGAATGACAGTCATAACATGATGTTCTGATTGTATGCGCTATCTTTTCAGGAGTATTTTTAATTTTCAGAAAATCCATACCGGGAGTTGGCGGCGGATTTCTTTTATCGATAGGAAAAAATTGTATGATGATAAATACAACGAGAAGGACAACAATTATTTTTTTCATAGCGGATGTTCATGTTTTATAAATATAAAGATAGTTAATTTATTTTTAGTGAAAGAAAGTAGAAGCTGGAAGAAGGAACAGCTTCCAAAAATGTTGTAATAGTGTATTTTTTAGCAATTAATATGTTATTTTCATGGTGACGCCAAACATCCTCCTTTCAACTTCCTTCTCCCTTTACATTCTTACGTTGAGTAATTCTAAATTGGAAGGTATACTGTTGTTTTTATTGTAAGTTAATCTTAAAAATTACTAACTTAATACCACAATTCTGACCAGATATTGTGCCGTTGAAAATATTTGTTTATAGTTTTTAACTATCATTGAAATAAAAATTAATAGATTGTATTTATTAAACAAACGTTGTAGGTTTGTGATGTTCTTAGAGTACAATTGGAAACTGTATTAATCAACATAAAAAATAAATAAACGACAATGGAAAAAGATTTGAATGACATCAGTAAATGCCCGTTTCACAACGGAACAATGAAGAAGAATGTAGCAGGAGGAGGAACTCAGAATTCTGATTGGTGGCCTGATCAGCTTAGAGTAGATCTTCTGCGCCAGCATTCTTCACTTTCAGACCCTATGGATAAGGATTTTGACTATGCCAAAGCATTCGAAAGCCTTGATCTGGAGGCTGTAAAAAAAGACCTTCATGCATTGATGACAGATTCTCAGGATTGGTGGCCGGCCGACTTTGGTCATTATGGCCCTCTGTTTATCCGTATGGCATGGCACAGCGCCGGCACGTATCGTGTAGGTGACGGAAGAGGTGGAGCAGGAGCTGGGCAACAGCGTTTCGCACCGTTAAACAGCTGGCCTGATAACGTAAGTCTTGATAAAGCACGAAGATTATTGTGGCCCATCAAACAGAAATATGGAAGAAATATCTCATGGGCAGACCTTCTGATCCTTACAGGGAATGTTGCTCTTGAATCCATGGGCTTTAAAACATTCGGATTTGCCGGAGGACGTGCAGATGTCTGGGAACCGGATTCCGATGTATATTGGGGATCAGAAAAAACATGGCTAGGAGGTGATTTACGATATGCTCACGGCTCGGAAGGAGTTGTAGAAGGAAATTCGGCGGTTCTTCCTACCGATGATGATGCAGACGGAGATATTCATTCAAGAAACCTTGAAAATCCGTTGGCTGCTGTACAAATGGGACTTATTTATGTAAACCCTGAAGGTCCGGACGGAAATCCTGACCCTATTGCTGCTGCCAAAGACATCCGTGATACTTTCGGACGTATGGCGATGAGCGATGAAGAAACCGTTGCTTTGATTGCCGGAGGACATACTTTCGGTAAAACCCATGGAGCAGGCCCGGCAGATCATGTAGGAAAAGAACCTGAAGGAGCCGGAATTGAACAGCAGGGATTAGGATGGGCAAGCACGTATAAGTCTGGTAGCGGAAGAGACGCTATTTCCAGCGGACTGGAAGTAACCTGGACAGAAACTCCTACTCAATGGAGTAATTACTTCTTTAAAAATCTTTTTGAAAATGAGTGGGAATTAACAAAAAGCCCTGCAGGAGCTCACCAATGGGTAGCCAAAGACGGTGCTGAAATCATTCCTGATGCATTTGATGCTGACAAAAAACATAAACCAACCATGCTTACCACAGACCTTTCGTTAAGAATGGATCCTGTATACGAAAAAATTTCAAGACACTTCTACGAAAATCCTGATGCGTTTGCCGATGCGTTTGCCAGAGCATGGTTTAAATTAACACACAGGGATATGGGACCACGTGCCCGTTATCTGGGACCGGATGTACCACAGGAAGAACTGATCTGGCAGGATCCTATTCCGGAAGTCAACCACGAACTGGTCGATGAAAATGATGTGGAGGCATTGAAATTAAAAGTTTTAAATTCAGGACTAAGCAATACAGAACTGATATCTACAGCCTGGGCTTCCGCTTCTACTTTCAGAGGAAGTGATAAACGTGGTGGTGCCAACGGAGCGAGAATCAGACTGGAGCCTCAAAGAAACTGGGAAGTCAACAATCCTTCTCAGCTGAATAAAGTATTAAATGTTCTGGAAGGAATTCAGAAAGAATTCAACGATTCTCAAAACGGAGGAAAAAAAATATCATTAGCCGATCTGATTGTTTTGGCAGGTAATGCGGCAGTAGAAGTGGCTGCCAGAAATGCTGGTCAGGACGTAAAAGTTCCTTTTGCTCCGGGAAGAATGGATGCTTCTCAGGAACAGACGGATGTAGAATCTATGGGTTACCTTGAGCCTGCTGCTGATGGATTCCGAAATTATCTGAAAAGAAAATATACGGTGTCTACAGAATCTTTACTGATTGATAAAGCACAATTATTAACCCTTACCGCTCCGGAACTAACCGTATTGGTCGGAGGAATGCGTGCTTTGGATACGAACTTTGACGGTTCAAAACATGGTGTATTCACCAGCCGTCCGGGCGTTCTTACCAATGATTTCTTTGTAAATCTTCTGGATATGGGAACTCAGTGGAAAGCAATGTCAGATGACAGAGAATTGTATATCGGAACTGATCGAAAAACCGGCCAGCCAAAATGGACCGCTACGCGTGCGGATCTTGTTTTCGGATCCAATTCTGAATTGAGAGCCGTGGCTGAGGTATATGGAAGTGCCGATGCACAAAGCAAATTTGTAAAAGATTTTGTGGCGGCGTGGACGAAGGTGATGAATCTGGATAGGTTTGATATATAAAAAGTAATTTTTTAGATAATAGAATCGGCTGCCCGGAAGGGCAGCCGATTTTGGTTTATCAATAGTAAAAATATTAAACTATTCATAATCAGTTTTAATGTAAACGTTAATCACAATGTTTAGATGGAAAAATATTATAGAGTATTTATTCAATGGAGAATAAATTAAATTTACAAGTGGTTAAAAATTAGATATTTAACCGATATAAAAAAATCATAACAAAAAAATTGTAGTTGATCAATAACTATTTTACTTTCGTAATGGTAATCAGATATAAAAAACTTATCAAGAAATATCATAGAAGAGTACTTATCAAAATTTTACGAACTCAATATATTATTTTAAAGTTTTTTTATAAAAATGTAATACGACAAGTATTGTCGCTTTGCTGGTATATCTTTGCTTTATTAAAGAAAGTTAATCAATTTTCTTTGGGATAAACTTTAAAAATTTTAATTTTGTAAGCATTAAAAAACATGACCATGAAACAATAATTACACTCGATAATTTGTGTATTTCTATATACACAATACATCAATCAATATTTACTTAACATTAATAACACAAGTATGAAAAAACTCTACATGTGTGCATTGTCTTTATGCACTATTACGGGCATATCTGCTCAAAACGTACTTTGGCAGAAAGATATAAAGTCCTCAGCTCAGGATTTTTTAAGCCAGATTACTACAACAATTGACGGACAGTATCTGATCACAGGAAGCAGTATCCAGACCGATAAGCTTAGGCAGAACAGCAAGCAGAACAACGGTTACGACTTTCACCTGATTAAATTAAACCAGCAGGGAGAACAGGTTTTTGAAAAGTATTTTTCTGGAAACAATCACGACTATTTATCTTCAACGGTTACTACTCAGGACGGTGGTTTTCTGATCACAGGTTCATCATATTCAGGAAAAGGACTTGATAAAAAGGAAGATTCTAAAGGTGGCTCAGACATTTGGTTAATTAGAATCAATGAATTTGGCGATGAATTATGGCAGAAAACATTAGGCAGTTCTTCTGATGAAGAAGCAAGAGCTGTGATTCAGACTACAGATCAGGGATTCTTTGTTGCTGGAAGTGTACAAAATTCCTCTAAAGGTTATGGTTCAAAAGATGTTCTGATCATTAGATTGGACAAAGACGGAAAAACACTATTTGAACAAACATTGGGAGGGCGTGGTTTAGATGAAGTCGAAAAGATGATCCCTACCAAAGATGGAGGAGCTTTACTGGGAATGTATTCTAGGAGTTCCGAGGTCCGTGTTTCGAGTTCTGAAAAAGGTTCTGTGTCAAACACTCAAAACTCGAATCCCGTAACCCGTACCTCGAAGCAAACAGAAAACTTTGGCGAAGGTGATTACTGGATTGTAAAGCTGGACAAAAGTGGAAAAGTAGAATGGGAAAAGAACTTTGGAGGAAAAGGTGATGATCACTTGAGAACTCTGGCATTGACTTCAACTGGCTTTATTATCGGTGGAGAATCCAGATCGGAAAGATCAGGAAATAAAACAGTAGGCATTGAAGAAGGAACAGACCTTTGGCTGATTGCTTTAAATGAAAGAGGAGATGAACAGTGGCAGAAGTCTTACAATTTTAAAAACAGAGATATCCTGATGGGAATGAGTGTTCTTCATTCTGCAGATGATAGATCTTCAAAAGGAATTTTATTAGGTGGCTATACTCAGGCAGAAGGAAGAATACAAACGGATGATGAAACCTTCTGGATGCTTTATCTTGACCAGAACGGAAATGAGCAGTGGAGAAAACATGTAAAAGGAGAATCCAGAAAGAAGGAAGAAAGGCTTTCCGATTTAAAGTTGAACAGAGACGGGTCTATTATTCTTGCAGGAACCAGTGCTGAAGAACTTGGAAAAGAAAACTGGAAGATTGTAAAGCTGGGAGATAGACAAGTAGATCAGCTGATTGAAAAATATGACATCAAAATTTATCCAAATCCTGTATCAGATTATGCCTACGTGGAAATTGGCTTTGACTTTAAAGAGGCAGATATTCTGCTGTATGACATGAGCGGAAGACAGCTTCAGAGTATTAAAACCAAAAACAATGTAACCAAGATAAATACTCAATCTTTAGTTCAGGGTGCTTATCTGGTGACCATAAAAACTGATTCGAATAAAACAGCGAATGCAAAGCTGATTAAAAAATAAATTAATAATAATTCATGAAAATTAAATTTAAACACCTCTTATTTGCTCTTTGTTTAGCTCAGTCAGGTGTTTCTTATGCACAAAGTGAGCTTTTATATACCAATCTTTTTTCCCAGAGCCCCGTTTCTAAAAGTTTTGGTTTTCAAGGACTTTATCCAGTAAATTTATACAGAGGACTCCCTGATATTTCTATTCCGATCTTTGAGAAAAAAGTTAGCAATACTAATTTTAACATTTCACTCAACTATGATGTTAGTACGGTTAAACCCGAAGCTGTACACAGTTGGGTTGGACTAGGATGGAGTACCAATATCGGCGGGGCAATTACAAGAGTCGTTAACGGGCAGTATGATGAACTTTACACAAGTCATCTTAACGAACATGACAAACTTTCCTATCTCGATCATTACAATACATTGGATAAACCTGACTGGGATTCTCAGGCCTCATTATCTGCTTTTTATTACGATGCGGAAAACTCACTACGATTTACAAGTTTTTATAATTACTCAATGCAGAGTGGAAATACGAACACTCTTAACTTCGGAGGAGGGCTAGATAATTATACGGATAAATGGATGCTAATCCCTGATCCGGACGAATTTATATTAAATGTATTGGGTATTAATGGACGATTTTACATGAATGAGAAGGGAAAATGGATCGGAAGAACTCGTGATGGAAAAACATTTTCAATACAGCATGTCTATAAAGAAAATCACACAATAAAACCCAACAGTTATATCAGTTATAATCTGAGAAGAATTTTATATGGTTTTACAGTCACGATGGATGATGGTACCCAATATATTTTTGGACAGGATGATAATGCCGTAGAATTTACTGAAGAAAGACCTCCTTGTGCCAATTGTAATTTTAATGAACAGATTGTAGCAAGTTCCTGGTTAATCAATGAGGTTAAATTTCCAGATGGCAAAAAAATAAAATACACTTACGAAAGAGCTCCAAAGCCTAACTATATTGCAAGTCAGGTAGGTTATGATATTGTGTTAAAAGCACCCAATATTGACCTTTTCGAATCCTACGGTTCAACAGCTTTAAACTGGCAGTATAATACTTATTTGAAAAAAGTAGAAAGTGATGAATTTTCCGTTGAAATTAATACATCACAAGTAAAGCCATTAAATTATCAGGTTTTGAACGAGCAATTAAGAGGCCAAATGGGTTCTTATCTGGGCTCGGGAGATAGTTCGCTTCTCTTTAACACCTGGTTTAAAATTGATAGTATCACTGTAAGGGATAAGGATAACCATACCGTTAACACCACAACATTTCATTATAATAATGTTGATACAACCAAGCGAATGCATTTGGAAGCAGTGATAAAGAATAACGATGAAAAATACTCATTTGATTATAATCCTAAGACGCTTCCCCTATACCTTGATTCAAAATATGATAAATGGGGATACTATGCTCCATCAACTCATAGTACTCCGGATCTTGAATATACAAAAGCTGAGACTTTAGAATGGATAAACCATCCTACGGGAGGAGTTACCCATTTCATCTATGAGCTCAATGATTTTTCCAAGTATGGAAATAAAAACCCTTTCTATACATCTGCGAATACCCTTGAGCTGATTGACACCGTTTCTCCTAATGAAATAGCGGGTGGTTTAAGAATTAAGAGGATTGAGGCTTGTTCAGAACATAGTACAGGATGTGTAATCAAGAACTATTCCTATAATGGTGATAACGGAAAATCCAGCGGTATTTTACCTTATCAGTTCAACTTTACCAGAGCTGGAGAAGTCCAAGATATGTATAAGTTTAGTCATAAATCAATGGGCTCATATCAATCCTTAAAAGGGGAGAATAACATGATTGGGTATAGTAAAGTAACCGTAACAGATACCAATAATGGTAAAACTGAAAACTATTTTACCAATTTTGACACTCCTAGTTGTAATGATCAGAGAGGGCCTATAATTATGGGACCGCCTGATCAATTTACCGGACTGTATAAAAGTGTTCCTTTCACATCTTTTTCTCTTATGAGAGGAAAACCTCTTAAAGAAATTACATCCTCTGCTAGTGGAGTGGTGCAGACGAAAGAATATGAATATGGATATAACAATGATCTGATAAAAGCATATGGTCTGGTAGAGGAAAATATTCATTATATGTTGAACCTACTAACAGTTACCGCTTATAACGTCAATTTTAATAGCAGCTTTCTTAAAGGAATTAAAACCACTTTAAACGGAGTAGAAACAAAGGAATCATATGATTATGAATATAACTATAATACTCTGAAGTCTCAGAAAATTATAGATTCGAACGGTGATGAGTTTCAAACGAACTTTACGTATGCTTTTGATAAGCCAAATAACTTTTTATTAGGAAAATATATGGTGGGCCTTCCACTTAAATCTGAGGAAATGAAAAACGGAAAAGTAGTTTCTAAAACAGAAACGTTGTACCCGTTAAGCCAAACAGAAGCTGATAATAAAACCTCCGGTCTGCCATTACCTACTGCGCAAGTTTCTTATCAGTTGCAAAGCAACTCTCCAGTCACTGAAGCTACATATGACAAGTTTGACAGTAAAGGTAATCTACTTCAGTATACAACCAAAAATGGGGTTTCTACATCGATTATCTGGGGATATAAGAATAATACCCTTCCAATTGTGAAAATTCAGGGAGCCAAGCTATCCGATATTCCTCAAGCGTATGTTGATCAGATTATCAATGCTTCTAAAATAGATGCTCAGCAGTCGACAGATGCATCTGAAAAAGATTTTGTTAATGCGTTGGACCAATTTAAAAACCGTCCTGAATTGGCAGGATATCTTATTACCACTTACAGTTATGATCCTTTAATTGGTGTGAAAAGCATCGGACAACCTTCAGGAATTAGAGAGTTTTATAAGTACAATGCAGCGAATGAACTCGAAAGAATCATGGATCAATCCGGTAACATTATTAAAGAGTTTGCTTATAAATATAATATCAAGAAATTCTATAACAGCGAAAGAAGCCAAACCTATACCAAAAATAACTGTAACTCGTTACAGGTTGGAGGTACCTACACTTATATAGTACCTGCTAATAAGTACGTATCATTGATCAGCAGCACAGATGCTGAACAACAGGCAGCCAATGATCTTGCAGCGAATGGGCAGAATGCTGCGAATACCAACGCACAATGTTATAATGCCCAATGCTATGCAAGTTCAATAAACGGATTTCAAGTTGGACCTCATGCAGAAATTTCTCAAAGCGTTTTAGGACACTTTAAGGTAGATATACAGGTCAAAGTACCTAACTCACTAACCAATCCAGATGGCAGCCAATGGTGGCAAAAAGGAGTTGCTAACATTCCGAATCCATGTCGTCCTAATACAAATTTAGCACCTGATATATTCAATAATAATGTTAAAGAGCTTACAACAAATACCTGGTGGAAAGTACAGATCACTTCTGCTGGTGACCTTATATTTATTCCTAATGGTTATGTGGCTCCTGGGACTCAGTTGTATTTTGTTTTTGAGTATGATAAAACTCCGAACTAATATGGTAATGAATAATAGAAATACGCATTTACAAGTAAAAACTTATAACCTAGAATTTGTCATTTAATGAGAAGAATATATACAATGGCCATATTAGTATGGACCGTTACAGAAGTCCAAGGCCAGACCCAACTTCCTTCTGGCCTTACCGGTACAATTGACGAAAATTATGTCTATACAAGAACGTACCTCGAACCTAAAACTCAAAGTGATAGCAATGCTAAGCAAATACAGGCTATTCAATATTTTGACGGATTAGGAAGGGCTAAACAAACGATTAATATAAAGGCTTCCCCAAAGGGAAGAGATATTGTAACTCCTTTTACATACGATTACTATGGAAAACCAACGCGGGATTATCTTCCAGTACCACAATCAGGAACGCAAAATGGAAAAATTTACTCACAAAATTCCTTGGCAGTTGATTTTCCGGTTGGAGATCCAGAAGCAATATACTCTGGAGAAAGACCCTTTACGGAAAAAGTGCTTGAAAAATCACCTTTAGACAGGCTTCAACAGCAAATTCAGGTAGGTAATGACTGGGCTAGCAAGCCTGTAACCTTTAAGTATGAATCCAATAAGAACGGAGAGGTTAAAAAATATACCGCTACATTTAGTTACACCACTTTTGTGGCGAAACTAATATTATCAGCTTCTTATGGATCAGGGCAGCTGTTTAAGAATACTGTTACTGATGAAGACGGAAACCAAACTATTGAGTTTAAAAATAGTCAGGGACAAGTTGTATTAGTACGAAAAGTAATCAGTGATACAGAAAATGCAGATACCTATTATGTTTACAATGATTATAATCAACTGGCTTTTGTGATTCCTCCAAAAGCCGCCATACAAGCAGATGCTAATACTGTACTAAACGAGCTATGTTATCAGTATAAATATGATGAAGGAAATCGATTGGTGGAGAAGAAGCTTCCTGGAAAAGGATGGGAATATATGGTGTATAATAAAGCTGATCAACTAATTCTTAATCAGGATACCGTTCTTAAAGATAAAGGACAATGGCTCTTTACTAAATATGATCAGTTTGGAAGAATCGTGTATACGGGGATCACAAATAATCCTGCCAGCAGGGCCTCAATGCAAAATAGTGCTAATATCAATACTAATTTATATGAAACCAGAACTTCTACAACAGGATTTATCTTAAATGGCCTTCCTGTATATTATACTAAGCTTTCCACTCCTACTGGTCTTAGTATACTGTTAAGTGTTAATTATTATGACAGCTATCCAACATATAGTTTCAACCCTGCTTTGCCAGTAAATACACCAGATATGACCGTGTTAACGGGAACTCCTACTGCTGATGGAAAAAGTACTAAAGGACTTCCGGTCATGAGTTTTGTAAAAAATATTGAAGATGATAATTGGACCAAGAATTATACCTACTATGATCAAAAGGGAAGAGTAATCGGGAGCCACTCTATCAACCATTTAGGCGGATACACAAGGATTGAATCTGAGCTGGATTTTACCGGAATGCCCCAAAAAACGGTTACTACTCACAAGAGATTAGCAGGGGAATCGGGAGTTACTATTACAGAACACTTTGAATATGATAATCAGTACAGATTACTGGTTCATAAGCATCAGGTAGATGATAAACCGGAGCAGATTCTTACAGAAAACAGCTATAATGAACTTTCCCAGCTAAATAACAAAAAGGTAGGGAATAATTTGCAGAGTATTGATTATACTTACAATATAAGAGGTTGGCTGACTGGTATTAATAAAGCGCAAATGGCAATTCCTGATTTAGGAGGAAAATTATTTTCCTACATAGTCAAGTACAATCAGATAAATGGAATTGAAAATCCCGATTCTGCACTATTCAATGGAAAAAATGTGAAGCCAAGGTATAATGGAAACATTGCGGAAGTAGACTGGAGAGCTGTGGAGTCATTAGGAGCTAACCCTCCAATTGCACCTAAAAGATACGGTTATGTTTATGATGCTTTGAACAGACTTACAGCAGGATATTACCAAAATCCTGTGAACCCTTACAGTAAAGAACATACAGAATCCCTGGCATATGATCTGAATGGAAATATTACAAACCTTTACAGAACCTCTGCTATAGAAGGAAATAATACAACCGCTACAGTTATTGACGAGCTGGAATATACTTATGGGTCCAATAACCTTACCAATCAGGCATCTGTGATTAAAGACTACAAGAATAATCCTTCAGGATATGAAGGCGGAGGTGGTAATATCCAGTATGACCTTAATGGAAATATGTGGCAGATGCCGGATAAAAATATAACCAAGATTACATATAATCATCTGAATCTTCCCAATAAGATTGAGTATGGAAACTTAGGGCTCTCTGGCCTTCATAATTACCTGTACAGCGCAGACGGAGTTCGGCTTCAGAAAAAGCTTCCTAAAATTGAATGCGGGATTATCAATTGTTATACTGTAACTGAGATTACTGATTATCTTGATGGATTTCAATATTATCGCAACGAATCAGACAATAATGGGGGAGGCGGTATCGAAGAACTCAGCATGATCACCGAAAAATTAAAATATGCATACGAACAACAGGCTTACAGTACTGAAAGTGGAATTACAATGGCACAGGCAGCTCCATTAGGAATAACTGCTGTTAAGACTCCTCAACTCATGTTCTTTCCTACAGCAGAAGGTTTTTATGATTACGGGAAAGATCAGTATATTTACCAATATAAAGATCATTTGGGAAATGCCAGGATAAGTTATGCAAGAAACAGCGCAGGTTCTCTTGAAATTACAGATGCTAATGATTATTACCCTTTTGGAATGAACCACTTAAAAACAGGAAATGCTTTCTTCGGATCTGGAAGTTATAAGAATTACAAATATAATGGTAAAGAGCTTCAGGAGACGGGGATGTACGATTATGGTGCAAGGTTTTATATGGCAGATATCGGACGTTGGGGAGTATTAGATAATTACAGTGAGAATTATTTTCCTATTTCCCCTTATAGTTATGTAGCAAATAATCCAACTAAATTTATTGATATAAATGGTGAGTGGATATATATTAATGATCAAAATGGAACCCAATACAGATATCATAATGGTGCAACACAACATCAAGTAGATGGTAAATGGACCAATGTAGATGCAAGTACTCAATTATCAGATTATGTTGTTCAGACTATAGCAGGTTTAAATCATTTAGACAAAAATACTTCAATAGGAAAAACAATGATTGGATATTTTGATCAGGCACAAGGCAAAGATGGAAAAATAAGAGATATTTATTTTAATTCTACGAGTGATGTTTCACATATAAAATATGGTATCAGCAATATAATTGAATTAAACCCATCAGACAAAGGAGTTTGGACTACTTTGGGTAATGACTCTAAATATACCCCTTTATACACCACAATAGCACATGAAATGGGGCATATTTACGAAAACTATGCTTTAGGAATAACCTCTCAATCCGATACAAGATTTGGACCTAACAGTACCACAGCGGAAATATATGGTACGCACGTTGAAAATATTGTAAGAGCAGAGTCGGGTCTACCATTGCGAACAAATTATGGTAGTACTTGTGGAGGTTCTACTTGTATTCCTAATGATGAAGGAAGGTTGATAGACAACGCAGGAAGTAGTATTTATTATAATAAAAGTGGAGGTCAAATATCTCCTACTCCTAGTGTGGAAAGTATTCTTAAGATAAACGGCAAAATATTGCAAAACCGATATAATTATATTGGAGCTGCCGGATATTATAAATTGCAAAAATTCAAAAATCGCCCCAGATAAACTATAAACTTTTGAAAATGAAAAATTTTTTATTATTATTTAGTATTATGTTATTTTCTTCTTGTAACTCCCAAGGAAAGATAACTATGAGACAAATGAATGAAAACTTACTAAAAGATAAAAATTCTATTACCTATCGTGATCCCAAGACAATAAAAATGCTTACAGATACATATAAGGTTTTTAGATTGTTAGGTGTAAAGTCTTGCGATATAGATCCTGACAAAAAATATTCTCAGATTTATATAGAAGACGGTTTCCACGATGAACAAGGTTTTTACAATGGGATTTTTATAATAAATAATAAAAATATTTGTGAGGTTACCACAAGTCCTTATAAATTACATCAAGACAGTGTTTCCTATACTAAAGTCAAGGAAAAAGATATTTCATATGGTGAAATGGTTTTCTACACTAAAAAATTTTCTATCGAAGATTTTAAGAATAAATATCCTGATGAATATTTCAGGTACGAATTGGTTAGGCAAAATAAAGTCAATGCTTTTGAAAAGTGTTTAGCAATTGATCAATATACCCCAAAATCAATTGTTTATGCTCGAAGCCATTACTTTACAGGAGAAAAAGTGCAAACTTATAATTTACCAATAAAGTATAGTGATATTAAAAATGGTATAGAAGAATTACCTTATTTTAAGGAAAATAAGAAGAAGGAATTTACAGAGTGTATCAATGAATTGAATATATTAAAAATACACAACTCATCGATTAAAAGTTCATCTTCTCAATAATTTAATTACTGTAATCTTTTACAATTATAGTAACAAAGCCTCGCGATTGCGAGGCTTTGTTGTAGTATCTTGGGATAAATCTCGACATCTGATGAAAATATTATATTTTAAGCTCTTACCTATAATCTTCTAATAGGGTTAGAAAGGTATTTTTAGTAAAAAAGGAGAATAACGTATTGATGAGAAATGGATTTATTTTTCCAAGCCAATAAATGACAGTTGAAGCCAAATGAGTCTTGTCATTTATAAGTAAAAGATAGGTGAGCTATTTTACTGTCTTATGAAAACGTCTATCAATTTCAAAGCAGTCAAAACAGATTCCGAAGCACACAATTTCAGAAGAAAAACCTTCGATTATATAAAAAAGGATCTTACGGTAAAAAATGAATATTGGGTAGAAAATAAGATTTCAGATAGGCTAAAATCAATAGAAGCATACTGTAAGGAAAAATCAGGAAGGAAATTACAGAAAAATGCAATGCCGATTCGTGAAGCTGTAGTTGTCATTAAAGAAAATACAACGATGCAAGATCTGCATAGGCTCGCTAAAAGGCTTGAAGAAGAGCTGAGAATAAAAACTTTTCAAATTGCCATTCATAAAGATGAAGGTCATTATGATAAAGATTCTAAAGTATGGAAACCTAATTATCATGCTCATTTGGTAGCAGACTGGCAGGATTTGGAAACAGGGAAAACATTGAAACACCAATTCTTTCATTATTCAAAAATGCAGGATATTACTGCTGAATGCTTGGAAATGGAGAGAGGTATTTCAGGCTCTAAAGGAAGACTGGAAGCCATTGAATTTAAAATCCAAAAAAAGGAAAATGAGCTTGTATTATTAAATAGTAAGATAGCTCAAATGAAGGCAAAGCTCAAATCTAAAAAGTTTACAGATCTTATTGTCAAGGAAAATGACTTTTTAGGTTTTAGCAGGATCAAAATAGATAAAACGATTGAAAACTATGAAAGAGTTTTTAAATCATATAATATAGAACTGCTTAAAAATAAAGAAATTCTTCAATCCAAAACTAAAATCATTACTGAGCTTCAACAAAAGAATATTAACTTAAACAAAGAAGTTTCACAGTTAAAAAACAAGCTTTCCAGCATATTGTCTAATATTGCAGTATATACAAGAGAAAAGGAAACTTATTTTAATTCTGTTAAGGATACGATTATAAAATCAATCCAATTTGAAAAGTTTAAACAGCCTAAGTTATTTGATACTACCAAAGAAAAACTCATAGCAATTGTTGATCGTATTTGTAAAAAAGTTTCTGAAGAAAACAATATTCCTTTTTCATCACTAGAAGAGATTTTTAAAAATCCTGACATCAGCTTAGAAATATTTTCCTTACTGAACATTTGTGATCATAGAATACAATATAATACCGAAGATATTCCGGTTCAGCAAAAAAGAAAAAAGATAAAGAGGTCCTAAGTAGCACTGCAAAAAATTCATAAAAGAAAACAAAGGTATTGTTTCAGATTTTTAAAAAGACAAGTTCAGGTCCAAAGGATACGACAAAAATCTCCACCTTGCAGGTTGTATTTTTTATCATAAACTTGCTTTTTAAAATCTTCCATAATGAATTTTTGGCTTTCTTTTTTCCTTTTTTCTTTTGAAAAATATAATTGGTCGTCGCGGAATTAGGGGTAGTAGCTTCAAATTCTATTGAGAAGACACATCTAAGGACTATTTTCCTTGAGAATCATATAAACACCTTATTTCTTTAAATCCTCAATACCCTTATATGATTTAAAAAATTGTTCACGTAATTTTTCTATTCTTTTATGCGTCAAAATCAAAAAAATCCTTGAGAGAAATTCCTAAGAGATTACAAAATTTTGCTATTGTATAGATTGTCAATCCTCTTTTATTGTTTTTACTTTCCCAACGATTTAATATTTGTCTGTCAATTTCGTATTTTTTAGAAAATTCAGATTGAGACAAACCAGTATTAGCTCTTAGAAACTTAATTCTATCAGCAATTTTATTTTTCAGCAAAATATCTTCCTCGTTGAGTCCAGCCATAACGCAATTTTGCAAAAAAACACAACTTTCATGTAATCCATTTGGATTACATGAAAGTTTTTGTATATTTGTAAATAGTAAAATGCAATTATTCCAATAGAATTAAAAATATTGAAGCAATTGCTTAGAATCTCGCATTAGAAAACTGGTAATTTTTATGTGTACGAGAAGATAAGTAAATTTGCTCACGACCGCGGCGTGGGCTCTCTTATCGTACACGGGTATACCAGTGCCTCTAATGCTATAAGTTGAGTTCCACGCCTTTTCTTTTAGGCAAGATGTAGTTGAGTTAGCGTTTTGATGCAAAGAATTCATCTTATTGATTGAAGCAGTTCCTTCCAGCAATAAATTAGCTAAAATATACTGCTATGAAAAGAACACACTCTTTGCCTCGTATGCCCACTGATCATCAGCTATATGAGTTGCTGAAAAAAGGTAATCCGATCTCTTTAGAACATATTTATTTACGATACAAAAGACTTCTTTTCTGGCTCGGAAGACAAATGCTTGATGATGATTTTGTAGTAGAAACGCTTGTTCAGGATACCTTTCTCAAACTTTGGCTACACCGTGATTCCATTGAAACTCCGAATCATATTCTTGGCTTTTTACGGTTTGTTTTGAAAAGAGACTGCATTACATATTTCAATACTCCGAAAAATAAATTCGCACGCTTAACGGCATCACTTGAAAGTTTTGAGAACTATCAGGATTATCTTATAGGTTTTGATCCCCAGAATGATAAAGAGAATCTTCTCAATCAGGAATCTGAACAAAAGAAATTTGATGAAGTTAAAAAGGTTGTAAACGTACTCGATCACAAAAGAAAACACCTTATTGAACTTTGTCTTGAATATGGTTTTCAATACAAACCAATCGCAGAAGCAATGGGAAGTAGTGTGACAGGCATCAGCAATGAGGTGAGCAGAGCTATAAATGATCTTCGGAAAATTATTAAAGGAAGTTCTTTAGAACATCCACAGAAAAAAGCTTCAGCTAATGAAGAGCAGTCAGATAAACTTACTTGCCAACAGCTCGAGATATTAAAAAGAAGGTTTGAGCAAAAATCCTCTTTCATAGTAATTGCTAGGGAGCTTAAACTTTCTGAAAAGCAGGTCCAGCGGGAATTTCTATATGCTTATCAATATCTACAAAATCGAAATACCTCTCAAATCCCTTTTTGAAATGGAAAAATCAACGATTACCCTTACCCGAAAAATTCAGTTGCTGATCGACGTTCCTTCCAATGAAAAAAAAGAAATATGGGAAAAACTCTACCGTTATCAGAATAGATGTTTCCGAGCGGCAAACTTAATCGCTTCTCATTTGTATGTTCAGGAAATGATCAAGGATTTCTTTTACCTCACCGAAAAAATACAATACAAGTTAGCTGATGAAAAAAAAGATCAGATGGGAATGTTTGACCGTTCGAAAACAAACAGCACAGCAAGAATGGTCTTTGACCGATTCAAAGGAGAAATCCCAACAGATATTCTGGGAAGCCTGAACAATACAATTCAATCTACTTTCTCTAAAAGCAAAGCCGATTATTGGCAGGGAACAAAATCACTTAGAAATTATAAAAGAGACATTCCAATCCCACTTCCGATTAAATGCATCAGTAAAATGAAGTATGATCCTGAAAAGAAAGCATTTTGCTTCAATATGTTTGCGATACCTGTCAAAACATACTTAGGAAAAGACTACGCTGATAAGCGAGTGATTATGGAGCGCCTATTAAAAGAAGAGATAAAGCTTTGCAACTCACAGATCCAACTTAAAGACAGGAAAATATTCTGGCTTGCAGTTTTTGAATTTGAAAAGAAAGAACATCTTTTAAAACCCGAAATTATTGCTGAAGCTTCCCTGTCTCTGGAACATCCAATAGTTGCAAAAGCTGGCAATGTACGAATCAATATTGGCTCAAAAGAAGAGTTTTTGTATCGCAGGCTCGCAATTCAGGCAAGTCAAAAAAGGATTCAGGACGGTGTAGTCTATGCCCGTTCAAGAAATGGAGTAAAACGGAAACTGAAGGCATTGTATAAAACAAAGAATCTGGAAAGCAGATACGTAAGCAATCGTCTTCACGTGTACAGTCGGCAGCTTATAAATTTCTGCATTCGGCAACAAGCGGGCACACTCGTTATTAAAAATCAGGAAGACAAGATCGGGATTGCAAAAGATAACGAATTCGTGCTTCGTAATTGGAGTTATTATGATTTGCAGACCAAAATAAAATACAAAGCTGAAAAAGCTGGTATCGAATTAATCATTGGATAGCTGAAAAAATAATGAGGGTGCTTGTACACCCGTAGGGTGAGGTCTTGAAACACTCACTAAGTACTTACTGTATATACAACGGCGTGGGCTCTTTTTTTATATGTATGATATGGAAAGAAAATACATCAGAGAAGAAACATAAAAACGCTTTAGAGAAATGTTGGGAATAAAGCAAGAGGCTTAGCTATTGATTAGATGATAAGTGTAATCAGGAGAAATTTAACAAGCAAACCTCAAACTCCATTAGAGGAATTTTTGAAAAGCCAACTGTTAAAGTAATAATTTGATATTTTAGATGGGGATATGAATTGTGGTAAAGGCTACTTTATCTTTGTATATTCCAATGAAAAGAGATAGTATAATACCAATTAAACCATTCTCAAACTCTCTTAAATCTACTAATCGAAAAAAAATCCAACCAAAATGAAAAAAGGTGCATCTTAAATTATATACGACATGTTTTGTCGCTTTGCAGATATATCTTTGTATTAGTAAAATATGAAAGTCAATAAATCTCTTTGAAGGGGAAATAAAAAGTTTTAATTTTGAACGCATTAAAAAACACAACTATGGAACAATAAATTTACTACTCAATTTGTGTATTTCTGATATACACAATAATTAAATCACTATTTATTTAACAATTAATAAAACACAAGTATGAAAAAACTCTACGTGTGTGCATTTTCTTTATGCACTATTACGGGCATATTTGCCCAAGAGGTACTTTGGCAGAAAGATATAAATCCAGTTCGCAGGATTTTTTAAGCCAGATTACAACGACTATTGACGGGCAATATCTTGTCACAGGAAGTTCTATTCAAAGTGATAAACTCCAACAGAACAGCAAACAAAACAACGGTTATGATTTTCACCTTGTAAAACTGGATCAGCAAGGAGAACAGGTTTTTGAAAAATATTTTTCAGGAAACAATCACGACTATCTATCTTCAACGGTCACTACTCAGGACGGAGGATTCCTTATTTCTGGAACATCATATTCAGGCAAGGGATTGGATAAAAAAGAGGATTCTAAAGGAGGATCAGACATTTGGTTAATTCGAATCAATGAATTTGGAGATGAGTTATGGCAAAAGACCATAGGAACTTCAGCAGATGAAGAAGCCAGATCAGTTATTCAAACAACTGACCAGGGGTTTATAGTAGCAGGCACTGTCCAAAACTCATCAAAAGGCTACGGTTCAAAAGATGTACTTATCGTTAAATTAGACAAAGACGGAAAAGAATTATCCCAACTCATTTTTGGTGGTATGGCGATTGATGAAGTAGAAAAGATGATCCCAACCCGTGATGGCGGAGCATTACTTGGAATTTACTCCAGAAGTTTTATCAGTGGTACAAAGAAAACAGAAAACTACGGTGAAGGAGATTATTGGATTATAAAGCTCTCAAAAGACGGAAAAATTGACTGGGAGAAAAACTTTGGAGGAAAAGGAGATGATCATATCAGAACCCTGGCCTCAACTTCTAATGGTTACCTCATAGGTGGAGAATCCAGATCAGAAAGATCAGGCAATAAAACTGTAGGAATAGAAGAAGGAACAGATTTATGGCTTATTGCATTAGATCAAAATGGGAATGAGCAGTTCCAAAAATCTTACAACTTTGGAAACAGAGATATTCTAATGAGTATGAGTGTTCTTCATTCAGCAGATGACAAATCTACAAAAGGCGTGTTATTAGGTGGCTACACTCAGGCTGAAGGCAGAATACAAACAGGTGATGAAACTTTCTGGATGTTATATTTAGATCAAAATGGAAATGAGCAGTGGAGAAAACACGTAAAAGGAGAATCCAGAAAGAAGGAAGAAAGACTTTCGGATTTAAAACTTAACAGGGACGGCTCTATTGTTCTGGCAGGGACCAGTGCTGAAGAACTGGGTAAAGAGAGCTGGAAGATTGTAAAGCTGGGTGACAAACAGGTTGATCATTTAATTGAAAAATACGATATCAAGATTTATCCGAATCCTGTATCTGATTATGCTTACGTAGAAATTGGCTTTGATTTTAAGGATGCAGATATTTTGTTGTATGATATGAGCGGAAGACAGCTTCAGAGTATAAAAACGAAGAATAAAGTGACTAAGATCAATACCCAGGCACTCATTCAGGGAGCTTATCTGGTGACCATTAAAACTGACACGAATAAAACGGCAAGTGCCAAATTAATTAAGAAATAACACGATGAAAAAAACGAAACTAAGCGTTCTTTTATTAGGAATATGCCTGGGAACAAATGTTATTGCACAAGATAGACCATCAGAGAGTTTATCTTTAATAAATGGAGTAACTACAAATAATGATTTATATAATGGAACCTTAACTGTTGGAATTCCTCTTTATAAAATACCTGTTGGAAATATGGAATTATCCAGTCAAATATCCAATACTCCCACAGGATTTGACCCAAAATCTGATGAAAGTATTTTTGGAATGGGCTGGTACGGCAATCTCTTTGGACAAATTACAAGGGAGGTAAATAAAGATTTTCTTTTAACAAATTTTTTTGTGAATGATCCTGAAGTTGTAGGGATTATAGCAGGCCAGGAGCTGAAAGATAGAGAAACCCAAGACTGTATTATCCAAAGTCAGGAATTTACTAGTGGATCACCTACTAAAAAGCAAATTTTAGAAAACCCTAACTCATATGTTAAAGCTGATTTCAAACCAGATAAATTTTATTTTGATTTTTTCGGATATAAAGGATATTTTGTATTTGATAACAAAGGTGTCCCTATGGTGTTTTGTGAGAACGCTAAATTGCAAGTGTTAGGACCAGGTTCTCTTGCTTCTAAATGTTACTCTGTAACAAGTCCAATCCCTTTTGACAATATAAATATTAACCAAATAAGAATCATTGATGATAAAGGAAATACTTTTTATTTTGGGGGTACATTTGATGCTTTAGATGTTAATTATTCCCAATATCGTAATACAGGTACATGGTATTCTTCTAATTTAGGAGCTAGAGGATACAGTACATATTCCAGAGCAGGTTATATTGTGTCGTGGTATCTAAAGGAAGTAAAGCTGGCTAATGGAGAAACTATAGTTGCTAATTATAAAACTGGAAATTCAAGTATACTTTCACCATTTCTTCAGAAAACATTGGTAAACCCTGGTGATTCATTTCCAACTTCTTTTCCATCCCAGGCAGATCTAACTCAAGCCAATATTGATGTTACCCAATCCAGGGAATTAATTGCGGGAAGTACAGATGCAATAATAGACATTCAAAACTTTACCAAAAGAGCAATTCTTCAGAGTGTAGAAGTTCCAGGAAAGGAAATTAAAATCAATTATAACTATATAAAAGACATTAACAATCTTATCCATTTAAACAATATAAATGTTAATTATTTTGGAAAGACAGAAAATATTGTCTTTAATCAATTACCATTGGGAGGAACAAATTACAGATATTTTATGGAATCGTTATTAAAGAATGATCAAAAATACTCTTTTGAGTATTATAAGACTGATAATTTGCCCAATAAATATTGGAATGGAGTCAATGGTTACGGATTTTGGAACGGTACTCAATATTCAGGAATTGGAAGTAATAAAGATTATATTGATGCAACCTTATTGAAAAAAATTACTTATCCTACTAAGGGATATTCAATTTTTAATTACGAAAACAGTGATTATTCTAAAATATCTACAATTTCTTCTGCACCACCATTTACTCCACAGGCAATAGATTACAACCCTAATCCTGCATATGCAACTACAAGTAGAATTGCATCTAAAATTGATTTTGACGGACAAAATAGTTATATTACGAATTATACCTATAAACTTGCTAACAATGCAAGCTCTGGGATTAGTGGAGGAAAAATTAAATTTAGTCAGGTAACTGAGAACATTAGTAACAAGGGGTATACCGAATATTTTTTTAGTGATTATATTACTAATCCAGATGTTAACTCTGCTAGAAACTACAATTATACCACTAATGCTTATATTAACCATCTTCAGGGCAGGCATTATGAAAGAGGAAAGCTTTTAAAGAAAAAAGAATATGATTCTAATAATAAATTATTAAAAGAATATCAATATGAATATCAAGGTTTTCTAAGGCCTGAAAGTGAGCTTGTAGACTTAGCATTAAACAACTGTACTACCTGTAAAATTTCTGATGAAAACTATTATGTTTACACTGAAGTTAATGAAAACCACGTACAGAATGGATTCTCCACAAGAAGTTATACAATGTATATTCCTGTCATTCCATATTTGTTGAAGAAAGAAAAAGTGATTGATTATCTTAATGATAAACAAGTTTCAGTAGAAACAAATACAAAGTACAGGGAATCCAATATATTCTGGCATCCTTACCCAGAAGAAGTTCAGTCTACAACATCTACAGGAACAAGCATTAAAAAATATGTATATCCATATGAATTAAAAGCTGGATGTCCAGGTTTAAGAGGGTGTTCTGATGATACTACCATTGTAGGAGGGCAGTTTGCCAGTTATTCGACAATGGTTAATTCTAATATCTGGACTCCTGTTATAGAAATTGTAAAAAATGAGAACAACAAGTATTCTCTTCAGGAAAATCTATTTCATACCTGGCCAATTGTACCTAAAAAGATTAGAGCTTCCAAACTTAATGCTGATCTGGATTTTACAAACTATAAGATCAGTCTAGATAAAACTGTAGATCAGGTAAATTATGATGTAATAGATAATAGAGGTAATTATATTCAAACAACAGATAAATTAGGTATTCCAACAGTAACAATTTACGGATATAAGCAAAGCCTGCCTATTTTAAAGATTACAGGTCTTACGTATGCACAGCTTATGCAAACATTAGGGCAGCCAACATCTTCTACTGATTATTTAAATCTTAGTATAGTGGCTAAATCTAATGCAGATATAGATACAGCTTCTGAACAGAGTTTAGTTGATGAATTAAATACAGTAAGAAATAACCCTTCTTTAAAAAGTTATCCAATTACTACCTATACTTACGATCCCTTGATTGGAGTAACAAGTATTACCCCTCCTTCAGGAGTTAGAGAGAATTACATCTACGATTCGGCAGGCAGACTTCAGAAAATAGTAGATGTAAATGAGCAGATTGTAAAGGAAATGAAGTATAACTATAAAAACTAAAACACGATGAAAAAAATAATAATTCCTATAAGTGCTTTGTTTATCACAAGTATTTTACAAGCACAGCTTACTACACTTCCTAATACAGAAAACTATATCCAAAGTAAAACATATCTTGATTATAATGGCACCACAGCTACAAAATCTTTAGAAACTGTCCAATATTTTGATGGGCTGGGAAGACCAAAACAAATAGTCAATGTAAAAGCATCACCATTAGGAAAAGATGTGGTTACTCCTATTGAATATGACCTGTTTGGAAGACAGGTAAAAGACTATCTTCCTATTCCACAAGGAGGCACTTTAAACGGAGCCATTACTCCCAACCCTTTAAGTAATCTCTCTAGTAGCCCTTATGGCAATGAAAAGATTTATTCTGAAAAAGATCTGGAAAAGTCCCCTGTGGACAGGATTATGGAACAGAAACAGGTAGGTAATGACTGGAATGGAAAATCCATAAAGTTTGGGTATGAAGCAAATTCTACAGAGGACAAGGTAAAAAAATTCATTGTTACTACCATGTGGGTAAATGATGCTACAGAATCAGGAATCAGTAATAATGGAATGTATGAAGAGGTCAAATTGTATAAAAATATAGTAACTGATGAAGACGAAAATAAGACCATAGAATTTAAAAATGGTAAGGGACAAACTATATTGGTAAGAAAGGTTATCAGCGCTACCGAAAATGCAGATACGTATTATGTTTATAATGAATATGATCAGTTAGCATTTGTTATCCCCCCGCTTTTATCTGGGTTGGCAAGCTGGGGAACTCTACAACGTGATGCTTTAGCTTATCAGTATCGTTATGATACCAAAGGCAGGTTGGTGGGAAAGAAACTCCCTGGTAAAGGTTGGGAGTTTATGGTGTATGATAAAGCAGACAGGCTTGTAGGAAATCAGGATGCAGTATTAAGAGCAAAAGGACAATGGTTGTACACGAAGTATGATCAGTTTGGTAGAGTTGCGATTACAGGAATTGGAACTGGAGGGGAAAGGTATGAAGAACAGAATATTATTAATGGATATGCTTCCAACAATGTCAATAGAATAGATACTTCCTTTTTTGAAAGACAGGGAATGAATGTATATTATAACAACCCTGACACTACCTATCCCAATGCGAGTAAATGGGTTACCTTATTGTCTTTAAACTATTATGATTCTTACCCAGCATACAGTTTTAATCCTGCTTTTCCTTCGGCTATTCAGGGAGAACCTGTACTTACTGAAACTCCTACATCTGACGGAAGGAGCACTAAAGGTATGCCTGTCATGAGTTTTGTAAAAAACATCGAAGATGACAGCTGGACAAAAAACTATACGTATTACGATACAAAAGGAAGAGCTATTGGAAGTCACTCTATCAATTATGTGGGAGGATATACCCACACAGAATCTAAGCTTGATTTTGCAGGGGTTACCAAGCTGGCTATTACCCGACATAAAAGATTAGATACCGATACGGAAAAAGTCATTACAGAAACATTTGAATATGATCACCAGAACAGGTTACTTTCTCATAAACATCAGGTTGATAGTAACCCTGTAGAAATTTTAACCCAGAATACCTATAATGAAATTTCCCAGATTACCAATAAAAAAGTGGGAGGAACAGATCTGGCGAATCCTCTGCAATCTATAGATTATAAGTATAATATCCGTGGATGGTTAACCAAAATCAATGATCCAGCAAATTTGAATGGAAAACTCTTTGGATATGAAATCAGGTATACTAATCCCCAATACACCAATTTAGCTTCAGGAAGGTATAATGGGAATATAGCAGAAGTAGATTGGAAAAACGCTTCAGAAGGTGCTTTGAAAAGATATTCATATTCCTATGATCCTCTTAACAGACTGAAAGATGCTATATATACAGAACCTGGGGCTACCAATCCGTATAATAATAATTTCAATGAAAACCTGACTTATGATCTGAATGGAAATATCATGACCCTGAAAAGAAATGCTTATCCTGTATCAGGAACTACAGCCACACAGGTAGATGATCTTGAATATAAATATACAGGAAACCGTCTGAATCAGGTAATAGAACATTCCACTAACAGTTCAGGATATGAAGGAGGAAACAACATTATTAGCTATGACCTCAATGGGAACATGACTGATATGAAGGATAAAGGTATTCAGTCCATTGCCTACAATTACCTTAATCTGCCTAATGCTATTTCAATCCAGAGTTTTGATTATATGGACAGACCTATCAATACAGGGATATCACACCTGTACCGTGCTGATGGGGTAAAGCTTCGTAAAACAGTTTCACAGCAGTTTTATATGGGGCTTCCTACCAGCCGTATGACAGACTATCTGGATGGCTTCCAATATTCATATGATGACAACGGAGGAACATGTTTGACCTGTAAAACAGAGACGGCATTTGAAGTACAGGCTTATTCCAAAAGACCCCCACTGTTTCCTCCTGCACCTGAATGGAAATTAGAATTTGTACCTACCACAGAAGGATTTTACAGTTTCGCAGAAAACCGTTATATTTACAACTATAAGGATCATTTAGGAAATACAAGGATCACCTTTGCTAAAAATAATGCTGGAATGCTTGAGTCAATAGACACCAATAATTACTATCCATTTGGATTAAACCATATAGGAGGATCAAATTACTCAAACTTTGGAAGTTATTACAACTATAAATTTGGAGGTAAAGAACTACAGGAAACTGGATGGAGTGATTTTGGAGCAAGAATGTATATGAGTGATCTTGGTAGATGGGGAGTTATTGATCCACTGGCCGAAAAGATGACAAGACATAGCCCTTATAACTATGCTTTTAACAATCCTTTGAGATTTATTGATCCTGATGGAAGGCAGGCAACAGATTGGTATCGTAACAAGACGACAGGTAATTATGTATGGAAAGATACTAATAAACAAATTGCAGGCTATGAACATTTAGGCAAGAAGTATCAATTTGGAGAATCCTATAATGGACAGGACAGGATGTATTATCTGCATGCCAATGGTTCTGCTACAGCTAAAACAGGTAATAATAGTGTTACCCTTGCCCATGTTGAAAATGGCAACTCAATTAGAACCATTAACGGTGAAAAAATTACTTCATCTGCAACCAGTGTAAGTGGTTTGGCTGCCCAGGTTTCATATAATCAAAAATTAATAGGACCTATTGGAGTCACAGGAAGCGTTGGTTATGTAGCAGATTCAAATACGGGTACTTTTGGAGGGAAATTTTATTATTCCTATGGATGGTCCTTGTCGAACAGTAGTGGTTTTTCAGCTGATTTTAATACAATAAAATTTACAAATCCAGATAAACTGTTTGATTTGAAAAGAGATTTTCAAGGGTTTGGAAATAGTTTCACATCTGGATTTGGGGGAGCTTTTTCTTGGGGCGGATCTTCTGCTACTCAAAAGTTCTTTGGTGTTGATAATACAAGCGGTAATGAATGGGGTCAATATGATGGCGGATATTCTACATTTGGATTTTCTTACGGTTTGTCAAAACCCGCTTTTGGAATATCAATGACAAGAACAAATACTAAGTTTTTTAAACCTGAAAAAAACAATTAGAAAATGACAGATAAAAGCAGAAATGTACTAATAATTTTAATCGTTATTGCTGTGGCAATTTTATATAAGTTTATTTTCCCCTTCAATAAAGAAGATGGCTTTTTAGATGAGATGAAACAGAAAGACATAAAATCAAAAGTGTATAAAAAAACTATTGATTTTGAAAATCATGGTATTCCATATATTGTGTATGGGAAAAAGGATAGTATAATTATTTATAGAGATTGGGAAGATAAGATAGAAATAGGAGATTCAATATTAAAACCTAAAGGATCTCTAGAGCTTATAATAAAAAATTCTAATAAATTTGAGTTGTTTAGTTATGATAATCAAGATTTAAAACTGCCTTCACCATAGAATAAAAAAAACGCTGTTTTGGAGGTTTTTAGAATAAATAAAAGTGTAGCCCCAACAAGGGGCTATTTTTTTAACTCTGTTCCGCAACATAGACAATTTCTATCATTAGTAGATCCCAGATGTGATTGAAGTTTAGTAACTATTTCTCTCGATGTTTGACTTTGTCCAAAAGATCCTTGCTGAACATAACTATTTAACTCAAAGAATATACTGTTAAGGATACAGTAGAAGTAATTATCCTTTATTATCGATCTTCATACTCATAATCAGGAAAGTTTCAGACAGTTTATTTTATTCTTTTTAAGACTGAATAGATAGATTTTATTGAAAACTTTGAAAGATCTGTATTCCATAATGGGATATTTTCTTTATCCTTCCTTTATTAGAAATAACATATTTGTCTTCATAATCTGGCAATGGCTTCCATTGCTCATCTGGGAGATCTTTCAGAGAGAGGTTCAAAATGGCTGGTGGATTCTTCTTATCAATTTTAGGCTTACCTAGCTTCTCCCAGAGAAAACTGTTAAA
Organism: Chryseobacterium sp. AG844; assembly: GCF_003182335.1. NCBI lineage: Bacteria > Pseudomonadati > Bacteroidota > Flavobacteriia > Flavobacteriales > Weeksellaceae > Chryseobacterium > Chryseobacterium sp. AG844. The sequence goes on along the minus strand of NZ_QGTV01000001.1, from coordinate 55,142 downwards.
TAAAAGTCCTGAATTAGCAATTATACGAATTGATTTTAATTTTTTGTCTTTAGGCAGATTTTTAACCTTTTGTAATATAATCTTTGAAGCATCAGCTTTCCATTGTGGTTTATTTTTATTGATGATGATAAGTGTTTTACTATTTAAATCAAATTCTTTTATAAAGCAATAATACAGGAATCGAATAATCTCAATTGATATTTTCTTTTTTTTATCAGCTAAATTATCTAATATGACATACATTGAATACACTGTATCATCTTTAAATTCTACATATTGAGGAAGGATATAATCTTTTTTAAATATCCTTCTTCCTGTAACATTCCAAGCTCCCCATCTTTTAACTCTTCCCTTATTGGAAATTGAATACTGCTTTTCAAATCCTGGTAATGGCTTCCACTGCTCACCAGGAATATCTTCTATGGATAGATTCATACAAGCAGGCGGATTCCTTTTATTAATCTTTGGCCTGCCTAATCTCTGCCATAATTCTTCATTGAATATACGTTTTGAAGTATCTGTTGAGTTAAAATCCTCTTTCTTAGGAGGCTTGCTTTGCAGAAACCAACGATATCCTCCCGTAATTAATACTTCATTGGTTATAGCTGAATAAATTGCAGTTACACTGATGCCAAAAGCTTTTTCAGCAGCATAAAAACTATCAAAATGAGCAACAAGTTTGCCTTCAGTAGTGTATTGGCTAACAGGTTGTAGATAGAGTATATGTCGATTTTTAATTCTGTTTTTTTGAAATACTTTCAAACTTCTTTCACTAGCTGAAATCTTCTTTAAATTACTGCTATGCAAATGAAGCCTATTACCATCTATGGTCTCAATGTAGATGCGCTGGTCATTCATATCAAATTTTTCAACAAAATGATAGTATACCAAACGGGATATAGGTTTTTCAGTTTTTTTTCCATCAATTGATAACCTTCCATTAACATTATAGAAATAACGATTAAGGTATTTATTAAAATGTTTAATAAAAACTAGCTTCAAAATCATTTCTGGTTGATATCTTTCTTTACCAAATAATGAAGGAGCATCACGCTCAAGACTCTTTATTCTTCCATAATTAGAAATTGCATAATTCTCATAGCCTTCGATAAGCTCCCACTTTTCGTCAGGCAAATTTTCCAAAGATCTATTATAAATAACTTCTTTTACATATTGGTCTTCAAATTCAGGAGGAAGTTTCATTGATCGGAATATCGTTTGTGTTTAATTGTACTTAGAGTAATTCGAATTTAAAACGAAATTTAATAATATCAAAATTATTCTATTTAGATAGTTATATCGAGCATTATCTTTCCATTTTGCTCTTGACAAACAATGTCTCAATTACCAAATTCTTTAAATAATATTTAAATGATTTTTTGAAAGTTTTATTACGGTGGGTGGGAGATTTCTTCCCGTAGTGATACTCAAACAAACTGTCAGATTTTTTTTAATTTTCAATTATCGTAATTGGGGGTAGGTAGGGTAAGTGAATTTCATAAACTATTAGAAATTTATAATAAATAATATTATAAAAAACTTTATTTCATACATTTTACCCCACCCACCCCACCCAGACCCTCGACTAAAACAACTGTCAGAAAACTATAATGCATTATTATTTGCATGGAAAAAGGCAATGGTAAATCCCCAACTACAAAAGTACCCCCACCTAATCTCTCTCAAAAAATCAAATAATCCTTTATAGTAGAATTTACGACAATTTAATACCTGTAAAATATTTTGAGTGAATAGACTCAACCCACTTTCTCTTTACCCCCGTACTAGTCCGTTAACTTTTTCCCTAGCCCCTCCCAACTGTCAAACCTGTTCTCGTACAGTTCTTTTGCTGTATGTGGTTTTTGCAGATCTATTTTTATTTTTCCACTTACTATTTTGTACTGATGATACTTTTCAAACTGTATGTTTTTATTGACAGTTTTTGTTTGTGTGGCCTGTAGTTAAAAATATTTTAAAAACTTTAATTTTAAAGTTAAAATCTCTGTCAATTGGCATGAATATTGAGTTTTTTAATATATTAAAGAACTGTTTTAAGTTCTTTTTTCTACATAGATTCTCATAACTATATATAAAAAATGCCTAGAAGTGCAACGAACACAACTAGGCAGTATCAATAAATTTTAACTACACTAAAAATTATCGACATGACAAATTTACAAAATTGTCTTGATACTGCTAGTATCTATGTAGGAACGTACGCAAAGTATAACAACGGAAGTCTTAATGGTAAATGGCTCAATCTTTCTGATTATTCAGACTATGACGAACTACTTACAGCAATGTATAAAGTGCATTCTGATGAATCTGACCCAGAATTTATGTTTCAGGACTACGAACACTGTGAACTTTTTGAAAAACTAGGATTGATTAGTGAGGTCATTTATCTTCTGAAATCTACGAAATAGCCCAGCAAATAAACGATTCTGGGCATGATTTAGAAGTTTTTGAATCTTACCTTGATTGTGTTGGAAAAATGAATTTCCAGAGTGTTTATGACGGTGTAATAAACTATTATATGGGTGAGTATTCAGACGATGAAACATTTGCTCAATATATTTTAGAAGAAAGTATTCCCGAAAGTCTACCAAACTATATCTATATTGATTGGGAAGCTACGGCAAGAAATTTAATGTATGATTATTTTGACAGTAATGGGCATTATTTCCGTAACTAAAATACAATCAGATTCAAATAGATTCAATGAAATTCACTCCGAGCATATTTTATCAAAAGTATGACTAAAAAGGTGACCAAACGTAAAAAAGTGACCAAAAATAAAATGCAACTTGCTGTAATTTAGCGAGTTGCATTTATTGAGTGGTAGACCCACAGGGATTCGAACCCCAGATGACTGAACCAAAATCAGTAGTGTTACCGCTACACCATGGGTCTGTTTCTATGCCGCGAAATTATAGAAATTATTTTAAATATGAAAATCTAAATTAAAGATTAATTAACATAATTAGTAAGAAGATAGCTTTATGTATTGATATCCAAAGAATTATTTTTCAATAAAATTTTTAAAAAAATCTTCTTCTACCCATAAACAATAGATTTGTGGATATATTGTTAGATTGAAAGAGTAGGGCTTACATTAATTTGTCCGATGGATAATAACATCCAGCCTCCTTTTCCCAGCTTCAATCTGTTAAATAATAAAACCTTATCTTTGCAAAAAAATTGGGCTCCAAAAGTTGGAGTAACCCATTAATAACATATCCTGAGCAAAGCAAAAGGATTATTAAACATTTTTTATGTCAAATATTGTCGCAATCGTTGGACGTCCCAATGTAGGAAAATCCACGCTTTTTAATCGTTTATTAGAAAGAAGAGAAGCTATTGTAGATTCTACAGCTGGTGTTACCAGAGACCGTCACTACGGAAAATCAGACTGGAACGGAGTAGACTTTACGGTAATTGATACCGGAGGTTATGATGTAGGTACAGATGATATCTTCGAAGAAGAAATCCGTAAGCAGGTACAATTAGCGGTGGATGAAGCCACTTCTATTATCTTTATGATGAACGTGGAAGAAGGGCTTACTGATACGGACCACGAAATTTACAGACTTCTCAGAAGATCCAACAAACCCATTTATATTGTTATCAATAAAGTAGATTCTTCCAAGGAAGAACTTCCTGCAACAGAATTCTATCAGTTAGGAATTGATAAATATTACACACTTTCTTCTGCTACAGGTTCAGGAACAGGGGATTTGTTAGATGATATCGTTAAAGATTTCCCTACTACAGAATATAAAGATCCATTTGAAGGATTGCCTAAAATTACGATTGCAGGTCGTCCAAACGTAGGAAAGTCCACGATGACTAATGCTTTATTGGATGTTGAAAGAAATATTGTAACCGATATCGCAGGAACTACGAGAGATAGTATCCAGACTTTATATAACAAATTCGGACACGAATTTGTGTTGGTAGATACTGCGGGGATGAGAAGAAAGTCTAAGGTAAACGAAGACCTTGAATTCTACTCTGTAATGAGATCGATCCGTTCTATCGAGTATTCTGATGTAGTGATCATCATGGTGGATGCTACACAGGGATGGGAATCTCAGGATATGAATATCTTCGGACTGGCTCAGAAAAATAGAAAAGGAATCGTAATCCTAGTGAATAAGTGGGATTTGATCGAGGACAAGCAGACCAATACGATGCGTGATTTTGAAAAATCAATCAAAGATAAAATCGGTCAGTTCCAGGATATTCCAATCTTATTTGTTTCAGCGTTAACGAAACAAAGAATTCTGAAGGCTGTAGAAGTAGCTATGCAGGTTTATGAAGACCGTAAGAAGAAAATTAAAACTTCAAAACTGAATGAAGTAATGCTTCCGATCTTCGAAAATACACCACCGCCGGCATTGAAAGGAAAATATATCAAAATCAAATACTGTGTTCAGCTTCCTACACCGTCACCACAGTTTGTGTTTTTCTGCAACCTTCCACAGTATGTGAAAGAACCATATAAAAGATTTACTGAAAATCAGCTGAGAAAAGAATTCGGATTTACCGGAGTTCCGATTGAAGTGTATTTCAGACAAAAATAATAGAACAAATGTTCATCGGAAATCTCCGGCAAGCGAAGCTTGCCGGAGATTTTTATATCACCCAACCAGACTTTCTCTTCCAGCCCGATCTTTCAATTCGTTTTTTAGTTGTAATTTTGCGGCAATTAATATCAATTAACTGAAATTAAAAATAAAATTTTCATGCTTACTATTTTATCGCAACACTTTTCTCTTGTCAACGAATGGATTAACGAACTTAGAAACGTTACGATCCAGCATGACCGAATGAGATTCAGAAGAAATATGGAAAGAATCGGGGAGATTGCCGCTTTTGAAATCAGTAAAGGACTGGAGTACAGAGAAGTTGAAATTCAAACTCCTTTAGATACAATAAAAAGCAGGGAAATAGCCGTGCAGCCGGTTATTACAACCATCTTAAGAGCAGGTGTTCCGTTATTCGAAGGAATCCTGAACTATTTAGACAGAGCAGACTGCGGTTTTGTGGCAGCTTACAGAAAACATGATGCCAACGATTATTTCTCAATCAAACAGGATTATCTTACCTGCCCAAGTATTGAAGGCAGGCCACTTATTGTAGCTGATCCTATGCTTGCAACTGGTGCTTCTCTTATTGAAGCCATCAAAGATTTGCTGACCAACGGAAATCCAACCCAGCTTCATATTGTTGCAGCCATTGCATCGAAACAGGGAGTAGAAACTGTTCAGAATGCATATCCTGAAGCTCATATCTGGGTAGGAGCAATTGATGAACACTTAACTTCAAAAGGGTATATCACACCAGGACTGGGAGATGCCGGAGATTTGAGCTACGGAGAAAAACTTCAGCGATAATTAAGAAAGATTCCAGAAATCTTTTATTAAGTTCAATAATAAATCAGGTCGTACTTTATCCATAGGATGCTTTGTATCCGGAAGTACGGCCAGTTTTGCATTTGGAAGGCTTCTGTAAACCCTTGAACTCTCTTCCAGCGTTACCATATTATCTTTATCACCCACCATGATTTGAACCGGAGTGGTAATCGTAGCAAAATTATTTTCCAGAGGAGGATTTTTACCTAAATCAATCATTAAATCAGCAATACCAGGAAGAAGCTGTTTCCACTTTGTTCCGTGCTGTGATTCTAAAAGCTGGGCATACTGCGGAATTTTTTCAAGAATAACATCCGGATTAAGCATCTTACTTTCTTTTAAAGCCTGTTCTTCAGTCCAGTCGAACTTTGTGCCCAGTGTTATAACAGAATTTACATTGTCAGGATTTTCCATTGCGTAGCAAAGCGCAACATAACCACCCATGCTGTGCCCGAAAATTGATACATCTGTCAGATGGTTCACTTTACAATACTCGGATAATTCCTCGACATACTTTTTAATATTGAGGCCGCCTTCAGGAAGTTCCTGGTCTCCATGTCCTGAAAAAAGAGGAGTATGAACTGTAAAATAGGATGACAGAACATTCAGATAAGGTTTGAAAATGTCGCTGTGACCTAAAGCTCCGTGCAGTAAAATCAGATTGGGCATAGTTGTATAGTTTCCTGAAAATTAGGAAAAAGAATTGAATCGTGAAAATGGATGAGGTGGAAGCGTAAGAGTGTCTGAGAGTTTTGGGGTTTAAAAATATTTTGATTATTTCTCCGTACAGAAATCCCGAAACCCACACCCCGAAACTCGCACCCCGTTCCCGCATCAAACATCCTCAGCCATCACCAATACACTTACTTTATTATCTCCGGCATTTAAAATCTCCCACGCCACTGATGAAACCGTATTTCCTGTTGTGAAAACATCATCAATCAAAAGAATATGTTTTCCGGTAACAGGCTTGGTTGTGGAGAATGTATTGACAGTTTCCAGCCTGTGCTTCTTGTCTTTTAAGGCCTGTGCTTTAGAATAATAATTTCGTTTGATTAAATTATGATCAAAAGGAATGTTATAAAATGAAGATAAAGTTTCGGTAAACAAATGAAGCTGGTTATATCCCCGTTTCTTTAGTTTCTTTGGATGAAGCGGTACACTTACTAAAAGGTCAGGAAAATTATCTTTGAAATCAAGTCGTTCTGCTGTCCAATCGGCTAAGATTTTTCCTGTTTTTTCCCTGCTTCTATATTTCAGATCGTGAATAATCTGACGGCTTAAACCTTCTTTTTCAAACTGTATTAAAGCGAATGCGTTTTCAACCGGAAAAAATAAACTGCATTTTTCCTTAATCGGATTATTTTCAAAATAATTGTAATGGGTAAAGTGAATCTGGCTGAAACAAAGATCACAAACCAAAAGTTCAGGATCGATGATTCTGTTGCAGTGAATGCAGCGGTTAGGAAATAATATGTCTAATATCATAGTGTGTTTTTACTAAGATATGAAAATAATTGTCAATTTTTGCTTCGCAATGTCAATAGTGAATTATTATTGTTAGCGAATTTTATGAGCTAATTATTTCATGTAGCAAAAGGAATTTTTTCGTTGTTGAGTGGAACGCCATAGCGCCTGAAAAAGCTATTAAATAGTATAGAAAACTTTGTAAATTCTGCGTTTATAAAAATTAGTTACCCGTAAATTTCAGCAACAAATCGATTATTCACAAACCCGAATCCCGCATCCCGAACCTCACATAAAAAATTCATATTGACAATTCACGATTCACTTTTTAAATATCATCAAACGTCTTCCTGATCTTCTCTACAGCATTCTTCATACTCATATTAAAATGCTCCTTTTCCAGTCTTACCGGTGGAGCCTGTCTCACTTCACAGTCAGGGATACTGCAGGATTCGCATGTAACCCCTACATTAATGGTTTTTAAAGATGGAGACTTGATAAAACCTATCTTTTTAATCGTTTGGGAATTCAGTAAAATGCCCAGGCAATAACTTCTGTTACTTCCATCTGAGAATGGATTTTTTTGTGAAGTAGAAATTACCAGATAACTTATTCCCTGATCTTTATAATGAGAAACCTGAGCATCCGTCAGGGTTTCATTTTCTTTTAAATCACCAAGGTTTTTTACCGCAATCCATCTTCTGCAGTAATGCTCGTTCATTGCATTGGCATGAGGAGCCTGCTGGTGATTAAGATGAAGCTCCTTTAAAATCTGGATTTTATCCGAATTTTTCTTTTTTACCAGACATAAATAAAAAAGATCTTTGATTCCCATTTCAGCCGAGAGAATGTTGGTCAGCCGGTAATAAAATGTTTCAGGCGAATGGGTGAAACTGCTGATAAGACTCTCAAAATTTTTAGGTTCCCATGTATTTTGCTGGAAAAATTCTGAGGTCTTTTCAATGACAGGTCCCTTTGAAATGAGCAATGCTCCTGCGAAATAAGAGGCGTAAAAGTTATTCAGAATTTCTTCAAAGCTTCCGAAATCAAGCCACGAATAGGTATTGGGCCGGTTTTTTAATTCCAGTACATTGAAGCCGATTTCTTTAGCCAGAATGAATGTTTTCTGATCCTTTTCCAGTTTTTGATTCAGCAGCAATAGTTTTTTTTCAGGAATGAAAAGAGAGCGGAGGTTATCCAGAGTTCCATATTTTTCAAAATCTTCAGACTGAATGGTGTAACTGAATTTTTCTGCAAGAATTGCCTCCAGGATGTCAGACTTTAAATCTTTTCCGGGTTGTAACTGATTTTCCCGGGTAAACAGATCAACCTTTTCTTCAATTTCCGGAAAATAGTTATCATATAATTCCTGAAATGACCTTAAGACGGCAAAATAAAATCTTTCCTTTCCAAGATTATAATTCTGAGAAATTTCGATCAGGGCATTAATAAAAGCCGTTACTTTTTTCGGAGCATCGCTGATAATGCTGATGAGGTTGTTTTTATTAATTCCGAATAACTCCAGCGGAACTTCTTTAAAGAAATCAGACTGCAGGATTTCATTGAAAGGGGAAAGGCTTTTATCAAGTTTGGTAGAAACCAGATCGTCAAAAGTACAGCTTAGTGCTTCAGAAAGCTGAATGATTTTATCGTGCTTGGGATATTTTTTTCCGTTTTCAATTTCGTTGAGGTAAGATTTTGATAATCCTGTCTTTACAGCAAGATCCTGCAGAGACCAGTTTTTCTTTTGTCTCTGCTGCTTCAGTTTTAGCCCGAAAACTGTTTTGATAAAGTCGCTTTCTGAATTCATTACTCAAATATAAATAATTAGATGCGATTATTCGCATAATAATTTTTAAATAAATTTAGCGAACGTTCGCTATTTGTGAAAATTTTTATTTATGTTTGTAATATCAAATCACAAAATCAATAAGTTATGGAAACAAAGACTCAATTAGAAATAAAGTCACAGAAGCAGTTTGAGGAAATATTTACTCCCGATTTGACAGATTTTCTGATTTCGCTTCATCAGCACTTTAATCATAAAAGACTTGAACTTTTAGAAGAAAGAAAAATTACTCAGCAAAATTTTGATAAAGGAAATCTTCCTGAGTTCTTGAAAGAAACAGCAGACATCCGGAATGGAAATTGGGTATGTGCTCCGCTTTCTGACGATATGCTGGATAGAAGAGTAGAAATTACCGGTCCTGTTGACCGCAAAATGATTATCAATGCCTTGAATTCCGGTGCCTCTACATTTATGGCCGACTTTGAAGACAGCAGCTCGCCAGTGTGGGAAAACTGTATTCAGGGACAGATCAATCTTTCTGATGCCATTAACCGGACTATTGATTTTGTCAATGAAAAAGGAAAGGCATACACCCTTAATGAAAAAACGGCTGTTTTACAGGTTCGTCCACGCGGCCTGCACCTTCCTGAAAAACATATTGAAATCAATGGAGAAAAAGCTTCCGGATCACTGACTGATTTTGGAATATATTTCTTCAGAAATGCAAAACAGCTTTTGGAAAACGGTAGCGGTCCTTATTTCTATCTTCCAAAACTGGAACATTATAAGGAAGCACGCTGGTGGAATGAAGTTTTTGTTTTTGCGCAAAACTATCTTGGAATTCCGGAGGGAACCATTAAAGCGACTGTTTTAATAGAAACAATTACCGCTTCATTTCAGATTGATGAAATTTTATTTGAATTAAAAGAACATAGTGCCGGACTGAATTGCGGAAGATGGGATTATATTTTCTCTTACATTAAAAAATTCAGAAATCTTCCCGAATTTATTGTTCCGGACAGAGATCAGGTAACTATGACGTCTCCCTTTATGAGTGCTTATTCAAAAAGGGTGATTGAAATCTGCCATAAAAGAAATGTACATGCAATAGGCGGAATGGCCGCTCAAATTCCGGTAAAAGACGATGACGAAGCCAATACTATTGCTTTTGAAAAAGTAAGAAATGATAAAGAAAGGGAAGTGAAAAATGGCCACGACGGAACGTGGGTTGCACATCCGGCATTGGTATCTGTAGCAAAACAAGTTTTTGACCAGTATATGCCTTCCCAAAATCAGATCGATAAAAAATTTGAATACCATATAACAGAAAGCCAGCTGCTGGAAATTCCCAAAGGAGAAATCACAGAAAAAGGAGTCCGTAAAAATATCAATGTTGGAATTCTTTACCTTGAAAGCTGGCTGATGGGAACCGGTGCTGCTGCTATTTATAATCTGATGGAAGATGCCGCTACTGCTGAGATTTCAAGAACACAAATCTGGCAATGGCTGAAAAATGAAGCGGTTCTGAGTGATGACAGAACGTTAACCCGAAGCATGGTACTGCAGTGGGAAAAAGAAGAAATGGATCATATTGAAAAATATGTAGGTGAAACCCGATTCAAAAACGGAAAATTCAACCTCGCCAAAGAACTTTTCAATGAATTGATTTTCTGTGAAAATTTTGAAGAATTTCTGACCCTTAAAGCTTATCCTTTTATCTAGTTAGTAGTGAGAGAGTAGAAGTGTCCGAAAGTTTGAGAATCATATCTCGTACCTCCGAACCTCGTAACCCGAACCCCAAAATCTAATCAAACAAAATCCAAATATTATGAAAACAAGACAAGAACAAATCCAGGCTATTGAGCAAGATTGGCTGACAAACCCACGCTGGAAAGGCATTAAGAGACCTTATACAGCTGAAGAAGTTTTAAAACTTCGCGGTTCTTATACCATAGATTATACTATTGCTACAGAAATGTCCAAAAAATTCTGGGATAAATTAAATACCCAGGATTATGTGGCGGGACTGGGTGCATTGACAGGTAATCAGGCGGTGCAGGAAGTAGATGCCGGCCTGGAAGCAATTTATCTTTCTGGATGGCAGGTGGCTGCAGATGCTAACCTGTCAGGGGAGATGTATCCGGATCAGTCATTGTATCCGGCCAATTCAGTGCCTTCTGTGGTAAAGAAAATTAATAATGCCTTACTGAGAGCAGATCAGGTGCAGTCTGTAAGCGGAACAGGAAATAAAGAATATCTTGTGCCTATTATTGCTGATGCAGAAGCAGGTTTTGGAGGTAATCTGAATGCTTTTGAACTGATGAAACAAATGATTGAAGCCGGAGCAGCTGCCGTACATTTTGAAGATCAGCTTTCTTCCGCTAAAAAATGCGGCCACTTGGGCGGGAAAGTATTGGTACCTACTCAGGAAGCGGTCAATAAGTTGATAGCAGCGCGTCTGGCTGCCGATGTATTGGGCGTTCCAAGCCTTATCATTGCAAGAACGGATGCGGATGCAGCAGATTTACTGACTTCTGATATTGATGACAGGGATAAGAAATTCGTAACCGGAGAAAGAACTTCTGAAGGTTTTTACGTGGTAAGAAACGGAGTTGCGCAGGGAATCGACAGAGGACTGTCTTATGCACCATATGCTGATCTGATCTGGATGGAAACTTCTAATCCTGATCTGGAGCAAGCCAGAAGATTTGCAGATGGAATTCATGCAAAATTCCCTGGAAAAATGCTTGCTTATAACTGTTCACCTTCATTCAACTGGGCTGCAAAACTGAGTGTGGAAGAAATGTCTACTTTCAGAGAAGAGCTGGCTAAAATGGGGTACAAATTCCAGTTTATTACCCTTGCAGGATTCCATGCATTGAATACAGCCATGTTTGAGCTGGCACTGGCTTATAAAGAAAGAGGAATGGCAGGATATTCTGAACTTCAGGAGCGCGAATTTGCATTACAGCAGAAAGGATTCAGAGCGGTGAAGCATCAGTCTTTTGTAGGAACAGGATATTTTGATGAAGTACAGAATATTGTCACCAACGGTTCCTCAGCTACTGTAGCGATGCAAGATTCTACAGAAACAGCACAGTTCCATTAGTCATTTTTCCATATTTTTTGATGTTAAACCTTCTCTTTGAGAAGGTTTTTCTTTGTCTGAAGTTGTTTAAACCTGTTTTTTACATCATTTAATTTCAAATTAATAATTACATGATAAGTAATTGAAATTTGAGTTATATTTGGGAGCGAAAAAAAATATTATTACAAATGAATTTAATTAAGACAATTTTTATTGCGTTAGGATTAACACTTACTGCAAATATTGTAAATGCTCAACAGAAGATTGGAAGTGTAAATACAGAGGACATTTTTGCAAGTTTATCTGAAGTAAAAACTATAGGAACTACTATTGATAACCTGACTAAGACCAGGCAGACTGAAATTGAGAAGCTTATCGGTGATTATCAGACTAAATTGAAAGCGGCACAGGATAAAGAAAAAACGTTAAGCGAGGCGAATAAAGAAGCTGTGACTAAAGAACTGATTGCAGCACAAACAGAACTACAGGCTTTAGGTAAGAAGATAGAGGAAACCAGAACACAGGCTGCTAAAGATATTTCTGCCAAACAAAACGAATTGTTTAGTCCTTTACAGAAGAAAGTAAAAGATGCTATTTATGCTGTAGCAAAAGAAAGAAACCTGAATTTTGTATTTGATGTAGCATCACAGGAATCTAATAACCTTCTTTACACAGACGGAAGCGAAGATATCACTGCTACTGTGAAAACCAAGTTAGGGGCTACGGCAACAACTGCCAAGCCAGCTGGAAAATCTAAATAAGAATTTTTAATATACTGCATATTGTAACGGAATCAGATTGATGATTCCGTTTTTTTATGGACAAAAGTGAGTGGCTGGATGAAGAAAGTTTTATTTTAAAATGATAAATTTGAGTAAACTTTCAGGAGAATGAATTTGATGTACGAAAAACAGATCAAAGTAACAGAAGAGCATATTGATCAGAACAACCATGTGAATAATGTACAATATGTACACTGGGTGGAAGAAGTGGCAGCAGAGCACTGGAATCTTCTGAAACAGCAAACAGAATATGTAAACGACGCCTGGATGCTTCTGGATCATCATATCCGATATAAAAAACAGGTTTATCTGGGTGATATCATTACGGTAAGAACTTATCCAATGGCTCCGGAAGGTGCTAAACAGCCAAGAAAAGTAGAATTTTACTGTAATGATAAGCTGGTGGTAGACTCAGGAACACTTTGGATTTTATTTGATCCTGAAACTAAAAAGATCAAGCGCCTGGAAAGTGACTGGCTGGAGAGATTTTTTTAATATAAAACTAAACCAAAACTAAATATACATGAAGCTTTTATATTCACTGACATTGTTGTTGTTAAGCATGGCGGGCTATAGCCAGGAAAATCCTTACTTGTTGACAGATGATATTAAAAAAAAGGTGGCAGACTCCACCCAAAGTCAATCCTGGAGAAGCCAGATGGCTGCAACATTTTACTCGATAAGCGGACAATATAAATCTGCATTGGAAAGTTGGGATATGACTTTTGGAAGAGTGAAAAAGCTGAGCACTGCAGATAGTTTGAAGTTTACGAAATTAGTCCCTGTCAACGCAAAAGATTATATCTTAGAAAGATCCGTTAGTGAACAGATTATCATCATTAATGAAGCCCATCACAATGCCAGTCACCGAACTTTCGCATCTTCCTTACTTCAGGGATTATATGACAAAGGTTACAGATATTTGGGACTTGAAACATTAGCGGGAGACTCTGTAAACACCACAAAATTTGCTGCTCTTAACAGTGGATATTATTCCAAAGAACCGGAATTCGGAAACTTTATTTACAATGCCTTGAAAATTGGGTTCAAGCTTTTCCCATATGAAGCAGAAGGAAATAACAAAGAAAGAGAAATTGCAGAAGCAAAAAATATCTTCGATTTTATGCAGAAAAATAAAGAAGGCAAATATCTGATCTATTGTGGCTATCAGCATGCTTATGAAGGGGTTCATAAATCCTGGGAGAAAACAATGGCGGGACGACTTTCCGACCTGACGGGGATCAATCCGTTTACGATTGACCAGACTCAGTTTTCAGAAAAAAGTAACCTGAAGTATAATGAACCGCTTTTAAGATTGATAAATAATACCATCCCTGTTGTTTTGAAAGGTGAAAATAAGGGAATATACAATGGAGAAGACAAAGAGTTATATACTGATATTAAAATCATTCATCCGGTTACAAAATACATCAACGGAAGGCCACATTGGATGTTGAGTAAAAACAGGAAGTTTTACAAAATTCCTTCTTCTAAAATTTCAAATTATCCGGCCCTGGTTTTAGCTTACAGAAAAGGTGAATTTGAAAAGGAAGGTGTTCCTGCGGATATCATTGAACTCAATACTTCCCAAGACAGTCGTTTTTTAATCCTGGACAAAGGAAATTATGATATTGTTGTAAAAGATAAAGCGTATACCATTATTAACAAGTTTGAAAAAACGATAAGATAATGTCTGAAATATCTGGGTAGAAGAACGAGGTAATGAAAAATAAGTTAAGAAAAATAACTGTCAATACTATAGAATACTTGTATTTGGTTTCTGATCAATATCACTCTGAAACTAAAACTAATACTTTGACTGTAAAAGTATTTTTAAACGGACAAAAGCAAACCCCTCTAATCATCAGATTTATGACTGTCGAGGATTATATAATGGGACAGCCTTTAAAATCAGGTGTGAAACTGATGAATAAAATCACAGGTTCAGAAGATGAGATAAATCTCAATAGACCACAATACATCAAACAGTTTATTGTATTGGGATTAATGAAAGGATGGTCCGGTTTCAATTCAATGGAAATACAAAACGGACTTGATTATTTGAGAGAATTAGGCTTTCAAACCGGTCAATTAAAACCAGAATATAACGAATAATTTTTCCTTTAATGTAATAGAATAAAACGACTGTTGTTTTTACTAAGGAAACATCAAACAAACATCTTCATGAAACTTTCTATTTTAACAATATTATTTTCAGGTTTTTTCTAAAAAGAATATTTTAAAATCGCTGTAATAGAAACAGTCTTTTCTCTATTAAGCTGTTTTATCCTATCTTTGTATTATGATACGTATTACAAAAATTTTTACATTCGAAACGGCTCACGTGCTTTACAACTACGATGGGAAGTGTAAAAATATGCATGGGCACTCCTATAAGCTGTTTGTAACAGTGAAAGGAAAACCGATTAATGATATTGAAAATCCTAAAAATGGAATGGTGGTAGATTTCGGAGATATCAAAAGTATCGTAAAATCTGAGATCGTAGATGTTTGGGACCATGCGGTTCTTGTCAATGCGCTGTCTCCACATAAAGAACTGGGAGATGACCTTGAACAGAAAGGACATAAAGTAATCTATTGCAGCTTCCAGCCAACCTGTGAAAACATGTTGTACGCCATTGCTGCTAAAATCAAATCAAGACTTCCCGAAGGAATTTCTTTAGCTTATCTTAAACTTCACGAGACAGAAAACTCGTATGGAGAATGGTTTGCAGAAGATAATCAATAATTTTTCACAAAACTCAGAAGGTGTTAAAAACAACAATTAATTTAGAACCTGGAAAAAAAGTGTATTTCGCTTCGGATCAGCATTTTGGTGCCCCTACACCAAAGGAAAGTAAGGTGCGGGAAGAGAGATTTATACGCTGGATGGATGAGATCAAGGAAGATGCGCAGGTTTTGTTTTTAATGGGTGATCTTTTTGACTTCTGGCACGAATGGAAGCATGTCATTCCCAAAGGATATGTCAGGGTGCTCGGGAAAATTGCAGAATTGAAAGACAGAGGAATTCATATTTATTTCTTTGTCGGAAATCATGATCTTTGGATGAAAGATTATCTGGAAGAAGAAATCGGGTGTACCGTATTCTATCAGAAACAATATTTTGAAATGGGAGGGAAGCAGTTTCTGCTGGCCCATGGAGATGGTTTGGGACCTGGAGACAAAGGATATAAAAGAATGAAAAAATTATTCACAAATCCTGTGGCACAATGGTTCTTCAAATGGCTTCATCCCGATATTGCGATGAAAGTGGCATTGTATCTTTCCCAAAAAAATAAAATGATCTCAGGAGAAGAGGACAAGGCTTTTCTGGGAGAAGATAAAGAGTTTCTCATCATTTATTCCAAAGAAAAGCTGAAAACCCAGAAGATTGATTATTTTATCTATGGACACAGGCATCTGCCTATGGTACTGGATCTGGAACAGAATGCAAAATATATCAACCTTGGAGACTGGATTTCCTATTTCACTTACGGGGTTTTTGAAAAAGATTTTGAACTGAAAACTTTTGAAAAATAAAGCAAAAAAAATTACCCCTAAAAGAGGTAACTTTCGAACGGGTGGAAAACCCACTCTTGTTTTTAATCCATATTCCGGATAAGTCATTGCAATAAGTCTACCAAAATAGGTTTTATGCATTAAAAAATTATTAAAAAAATATTCTATCTCTATAATTGCCCTGCAGCCGGGGATTAAGAAACTCAAAAAATTATGGAACTGAAAAATATATTCAACATACAGACTGAACAGGATTTCCTGAATGCCTCATTGAAAACATTTCGTTATCAATATGACAATGTTGAAATATACAGGAAATTTGTTGATTTTCTGAAGGTTAGTCCAGATGAGGTAGATAGCCTGGTGAAAATTCCGTTTCTTCCTATTGAAATGTTTAAAAATCATCAGATTCTGGATAAAAATGTGGATACGGACCTTTTCTTTCAAAGTTCAGGAACCACCCAGATGAACCTTTCCAAACATTTCATCGCAGATCCGGAACTTTATGAGGAGAGTATTTATAAAAGCTTTGAACAGTTCATCGGAAAACCGGAAGACTTTATTTTTCTGGGGCTGCTTCCAAGTTATCTTGAGAGACAGAATTCATCACTGATCTATATGGTAGATTATCTGATGAAAAAATCTGCCAAGCCGGAAAACGGATATTTCCTTTATAATCATGCTGAACTCTTTGAACTATTGAACACATTGCAGGATAAAAAAGTGATTCTTTTCGGAGTTTCTTTTGCCCTTCTTGATTTTCTGGATTACTGTCATTCTGAGCAAAGTGAAGAATCCCCGAATTTTCCTGAAAATTTAATAGTGATTGAAACCGGCGGTATGAAGGGGCGAAAGGAAGAAATGACCAAGGATGAATTGCTTAAAATATTGCAGGAAGGCCTTAAAACGGAGAAAATCTATTCAGAATATTCTATGACAGAGTTGCTTTCACAGGCTTACTCCCTTGGAAATAATGAATATGAGTGTCCCAACTGGATGAGAATTATGGTCCGCAATGCAGAAGATCCTTTAGCGTACGAAAAAGAAGGCCGCACAGGAGCTATTAATATTATTGACCTTGCCAATACCCATTCCTGCTCATTTATTGCCACACAGGATTTAGGAAAAATAATCGGTGATAAATTTCAGGTGTTAGGAAGAATAGACCATTCAGATATCAGAGGATGTAGTTTACTGGTTAGCTAAACGTTGAGCATAAGGGCAATTGTAAATCATTCAATTCGCTCCATTTGTTAATTTTTGTATCATAAAATAATTTGCAACTTTTGCTGAGTGAAACGCCTTTTCGAGCCTTTAAACATTTAACTATTAAAAACTTTGCGGGCATTGCGTTTTATTAAAATATTTTTACCATCATAAAAAATGATCAAAATAGAAGAACTCATACACGCCTACATCCATTCCCATTGCGATTTTGAAAAAGAAATCGTACTGACGAATTATTTTCAGGCAGATTGGGAAGCGGACATATTAATCATAGATTCGGAGGGTGGAAGTCATGAAATTGAAATTAAACTTTCAAAAAGTGATTTTAAAAATGATTTCAAAAAATCATACCTGAATAAAGACACCGGAGAAAAATTTCTGAAACACGATAAAATTTCCTGTGGGGATTATATGTGTAATTCTTTCAGTTTTTTGCTCCCGATGGGAATGGTAGATGCTGCTTTAATTCCGGAACATTGCGGAATCATTGAATTCTATCACAATGCGGATACCTGGGATACCGAATTTTATCTGATTCGCCAGCCTAAGAAACTGCATGAAGATTCCTACTGGAAACTGAATGACAAGGATTTTTTTATCAGGAAGATGGCTTTGAATCTTCTCCAGCGTAAAATGGAGATCAAAGGAAAGCACGAGGAACTGATTTTTAAAAATCCCTTTGAAATCAAAAAACTGAAATAAAATTAAGGAGGTTTCTTATTCTGACGCAAAGACTTATTTTCTATATTTAAAGTTTAAGAAAGCAAAGAAGGAATCAATTTCATTGATTTTTATTAAGCGATCGTAAAACCTATCACTTCATCAACGACGTAGTCGTAACCACTTTGCTTCCTTAAATAAAAATTCATCTTTATAAAAACTTTGCGTTTACAAAGAATTTCAAAACAATTATTCAAAATCAGAAAATAAAAAAATCCTGCCGCCTGACAGGATTTTATCATTGAATAGTATTTTAAATTAATCTGCAATTTCAGCAGTATCTCTCTGAAGTAAGAACTTGTAGATTAAACCTCCTACAACTCCTCCCAAAATAGGGGCAACCCAGAACAGCCAAAGCTGTGACATGGCAATTCCTCCCATAAACACTGCCTGAGAAAGTGATCTCGCGGGATTTACAGAAGTATTTGTAATCGGGATTGAGATCAGGTGGATCAACGTAAGAGCAAGACCGATGGCAAGACCGGCAAACTTACCGTTAGCCCACTTATCCGTGGCTCCCATGATTACAATAAGGAAAAAAGCAGTTAATAAGAACTCAGCAAGAAATGCAGCTCCCATACTGAAAGCTTTTCCGTTATAAACGGCTTCACCGTAGAAGTTGGTGGCGAAATCTCCGGGTTTTGAGAATTCTACCGCTCCGGCTCCGTTAAGAATCGTATACAGGCATCCTGCTGCTACAATTGCACCCAGACACTGTGCCACAATGTACGGGATAAGGTCTTTTGCAGAAAATCTTCCTCCTGCTAAAAGTCCAAAAGAAACTGCCGGATTAAAATGCCCTCCTGAGATATGGCCTACAGCGTAAGCCATGGTAAGAACAGTAAGACCGAAGGCTAAAGCAACTCCTAAAAGTCCGATGCCAATATCTGGAACACCGGCTGCGAAAACAGCGCTTCCACATCCTCCGAAAACAAGCCAAAATGTGCCGAAAAATTCAGCGAAAAGTTTTTTTATCATGTTGTTTATTGTTTAAAGTATCTCAAATGTAAAATTTAAATCTTAAAGTAAAAAGATAAATCTGAAAAATATTTCAAAAAAGAGAGAACAAAAATTACAAAATCTGTAATTTGGTGTAAAGTTTGTTTGGGATTTGTTTAGAGAGTATAATAGTCGGTTTTGAAAGATATAACATAAATGTTTTATCTTTCATTTGTAATTTAAAAGGATGGTGAATGAGAAAGTTTTTTTGTGTGGTCTTTGTACCTTTTATTTATAGTTTACACTATTCGCAGGCAGCTAAAAAAGCTTTTCCCTGCTATGATCTTGCCACTGTATTGAAGGTTGAACCTACGCCGCTTTATAAATCTCATCTTGATGCCTCAAAAAGTTTTGGGGTACAGCTGCTGAAAGATTCCAAAACAGTGCAGCGATATATCAATAGCGGCAAATTCCACAAAATAAAAAAATCGGGTAAAGGATATCGCGTTCAAAAACTTGATTACAGCAGGGCTTATATGGTATCGAAGGCAAAAACTACATTGGAAAAAATAGGTTCTAAGTTCAGCAAGGATACAAAAGGCGGTATCTTTACTGTTTCATCCATTACCAGAACGCTTGAAGACCAATGCAGGCTTAGAAGAGTAAATTCCAACGCCTCACTAGGGATTAGTTCACACAATTATGGTAATTCTTTTGACATTTCTTATGTAAGATTCAACAACGTTTTAAAGTACAATCCGAAAATGGAATTGGCATTGGAGAAAGTTTTAAAGTACTATGAGAAAGCCGGTAGAATATATTTCATCAAAGAGAAACAACAGAGCTGTTATCATATTACTGTGAAAAATTATTAATTAAAATCCTCTTGCGTAGCATATTTAGTTTCTATATTTTTATACGACTAAAAACTATGCTTATGTCAACATTAAACATTGTAGACTATATGCTACCTGTAGAAGAATGCAGGACAGCATCAAATGAATGGAAAGCATCTCTTTCAGACTTTTCCAGAATTCAAAAGCTTATCCCTACCAACTATGTTTTTAATATTTCCAGAGAGCACCTTGAATGGATGAAAGGGTTCAGTGATTATAAAGACTTCTGTGCTGCAGTAGGAATTTACAGAGACCGGTTGATTCTTATTTTTTATCCTATGAATAACGACGGGGAAAAAATAGATGTAAAAGAATATCCATACAGTTTCCTTACCGAACTTGATAAAGATCTGAGGCTGCAGGAAATCCAGGAATATACCGTCATCAGAAATGCGGTTCTTTCCAGAGATCTTGAGAGTATGGAGAAGAATGCCAATATGGGATTCCCGGTTTCCAATACACCGGTTCTTGAGCAGGACAAAGCCGTAGATGCTATTGAACGCTGGAGAAACCAGGGGATGGACTGGTTTTATAAAGAGAGCAGAGAAAATGAAGGCAGCGGAATTTTCAGAAAATTCTATGTTCCTATAGCAGATCTTTGCCTTTCAGATGAAGGGCTGGCCGGTATTACCTGTTCTTTTGGTATCAGATACAATGATATCTATGGAAAAATGCTGGTAACCCTTATTTTTATCTCTTTCCGTGAAAATCTCAGGAATGCAGAACTGGGAGCAGAAGTGATTTCCAATACTTATGACTGGGCAAAGCCGTGTCCTCCTATCTGCCGTATTCCGGATGTAGATGTCGGATGTGAATTTTAAAATGATATACTGAGGAATGGCTGGACTTTATAAGGCAATTTTATTCCTGAATTATGCACTGCTTCTATCTGTTATACTGCTGGGAGCAGCAAAATACCGCATATTAAATCATAAAGAAAAGCAATATTTTCATTGTATTGCTTTTCTTTTTTTTATTGAGCTGCTGAATCTGGCGCTGCCTTATATCTTCAGACTGAATGACACCTCATTCCTCTATCCTTTATATATTGCAGGAGAATTTTTCCTTCTGACGGGCTTATTTGTCAGAAAACTGGACTGGCCAAAAGCTGTTCTGTGGATTACAGGTACATTGGCAGTGGGTTTTATGATCTCGAAATACGGATTCGATTATCCCGCCAATGCCGATATTGCAAAAGTAGTTTCCAATATCATTATCATCTGTCTTTCCGGGTTTACGCTGATCCGTGAGATTAAGAATACCTCTCTACAGAATCGTTTTCTTCTCGTAGATGCCAGTATTTTTTTCTACTATTCCGTTTCTGTATTTATTTTTATCATCCAGCATCAGATTGCCAATCTGTCGGAAAATGATTACTATACAATTCTCAGTGCCAATAATATTCTTTCGGGTATTTTGTACTGTTCATTTTTATACACTTTTATCAGATTAAAGAAGTAACTTTAAATATCAATCTGCTGATCCTTATAATTGTTACCATAACAGTTATAGTATCCTTTATTCTGTTAGCGTACAGAGCTTTTATAACCAGAATCATTAAGGAGAAAAATGTACAGCATGAGGCGGAAGTTCTCCATCAGAAGAAATTAGTGCTGGAAAACATCAAAGCCCAGGAAGAAGAAAGAAAAAGAATTGCGGTCATGATTCACGATGATATCGGAAACCGTCTCAATATCCTTTCTTTATGGTTAAATAATCTGGATACTCAGGGCGATGAGCTCATCAAAAAAAAAATCTACGGCCAGATGTCTTCCCTGATTGATGCTGCCAGAAGTATTTCCCATTCATTATATCCTGTAAACCTGGAATCTGTGGGTCTGGTTTTATATGTTGAAGAATTAATAGCCAACCTTTCCCACAAAATCAATATCTCTTTGCAGGTAATGCAGGGATATGAAAAAAAAGATCTTTTTGTGGAAGTACAGCTGTACAGAATTATTCAGGAGTTTACTACCAATGTGATCAAACATTCGGACGCAACGGATATCTGGATTTACATGAAAGATTATCCTGAAAATATGGCTGTAGTAATTTCGGATAACGGGCAGGGCTTTGAATATGAAGAAGTGAAAAAAGGAATGGGAATAAAAAATATCGAATCCCGTATCAAATCAATGAATGCTACACACAAATGGAAAAAAACATTTTCAAACAAAGGAAGTCGTTTAATCATAAAAATTCCAAAATATCATGAGTTCCCAAATCAAACTAGCACTGATTGATGATGAACAGCTGATCCTCGAAGGGGTAAAAATGCTGCTGTCCAATGAAAAAAATATATCGGTAACCCTTACCGCAGATAATGGCCCCGGTTTTATAGAAGACCTCGGAAAACTTTCAAAAGATGAATTCCCTGATATTGCTCTTGTAGATGTTCAGATGAAACCCATGAACGGTTTTGAACTGGTAGAAATCCTCAAAGAGAAATTTCCTGATCTTAAAATTATTATCCTGTCATCCCATTATAAAACCTCAATTCTCGGATATATGGTCAAGCTGGGAGTATCTGCGTTTCTGCCGAAAAATTCGAATAAGAAAACCTTTATTGATGCCATTACAATGGTAGATAAAAACGGAGTTTTTTTCACGGCCGAAGATCATCAGATGCTGTTTACTTATATGAACAGTTCTGCCAAGAAAAATTCTCTTTTTGAAACAGAAGATGAACTATCCGAAAGAGAAAAAGATGTGGTAAAACTGATCTGCCAGGAACTGACTAACAACGAAATCGGAGAAAAACTCTTTATCAGCCCGAGAACTGTAGAAAGTCACAGACAGCGTATTCTCGAAAAAATCGGAGCCAGAAATACAGTAGGAATCGTCATCTATGCTATTGTCAACAATATTTACTCTCTTGAAAAAATATAAATTGATTCCGTAGAAATACGGAATTTTTTATTTGGTACTTTTCACTCTAGCGAACCTTGTTTTTCTTCTGTTATTTTGGAATGTCTCTTTAAGGGATGTCAGTTGAAAAAAACACAACAGGATCTGTAATAAAAAATTAAAGTAGAAACATGGATGGTAACAGAGTGATTTCCGTCGGGATTTTCTTTGACGGCACAGGAAACAATGGAGTCAATATTCTTTCACCGGATAAACCGCTGAATAATAATGAAAGTTACTACGGGACTTTCAGCAATATCTATAAATTATACAGTCTGTTCGTTGGAGATGAAAAGATATATATTGAAGGTATTGGTACTGTAACGGGGCATGAAGATAATAATTTTGCTATGGCAACATGTGCAAACCCACCTTATGGAAGTGGTTATTCCTCTGATGATAAACTTCGGAAAGCAGGGGAATTTGTGCAAAAAATAGCTCATAATGACACCAAAGAATACCATTTTTTTATATACGGATTCGGCCGGGGAGGTATGTTGGCAAGAACCTTCTGTAATCAGCTTCTGACTCATTATGCTGTGGGAAATTGCAGAATAAAATTTTTAGGGCTTTTTGATACAGTAGAGTCCAGACCTTTTAATACCTATAATATGAATATGTCTGTACAGATAGAGAATGCTCTGCATTTCTGTGCAGTTAATGAGGGCAGGTTTTTCTTTCCGCTTACCGGTTTATTTGAGAATTCAAAAACAATGAAGGATCAGAAATCAGAAAAAAAATCATCAGTTTGGAAAGAAGTATTTGTTCCCGGAGATCATGCCGATATTGGAGGCGGCTATCTTGAAGGACCGCAATCTGTTTATATTTCTACAGATTTCGCAAATGTTGATGATCTGCATAGCTATGTTTCAGATATCAGAAATGCAAAAACCAGTGCTGATGGAAATAAAATCTGGGATGCATTGCTCTCAGAATATAAAGTGGAAACAGTGAATGGACTTTCGCAGGCATTTGTGTGCAGGGATAAAGTATATAACGACCTCTCAAAAGTATATGGAAAACTGATGATGGATGAGACCAATACCATATTGTCAGTATTTAGTACAGAAAATGAAGCCTATTTCGGAACAGATTATAATAAACATTCTTTTCTTAACAGGTATTATAGTAAAATGAAAGAGTATCTGAAGGATCTTTCCGGAAACAAAAAGCCAACATATGATTTCGGAAGATTTGCAGAGTATACGCATATTTCATCAAACTTCGGATTGTACAGTAATAGTTTCCGGTATAGAACCCAGCGTGAAATTAATATTGAGCTGATCAATAACGGATTAAATGTATCAAGCAGTACCTCCGTTGATGAAACAAGCCGAACAAAAAGACTTTCCGTAGAACTTCATCTGCCGGAAGACAGCTTTGTTGCTGATTTTCTTTATGGAACAAACGTTCCCAATAATGATATCTGGCTTCGCTCTATTGTAAAAACACCGGCAGCTGTTAGAATAAATGAATAGAAGCATTCGTGAAAATACTTCTCAGTTTTAAATTTAGGTTAGGGGACATCTCATGGTGTCTCCTTTTTTGCGGTTTAATGTTTTGCCTACAGGGAAAAACTGCCAAATTCTGGCCTGTTTTTTTATTTCTCGGCTATTCATTTCTTTTTCCGTATTTTTGCACCCGAAAATTCATTATTCATTACTAATTATTAATTAAGATGCTTTCGGTTCAAAGTTTAGGATTACATCATTCAGGAAATTATTTATTTCAAAATGTCAATTTCACCATTAAAAAGGATGATAAAGTGGGTCTCGTTGGTAAAAACGGAGCAGGAAAATCCACTTTATTGAAAATGCTTTCCGGAGAAATTAATTTCTACGAGGGAGAAGTTGTCACTGAAGGAAGTGTTACCATTGGTTTCCTGAAGCAGGATCTTGATTTCGTAAAAGGAAGAACGGTCTGGGCAGAAACCATGCAGGCTTTTGAACAGATCAATGCCTGGAAAAATGAACTGGAAGAGGTGAATCATCAGATGACAGTAAGAACAGATTACGAAAGTGATTCCTACACGGATCTGATTAATAAAATGACCGAGCTGAACGACCTTTTGATGAACCATGATGCCTACAATCTTGAGGGTGACATGGAAAAAGTGTTATTCGGTTTAGGATTTAAAGCAGATGATTTCCAGAAAATCACCGATGAGTTTTCCGGAGGATGGAGAATGAGAATCGAATTGGCAAAATTACTTCTTCAGAAGAACGACATTATGCTTCTCGATGAGCCTACCAACCACCTGGATATGGAATCCATCATCTGGCTGGAGAACTTCCTTAAGGATTATCCCGGAGCTATTGTTCTGGTAAGTCACGATAAACAGTTTATGACAGCGGTTTGTAACCGTACTTTTGATATCAACAACAAAAAAGTTGACGATTACAAAGCCAACTATTCCAAGTATCTGATCATGAGAGAAGACCGCCGTGAAAAACTGATTCAGGCTAAAAAGAACCAGGATGCGGAGATCAAACAGATGGAGGATAACATTAATAAGTTCCGTGCAAGTGCTACCAAAGCGTCTTTCGCACAGTCACTTATTAAAAAATTAGATAAAATCGAACGTATCGAAGTGGATAACGAGGACGTTTCAAAATTCAATATCCGTTTCGTACAGTCTATGGTTCCGGGGAAAGTGATCTTCGAAGCTATCAATCTTGGAAAAGCCTACGGACAGAAGCAGATTTTTGATGATGTAGATTTTATCGTTCAGAGAGGAGACAGAATTGCGCTTCTGGGGCAGAACGGACAGGGAAAAACTACGCTGGCTAAAATCCTGGCAGGAGATATCAAAGACTATTCAGGAACATGGAATCTTGGTCATAATGTCAATATCGGATATTTCGCTCAGAATCAGGAAGAGGTTTTAACACCTAATAAAACAGTGCTGGAAGAAGCTGAAGATGCTGCAACAGAAGAAACAAGACCAAGAGTAAGAGACTTATTAGGATCTTTCCTTTTCCAGGGAGATGCCGTTACTAAAAAAACAAAAGTACTTTCCGGAGGAGAGAGAAACCGTCTGGCACTTTGTAAACTTTTGCTTCGTCCTTTCAACACGCTGATTATGGACGAACCTACCAACCACCTTGATATCCAGTCTAAGGAAATTATCAAGCTGGCACTGCAGAATTTTGAAGGAACTTTAATTGTCATCTCTCACGACAGGGAATTCCTTCAGGGGCTTTGTGATAAAATCTACGAATTCCGTGATGGGAAAATGAAAGAATTCCTTGGTGATATCAATGAATATCTTGAGTACAGACAGAAAGAAACCATCAGAGAGATTTCTGCAGAAAAAGCCAAACTTCATACGGAAGTAAAGGTGGAACCTAAGAAAGTAGAGGAGAAACCTGTTGTAAGCAGCAGCCAGTCTTCAAATATTGTAAGTAAAGAACAGAAAAATATTCAGAATAAAATCAAGAAAGTGGAAGAGAAAATTTCTGAGCTTGAAACAAAAGTAGAGCAGATGGAAGCATCTTTTGCCAAAGAAAATCCTTCAGATGAAACCTTAGAAGAATACAACAAAGCTAAGGAGGAGCTGGATACAGCTTTACAGGAGTGGGAATATCTTGGAACCCAACTGGATTAAAACAAAATATAAATGCTTTATCAACTAAAATGATGAAGCATTTTTTTTGTAACAAAACCGTATTAAGTTCTACCTATTGTCAACAGTTATTAAGTAATTTAATAAAAGTTTAAGGAAACAATTAAATTATTTTCATAATTTTGAACCATGATATTTAAAGAAAGCAGAAACCTAAAGAGTTTTATCTCCAAGCTGTTGTTTGGAGTGTATTTTCTCGCGCTGCTTTCTCAAAGCTTTCACCATCACGATTCTGTAGACTATTTTAAGGCTTTTCATCTTAAAAAAGCAGAAAATACAATGACGAAAGCCGTTACTAAAGAGAAAGCTGGCGACTGTCTGGCCTGCCACTTTTTGGTTACCGGACATACATTAGCTCCTGAAGAATTCAACTTTACTTTTGAGCATTACAGCCATGAAGTAAAACAAATCATCGCCATTCAGGAGAAAATCTGGTCACAGACCAAATTCACCTTCCAGCTTCGGGGGCCGCCCGCACTTGCATAATTCATAGATTCTATAGGGTTTAAAGTTTTGTACTTTAAAGTTCAATGTTTAAAGTTTAAGGTTTAAAGTTGCT
Source organism: Chryseobacterium sp. AG844 (assembly GCF_003182335.1). Lineage (NCBI taxonomy): Bacteria > Pseudomonadati > Bacteroidota > Flavobacteriia > Flavobacteriales > Weeksellaceae > Chryseobacterium > Chryseobacterium sp. AG844. The sequence continues at coordinate 28,207 of NZ_QGTV01000001.1, read as the reverse complement.
GGAAAAACAACTGTTGATTTGTAATTGGTATTTAAATAATCTTCAATTACTAATTTCTAGCTTCTAACCTCTAACTTCTCATCAGACATTAGACTTTTACATTGTACAATTAAAACTAACCCTTCTCACAAATTTTAACGAAAATGTACCCTGTTGAAAAGGGTGCGCAATCAATCTATTTACAATGAAATTGATATATTGCCTGCTGCTGGTCTTTTGTGGATCAGTATTTACAAGTGCACAAAAAACTTATACTGTAGAGGGAACCGTTCAGGATTTCCATGATAAAACATGGCTGGAAAATGCAGTGATTAAAATCGGGAACTTTACAGCTAAAACCAATAAGAAAGGTCAATTTTCTTTTGACAAAATTCCTGCAGGAAAGTATACACTCATTGCTCAACATCCTGATTGCAATGATTATACTGAAAATATAGGAGTTGATAAGGATGTTCAGCTGGTGATTACACTGGAACACCACATTAAAGATATCGAAACTGTGACCATTCACGGAAGTCATAAAAATAATGGAAGTATGGTGGTGAAAACACTTGATAAATCAACGCTTTCACGAAATGTTACTGAGAACTTAGGAAATTTATTAACCAATATTTCTGGTGTCAATGTTCTGAAAACAGGAAATAACATAGCAAAGCCTATTATCCATGGTCTTTATGGAAGCAGGGTTTCCATCCTTAATGATGGGGTAAAGCTTGCTGAACAGGAATGGGGAGTAGAGCACGCTCCTAACGTAGATGTCAATAATTTTGAACATATTGATGTCATCAAAGGAGCATCAGCTTTGAAATATGGAGCAGGTGCTGTAGGTGGGGTTGTAGTTTTACAGCCTCAGGTTTTGCCAAAGAAAGATACTATTATGGGAAATGTTTCTCTTTCCGGGATTTCAAACGGAAGAGGCGCTGATCTTAACGTAAAACTCGCAAAAACATGGGAGAACGGATGGGCTATAAAAACCAATGGAAGCTATAAAAAACTGGGAGATCTTGAAGCTCCGGATTATGGCTTGATGAATACCGGGCTTGAAAGTTCTGGATTTAATTTTGGGGTGCAGAAAATGACATTTGAAAAAGGATTTTCTTTTGATTATTATCTGACCAAAAGCACTGTCGGGATTCTTAGAAGTTCTCACGTAGGAAACTCTGAAGATTTGCGTAATGCCCTTACTTCTCCTGAACCAATCTATCAGAGAGATTTTAGTTATGATATTGATAATCCCAGACAGGAGATTGAACATCATATTGCTAAAGTTTCGGCTTACAAAAGGTTTGAAAATTTTGGAAAAATAACGGCTACTTACAGTTTTCAGTACAATCATAGGAAAGAATATGATATCAGACGTACAGAAGCATTAAGTAAAAAACCTGCTTTGGACCTTGAACTGATCACCAATGATCTGAATGTAAACCACCTGATAGAAAGAGCAAACTGGAATCTTGAAACAGGAATTAATGCAGGATATCAAAACAATTATTCCAATACCCAGACCGAGGCGAGACGTCTTGTTCCGAACTATGACAGATACTATGCAGGAATTTATTCCGTATTGAAATATAAAATTGCACCGGAGCTGGATCTTGAACTGGGAGGCAGATACGATTATGATCATTACGAAGTAACAAAATGGTATGATCTGAGTGACTGGAATAAAAAATATGCAGCAGATTATTCAGATTTTGTAGTAAGAATCAACCAAAACAGAATTCTTACCAAGCCGTCTTTAAGTTATAATAATATTTCAGTAAACGGGGGAATTGTTTACCATCCATCCGAATATTTTAACCTGAAATTCAATTACGCCAGGGTTTCAAGATCTCCGAATATCGCAGAACTTTTTGCAGACGGACTTCACCATTCTGCAGCGATCATTGAAAGAGGGGATATGAGAATGAAAAGTGAAACCGGAAATCAGTTTAATTTGGTGGCAGACGTAAAAGCAAATGTCCTGAAAGGATTAAATATTTCTGTAAACCCGTATTTCTTTTATACTCAGAATTTCATCAATCAGATTCCTACAGGTTATCTGAATACACAATGGGGTGGAGCTTTTGTAGAGTATAGTTATCAGCAGATCAATGCAAAAATGTATGGATTGGATATCGATGCTCAGCTTAAAATTACAGATAATCTGACATACAAAGGAAGCGGTTCCTATGTGTATGGACAGGTTACTACTCATGATGTGCCGCTTATTTTAATGATGCCGCCGAATTTTAACAATTCATTGGAATTCAGTAAAAAAGAATGGAAAAGCTTCTATTTCACAGTGAGTAACAATACTTATCTGAAACAGACGAGATTTCCTGTTTATAACGTTCCGATCAGATTATTTGATTCGGACGGAAATCCTTACAATGAAGAAGTGGATATTTCTACACCTCCAAACGGATATTCCCTTTGGAACCTTCAGACAGGGGTAAATCTGTCTAAAAATTTCGGAATTGATTTTTCAGTCCGAAATATATTCAACAAGTCTTACAGAGATTATCTGAACAGACTACGTTTCTTTTCCAACGAAATGGGAAGAAACTTCATTTTAACTCTTAAATATCAATTTTAATTACTTAAAATCAAAAACATGAAAAATATTTTTAAAAATACAACACTTATCTTAGGACTTTTATTCTTAGCTGTTTCTTTAAGCTTAACATCGTGTAACAGAAGCGATGATGAAGCAGATGACCTTCCTCAGGAAGAATTGTCAGATGTTCTCTTAAGAGTAACGGATGAAGCTACAGGAGTTCCCGTAGTTTATGATTATCAGGTGAACAGTACTACTAATCCTAATGTTAAACTGATCAATGGCCATACTTATAATGTAGAAGTTATTTTCAAAAACGGAGATGAAGATGCTACTCAGGAAATTAAAGACGCAAAAAATGAACATTTCCTTGTATATAATTTTCCTAACTCAGATATCACCTTAACCCGTACAGATGATGAATCTTCCAAAAGAGATGATGGAAACCGTGTTGGGTTGAAAACAAAATGGGCAGTCAATACCGCTGTAAAAAATGCTTCAGCACCTAGTCAGCTGGTTCTTACATTGTTCCATGAGCCGGTAACAGTTTCTGAAGCTTCTGCTGTAAGTGGAAACGGAGTGATTTACGGAACTCATACAGGAGGAGAAACAGACGCGGAGGCCAACTATAATATTATTAATTAATATACCTTTAATCTTGTTTGGGCCACCGGAATTTTCCGGTGGTTTTTTATTTAACAATATTTGGCTTTATAAGTTGATTTTAAATGAGTTTTTTTCATAAAAAATTCCTATTTTTGCAACCTAAAATTTTAATCAATAATGAAGGTTACCGCACAAAACCATGATGATGTAAGTGCATTGCTTACAGTAACATTGGAAAAATCTGACTACAAAGAAAAAGTAGAGAAGCAGTTGATTAATTATGCTAAAAATGCGCAAGTTCCTGGATTCAGAAAAGGGAAAGTGCCTTTGAGTATGGTTAAAAAACAATATGAAGCAGGTATTGCATTTGAAGAAATCAACAGACAAGTTTCTGATGCTTTAAACAACTATGTTAATGAAAACAAACTAAGATTAGTTGGTCAGCCTGTTCCTCAGCCAGTAAACGAATTCGATTACAATGCTGATCAATTAGAAGTTGCTTTCGAAGTAGGATTTGAGCCTGAATTCACTATAGATTTAGCTAAATATGAAGCTCCTCACTACAAAGTAGAAGCTTCTGACAAAGAAATCGGTAAGAGCATTGAAAACATGCAGAAGCGTTTCGCTGAGCAGGTTCCTCAAGATAAAATCACTAAAGATTCTTACATTGCTTTAGAAGTTTCTCAGGTTGTGGAAGAAGATGCTGAAGGTGAGCACCACCACCACCCAAAAAACCTTACTATTACAGCTGAAAACAAAGAAGCTTTCAAGTTGGTAAAAGGTTTGAAAATGGATGAATCTGTAAAAGTGACTAAAGAAACTCTTGCAGGTGACGAAGAATTAGCTAAAGAATTAGGATTCAGCAAAGAAGAAGTTGAGCACCTGCACCACAATGAGATAGAAGTTAAAGTAAAAGATTTCTATTCATTAAACTTAGCTGAGCTTAACCAGGATCTTTTCGACAAAGTATACGGAGAAGGAAACATCAAGTCTGAAGAAGAGCTTAAAGATAAAGTAAAAACTGAATTAGACGAGTATTTCCAGCAGAATGCTGATGTTCACTTTGTGAATAAAGTATTGGAGCAGGTAACTGAGAAAGAAGAAGTAAAACTTCCTGAATCTTTCCTTGTGAAGTGGTTATTATTCTCTAACCAGAATATCCAGTCTGAAGAACAGGCTAAAGAAATTCTTGAAGCTGAGAAAAACCAGTTGAAATATCAGATCATCGAAGGTAAATTGATGACTGAGAACGAAATCAGCCTTGACTATGCTGATGTATTGGCTCAGGCAGAACAATTGGTGAAAAACCAATTGGCTATCTACGGAATCCACCACTTAGGGGATGAAGAAATCCAGAAATATGCTGTTGAAATGTTGAAAGACCAGGAGCAGGTAAGACAAATTTCTTCTGAAGTAGCTATGGCTAAACTGAAAGATGTAATTCTTGAAAAAGCGACTAAAAAAGAAACTAAAATTTCTCACGACGAATTTTTAGAAGAACTTAAGAAGTAATTATACTCAGATATAAATATTTGAAAACCGTCAATTCTTTGGCGGTTTTTTTTGTTGTAAATCTTTTCTAAGAATTACGCCAGATGTATTCGTTAACTAATTGGCCGGGTTTTTGTTTTCAAAGTTCTCATAGAGCATTCATCAATTATCAATCATTACTAATTGCTCATTACTCATTACTTATTTATATGTCCGCCAATATTCCTATATTTACCCTTTAAACTTTATTATAAATATGAAAAAGATCATCATTCCATTTTTCTGCGCTGTACTTTTCTCAGTGCCTGCAGCAGCTCAGAAGAAAGGGGCTGCATCTGCTAAAACAGAAGCCGTACAATCAAAACTTACACCTAAAGAGGTTGTTGATAATTATTTCAAAGCACTAGGTGGAAAAGATAAACTAGACGCTGTAAAATCTACCATTACTGATAACACTGTTGCTGTGCAGGGAATGGAAATCCAAATGACAACTAAGAAATTAGGAAATAAATTCAAATCTGTACAATCCTTCATGGGAAAAGAAATGGTGCAGCTTTTTGACGGTGAGAAAGGATATTTTGATCAGATGGGAACTAAAACAGATATTCCTGCTGACAAAATTGCTGACCTGAAAAAAGGAAAGCCAATGGATGCCTTAGCATTTGATGCTTCGAATTTCAAGACTGTTTCTACAGAAAAACTTGACGGAAAAGATTATAATGTCCTGTCTTCAGACAAAGGAAAATTCTATTTCGATGCGGGAACAGGACTTTTGTACAAGACAGATGCAGGAGAAGGTAAAGCAACCATTAAAAGCTATATGGCTGTAGACGGAATACAGTTCCCTGCTGAAGTGGAAGCTGAAGGCGGAGGTCAGAAAATGACCATTAAAACTACAAAAGTAGTCATCAACTCCGGAGTAACGGATGCTGATTTTAAATAAGGAAATGCTTTTTAAGTAATCAAAACCGGGAATTCCCGGTTTTTTTTATGGTAGAAATATGAACCGAATGCTGATAAGTTTTCTTAATGTACTATTTCAGCGTTTCAGAAACTGAATTTTTTCAATCAAAACAATTAGGCTGTTGTATTTTATATCGTTTTTTGGGTTTAAAAGAAGTATATATGGATCTGTTAACCGCAATTTCAAGAAAAATGAATCAGATGAGCTTATTTTTAATTAGTCTATTTTAAATAATTAATGAATGTTTTTAATTAAAAATCAATATAAGCAATATAAAAGAAACAATTTGCTTTCATTTTATAATAATTAAATTTTTTAACTTGAATTTAACCCTCTGCTAAAGCCCGGTCACTGGGAGAATTGATATTTTTGAAAGGTCAAAAAATAATGTAGATGAAAAGAATGTTATCTTCGTTTTCAGCCATCTTTCTGATGTCTGTCAATATCTATGGACAAAACATCCCTGTGGATCCGTCCGTAAGAATCGGTACTCTCTCCAATGGAATGAAGTACTATATCAAAAAAAATATTTTACCGGAAAAAAAAGTAGAATTCCGTCTGGCAATCAATGCCGGATCTATTCTTGAAGATGAAAACCAAAGAGGACTGGCTCACTTTATGGAGCATATGAACTTCAATGGAACCAAAAATTTTCCTGACAATAAATTAGTAGACTTTTTACAATCTATCGGGGTAAAATTCGGGCAGCACCTTAATGCTTACACCAGCTTTGACGAAACTGTCTACATGCTTCCTGTCCCGTTGGATAAACCTGGAAATCTGGATGCCGGTCTGAAAGTAATGGAAGACTGGGCATTTAATGCAACACTTTCTGACGAACAAATCAATAAAGAAAGAGGAGTTGTACTGGAAGAGCTAAGATTAGGTCTCGGACCGGATAAGAGAATGATGGATAAATACCTGCCAAAGCTTTTATACCAATCTCAGTACGCAGAAAGACTTCCTATCGGTAAAAAGGAAGTGCTGGAAAACTTCAGACCTGATCTTATCCGGAAGTTTCATCAGGATTGGTACCGTCCGGATCTGATGGCAATTGTGGTAGTAGGAGATATCAATGTGGATGAAATAGAGAAAAAGATCAGGAATAACTTCAGCCAATATAAAAATCCTTCAAAACCCAGAGAAAGAAAATCATTTGATCTTCCGAATCATAAAGAAGCACTGGTAGCTATTGAGACTGATCCTGATGCTACGGGTTCAGGAGTGCAGTTTATCATCAAAGATTCTGAAGTATACCAGCCGGATGTAACAGTGCAGCAATATGATAAAAGTATTGTTGAAGGCCTTGTGAATATTATGCTGAACAGCAGGCTGGCAGAACTGGTTAATTCTCCAAATCCTCCTTTTACTTATGGTTCAGTATACCATGGAGGAACTTACGCAAGAAACAAAGAAGCATTTCAGGGTGCCGCAGCTACAAAAGACGGCGATCAGCTGAATGCACTGAGAGTCCTTTTGGAAGAAGTGGAAAGAGCAAAAAGATTCGGATTTACCCAATCTGAACTGGACAGGGCAAAAGCCGGAATGCTTTCCTCTTATGAATGGGCTTACAACAACAAAGACAAAAACCTAAGCGGTGAACTTATCGATGGCTACGTGAACCATTTCCTGAGACATGAGCCAATACCTGGAATTACCTGGGGATATGAACATATTAAAGAAGTTCTTCCGTCCATAGCGCTGGAACAGACCAATGAAATTATCAAAAAGCGGGTAAAGAATGACAGCAGGGTCATTATTATTACAGGTCCAAAAAAGGAAGGTATTACCATGCCAACAGAGGCGATGGTTCTGAAGACATTTGATGCTGTGAAAGTGGCTGATCTTAAACCTTATGAAGAAAAAAAGAAAACTGAAAGCTTAATAAAACCTTTTAAATCCGAAGGGAAAATTACTAAAACAGAAGCAGACGCCAAATTAGGAACGACCACATGGACTTTGAACAACGGAGCTCAAGTTACTTTCAAGAAAACAGATTTTAAAGATGATGAGATTGTTTTTGCAGCAATAAGCCTCGGAGGACTGTCTGTCATTCCGGATGCCGATTACAATAAAACAAAATTTGCATTTGATGCTTTACTGGAAGCCGGATTAGCAGGGCTTTCAAAGACAGATCTTGCTCACTATCTTGCAGGAAAACAGGTGAGTGTAAGCTCTTATGTCGGTGGCCTTACAGAAGGTATTTCAGGAACAAGTTCGAAAAAAGATCTTAAGACTGCCATGGAACTGATCTATGCCTGCTTTACAGACTTAAATTATAACCCGGAATCATTCAACACCTATAAAACAAAGAAATCTGCCATGCTGGCGAATGTGGATTCTGATCCGGAATACTATTTCTCCAGTGAATATTCCAAATTTATCAATCAGAAGAATCCAAGATTTACCGGCCTTGAACCTACCGAAAAAGACTGGGCGAATACAGATTATAAAAAAGCATATGATATTTACAAAGATAAATTTGCCAATGCAGGTAATTTTCATTTCTATTTTGTGGGGAATATAGATGAAGGGCAGCTTAAAAGTGAGATCCTGCAGTATATTGCTTCCCTTCCTGCTACAGGAAAATCGTCTACATTTAAAGATACAGGCTACAGACCAGTGAAAGGAGGATATACAAAGGTTTATAAAAAAGGAAAAGAACCGAAGAGCCTTGTCACAATTTCTTACAGCGGAGAAGCGCCTTATAATGAGAAGGAAGCTATGGCGCTTTCAGCTCTTGGAGAGGTCGCTACGATTAAAGTTCTCGAAAAACTGAGAGAAGACGAAAGTGGTATTTACGGCGGAGGTGCAAGCGGAAGCTTCAGTAAAATTCCTTACAGTGCTTATGATTTTAGTGTTAATTTCCCTTGTGGTCCTGAAAATGTGGATCAGCTTACAAAAAGTGCAGTGGCCGAACTACAAAAACTGATAGACAAGGGTCCTGAGCAAAAAGATCTTGATAAATACAAAGAAGGAGAATACAATGAATATAAAACAAGTCTTAAAGACAATGGATTCTGGTTACAGGGAATTGCTCAAAATCAATTAGACGGAAGTGATCAATATAATATTCTGAATTACCCGGACAAAGTAAAAGCACTTACGGTAAAAGACCTTCAGGATGTTGCCTGGAAATATCTGACAAAAGAAAAAAATGTAGCCATACTTATGCCTGAAGACGGTTGGGAGAATGTTAAAAAAAATGAAACCGAAAAAGGAAGTACAACGAACTAATTCATTTTTATTGTCAACAAAAATAAAAAACCGCAGAGAGAGCTGCGGTTTTTATTATTTCATTCGAATACGTATCGGTTAAGAACCATACTCTTTTTTCCATTCTTCAGCAGCTTCGCTCAGAACAGTATAGAATTCTTCACCATACTTTCTCGTCAGTGGAGTTTTTAAAAACTTATACACAGGAACCTGAAGTTCTTTTCCAAGCGTACAGGCATCGCTGCATACATTCCACTCATGATAATTCAATGCGGTAAATGAAGAATATTCCGTAACACGGATTGGGTAAAGATGGCATGATATAGGTTTCTGCCAGTCTACTGCACCATCTTCATATGCTTTCTCAATACCACATTTGGTAATTCCTTTTTCATCAAAGGTTACATAGGCACACTCGCGGTTCTCCACCATTGGAGTAACATACATTCCGTCGTGTGGATCAGTAGTCCATGTTCCCTGTTCTTCAAGGGCTTTAATACCTTCCTGAGTAAGGTAAGGTTTTATTTTGTCAAAAATACTGTCCAATATTTCAAGCTCGTCTTTATCCAACGGAGCTCCCACATCTCCTTCCACACAACATGCACCTTTACATTTCGTAAGGTTGCAAACAAATTCTTCGGAAAAAATTTCCTCAGAAATCAATTTATCGTCTATCTGAATCATAATTTTCTAAAATAAATCAAAAACTGTACCCGCTTTGAAGGTCAGTAAACTAATAATAATAAGCCAAACACTGGCTTCACGCATCCAGTATTTAGGTAAAAATCTCATCATTCTGCTCAGAATAATACTTGAAGGAAATGCCAGAAGCAGCAGATATTCATAGCTTTTATTCATATATAGAATGATGGTAACAAGCTGTGCTACTGAAAAGACCAGCAGGAAAGTGTATTTATATCTGCTTATCGGACTTTTCTTGTTATAATTTTTAAAATGGTCGTACACTGCATAAATAAGCATCAGAACCACAGGAATCAGCGGAAGAAGTTCCGTGTAATCCGTTACCGGCTTCATTTTTCCAAACGGAAAATAATCGATATTCCATGAAGTGAACTGAACGAAATACATGACAGAAAAATAACTGAATGTAATCAGAACAATCCCCAGAAGGAATCTGAAAAGATTCAACCCGATTTTGGCGGAGGTTGCAATCACGTGAATGATCACAAAAACAGCCATTGGCCAGGTGGTAGGAAGAAAAATAAAGTTCAGGGCTACAATAGATCCTACCAATACATAGGATTTTTTCCTGATATCTTCATCTGCACTCGTCAGAAGCAGGATAAGGAAAGAGTTGGTAAGCAGAGAAACTGCAATTCCTATATCCAGATTTCCGGGATACAGTCCGAAAATAAAAAAGGTGTATAAAAATAAGGGCAGATGGGTCTGATAATTAAGGGCAACACTGTGAAAACAAAAATATCCCAAAGCAATTCCCAGAAAAGTTATTCCGGCAACTATGGCTTCGTAAGTATTGAAATTCAGTATGTTAAATATTATGACTACTAAAAGAAGAAAACCAATATAAACAGGAATTGAAAAAATATTGCTTTCTTTTGAAAGTAATTTAAACATTTTTTATAAATTTGTACAAAGTTAATTTAAAAAAGGAAAATAATGACGTCTTTCTTTCTATTCTTAAGCAAAGTTTTCAAATGGTCTTTCGGTTTCTTTGATGCTTTCGGTAATGTTTTAAACTGGATTCTATTTATAGTTTGCTGTGTACTATTCACTTATTGGTGCTACGTACTGGTGGTTACACTAGGTGGCGATAAAGATAAAGACTATTATTCTCCAACGGAAGGTAAGCACCCTTACTACGATCCGAATATCTACAAAAAAGAAGGTTAATTAATTGGTTATATAGTAAAAAACCGATCAAACAATAGGTTTGATCGGTTTTTTTATTACTAACGATTAAAATTTTCTTTTTCTTAGTCGTGAATCGGAAGTACCAGAACAGGAATACTTGAACTTTTCGTTATTCCTTTGGTTAAGCTTCCCACGAATACATCATAAATTCCGCTTCTGCCGTGTGATCCCATCACAATATAATCAGCATTTTTGGCTTTTGCATGTTCCAGAATAATATCTTTTGCAAGCCCCTGTTTTAAAAGGTGTTCACAATCAATATCATGGCTGATGATTCTTTGCTCAATTTTATTAAGCTGCACCAGCTCTTCCCTGATTTCATTGGCTTCCACTTCCGGAAAATATTGAAATCCCATGTCACCAATAGCAAAGCCGATATCTGATGGCGCTACGTGGATCAGGTAAATTCTGCCGTTAAGCTGTTTTGCAAATTTTATGGCACCGTCTACCAATTGGTCTGTCTTGTCCCCAAAATCTACGGGTAATACAATATTTATCATAACCTCTAATTTTGTTACCTAAAGATAGGAAAAATTTGTCAGATTTTAATATTAAATACTTATAATATTCGGATATCAAGGATTTTTTCCTCCTGAAGATAAGCTTCCAGAATATCATTTTCTTCTACTTTGCCAACCCCTTTTGGAGTTCCTGTGAAAATAAGATCACCTACCCTTAACGTAAAATACTGAGAAGCAAAAGCTATAATATCATCAAAATTGAACATCATATCCTTCGTATTGCCATCCTGTACTTTTTCTTTATTTTTTAATAACGAAAACTGAAGGTTTTCAAGACTGAAGTTCTCTTTTTTAAAGAAACTGCTTACCACAGCAGAACCGTCAAAACCCTTGGCAAGCTCCCATGGAAGCCCTTTTGATTTCAGTTCGCTCTGAAGATCTCTGGCTGTGAAATCTATTCCCAGGCCAATTTCTTCATAATGCTTGTGCGCTGTTTCTTTCTGAATATATTTTCCTCCCTTTGAAATTTTTAATACCACTTCAAGCTCGTAGTGAATATCATTGGAAAATTCAGGAATATAAAAATCATTTCCTTTTAAAACAGCGGTATCCGGTTTCATAAAGATAACAGGATTCTCAGGAATTTCATTTCCCAATTCTTTCGCGTGTTCACTGTAGTTTCTTCCTATGCAGATTATTTTCATAACTCTTTTTTTATATTTTTTTTAACCCCGTCATTGCGAGGGACGAAGCAATCTTTTAGATCGTTTAAGACTATTGAGTCCTGAATAGATTAGTGGGTAAACTCATTCCCGCAATAGTAACATTTGAATTTGTGGCTCGTCAGAAAAGAAATTCCAAAGAAACTGGTAGCACTGTCATCCCTGTAAATATGATTGGAACCACATTTCGGGCAGACAAAATCAAACTCGGGATCTTCAATGGTATGTTCTACTTCCAGCGAGTATTGCTCATTGTCTTTATAGTCCTGCAGAATCTGCCGGGCCCTTTCCATATCTTCTTCAAATACCTGAAGCTGGATACCGCCTACTGCCTGAGACAGAAGCCAATCCGATTGGATGAGCTGCTCATTCGCAATGAAACTGTTGATACCGTTTTCAGCCAGTATCTGCTTGTCCCTGTTAGCTTCAAGGGCAGTTTCATAAAATTTAAAACGAACCAGATCAGACATTTTTAAAACCTGCTTGATAATTGAATTTTTGTAAAAATCTTTTTGGTATACAACGGGAAATCAGCGTTCTGAAGCCACCCGAAATATCCTAAGTCTTTTTGGAATACCGCTTTCACGCCCTGTCCTTTATATTTTCCAAAGTTGAAAACTTCTTCCATTTTTTCGTTATATCCGATAAATCCGGCAAGGTCTGCATTCTTATTATGGAATGTAAATTCACTTAACGGTGCTATTTCATTAGGAATATCATCATATTTTCCAACCTGAGCGTCAAGAACTTCAAACGTTGCCATTACATCAGCTTCTGCAGTGTGGGCATTTTCCAATGTTTTTCCACAGTAGAACTGGTAAGCTGCACCTAAATTTCTGGGCTCTTTTTTATGGAAAATAGTCTGTGCATCCACCAGTCTGAATTTACTCAGATCAAAATCCATTCCTACTCTTAAAAGCTCTTCAGCCAAAAGCGGAACATCAAACCTGTTGGAATTGAATCCTCCCAGATCACTTCCTGAAATCATTTCCATAATTTTAGCGGCAATATCCCTGAAAGTAGGAGCATCTTTTACATCTTCATCATAGATCCCGTGGATTTCACTGCATTCTTTTGGAATCGGCATTTCAGGATTTACACGCCATGTTTTGCTCTCTCTTGAGGCATCCGGGTTTACTTTTAAGATACAGATTTCAACAATTCTGTCTTTTCCAATATTGGTTCCTGTGGTTTCCAGGTCAAAAATACAAAGCGGTTTATGGAGTTTTAAATTCATGTTAATGATTAATAATTTGAAATGTGTTTTATTTTAATAATTATTTTAGCTGTCCCTGAAAAATGAGAGATACCAGCATATAATAAATAACAAGCATTGGAATTCCAACAACCTGGAATATCGCAAGAATAGCAATTCCTCCCACCAGTAATACAACTTTAGGGTAGTTATCTTTTAATTGTTTTGATTTGAATTTCATAGCCATCATCCTGATTGGGCTGATCAGAAGCCATGACGTGAGAAGAGTGAGCAGAATCAGTAACAATTCATGATCAAACAAAAAGCTGAAATTTCCGGTTTCTTTAAAGGCATAATAAAGACCGAACAGTAAAACGGTATTGGTAGGTGTATTCAACCCTTTGAAATAATAACGCTGCTCTTCATCCAGATTGAAAATGGCAAGCCTCAGGCAGGAAAATACAGTGACAATGAGTCCCAGATACTTGATCTCAAATGGGAAATGCATTCCCAAAAGCTCAGCTCCAAAAGGTTCAAGGGCTTTATACATCGTAAGTCCCGGGATCACTCCAAAGCTTACCATATCCGCAAGCGAGTCCAGCTGAAGGCCAAGATTGGAGTTTGATTTTAAAGCTCTGGCTACAAAGCCGTCAAAAAAATCGAAAACCGAAGAGAGAATAAGGCAGATTGCCGTTGTCTGATAATCTCCTAAAATTAAATGTATTGCACCTACACAGCCTGCAAATAAATTAGCCAGGGTTAAGGCATTGGCCAGATTATTCTTTATAAAATCCATAAACACAAAATTACAGTTTTTAAAAATTCTAACTCAAAATAATCTGAACTAAAAAAGGCATTAAAGTGATTTTGATGTAAATTTGCTCCATGAAATTTTTAAAAGGATTTAGAAAACAGGAAGTTCTGGCATTGGTTTACAGGATTTTTCTGGCCTATGTTTTTTATCAGATTGCCAGACTTTTATTCTGGTATTTTAATAAAGATCTGATTAAAGTAGACTCCGTTTCAGAATATATAAAGCTGGCTTTCCATGGTACTGCTTTTGATACCACAGCCATTTTGTATGTTAATGCACTGTTTATATTGCTTAGTTTACTGCCGTTGGTCATCAACACAAAGAAAGTTTTTCAGAAAGTTCTTTTCTGGCTGTACTTTATTACCAACGGGATTGCTTATGCGATGAACTTCGGAGATTTTATTTACTATAAATTTTCACAGGCAAGGCTTACTTCGGCAGTATTTCAGGTTGCTGAGCACGAATCTAATATTTCTAAAGTGCTGATGATTTCTATCGGGCAGCATCCTTTTGTACTGATTTGGTTCATTGTGTTGATGATTTTATGGGTTTTCCTTTACAAAAGGGTAAAAGTGGAAGAGGTGAAACCTGCGAAACTGCTTCCTTACTTTATCACTTCCGTTCTTACACTTTGTATCACAGCGGTGCTGGTTGTGGGAGGAATCAGAGGAGATTTTAAACACAGTACCAGACCGATTAATATGGTGGATGCAACCCGTTTTGTAACCAATCCTCTGCAGGGAAATATGGTGCTCAATAGTACATTTTCCTTTTTCAGGACTTTAAATACCAATAATTTCAAGGAAGTTCATTTTGTAGATGAAAAGTTTATCGAAGAAAATGTTCAGCCCTATAAAGTATACGACAGGAAAGTGGAGAACCGTCCCAATATTGTTATTTTCATTGTAGAATCTTTCGGAAGAGAGTATTCAGGAGCCTTTAATAAAGACAAAAATATTAAAGACTACGTTTCTTATACTCCGTTTATGGATAGTTTAGCTAATCAAAGTCTTATTTTCCCAAATACTTTTGCAAACGGAAGACAGTCTATTCATGGGATGAGCAGTGTATTGGCCGGAATTCCGAGCCTGACGGATGCGTTTACAGGGTCTCCGTATTCCAATCAGAAAATTCAGTCCATTGTTTCCGTATGTAATGATCTTGGCTATGATACTTCTTTCTATCATGGGGCGCCTAATGGTTCTATGGGATTCCTTGGATTCGGAAATATCTTAGGATTTAAACATTATTTCGGGAAAACAGAATATAATCATGACGAAGATTTTGATGGAATGTGGGCCATCTGGGATGAACCTTTCCTTCAGTATTTTGCGAAAAACGTCGGAAAGAAGCAGCCTTTTATGACTACTGTATTTACTGCATCATCCCATCACCCTTTTAAAATCCCTGAAAAATATAACGGTAAATTTAAAAAGGGAAAAATAGAAATCCATGAGCCGATGCAGTATACGGATTATGCGATCAAAAAATATTTTGAAACAGCTAAAAAGCAGCCGTGGTATAATAATACGATCTTTGTTTTCACAGGAGATCATACCAACCAGGTCTATTATCCGGAATATGAAAGAGCCATGAACCGTTATGCTGTTCCGTTGGTTTTCTATTCTCCGAATCCTGCCTATCAGTTAAAAGGAGTCAGTGAGGAAATTGCGCAGCAGGCAGATATCTATCCTACACTGGCTGACCTTATCGGGTACAACAAACCAATCAGAAGCTGGGGAAGAAGTCTCGTGAGTGACAAAAAATATCCTTTCATTGTAGTCAACTCAGACGGAAGTACGGATCAGTTTATGATCGGAAATTATATTTATCGTTTTGACGGAAAAGAAATCATTGGAGTATATGATAAATCTGATCTGAGCCTGGAAAAAAATATCATGAATGAAGTTAAAAATCCTGAAACAGAACAAGGAAAGAAAACTGCAAAGGCCTGGTATCAGGACTATATGGATAGGGTGATTAACAGGAAACTTTATTAAGGAGAAAGAGGCAATTTTGGATTGATTTTTTACTTTTCTTTGTCTCTTTATGCTTTGTATAATAAAAGTTTTTGTTCGTTGAAAATTAATTTATATTTTTATCAATACGTAGATAAGAATATTGTATTAAAATTAAAACTATAAGAAATATGAAAAAAATATTGTTAACGTTCGCACTTTCTTTATGTGGTGTACTTACATTTGCACAGATAGAAGGTAAGTGGAAGACGATAGATGATGAGACAAAACAGGCAAAATCTATTGTTGAAGTGTACAAAAAATCAGACGGAAAATACTATGGGAAAGTTTCTCAGTTATTAATAAAACCAGCTGAATCAAACTGTACGGCTTGTAAAGATGACAGAAAAGGAAAACCAATTTTAGGATTGGAAATCATCAGAGGACTGAAAAAAGACGGTGATGAGTTCACAGGAGGAACCATCACGGATCCTAAAACAGGAAAAACATACAAATGTACCATCACAAGAAGCGGTGATAAACTGAATGTAAGAGGGTACTTAGGATTATCTTTATTAGGAAGAACCCAGGTTTGGGAGAAAGCGAATTAATATAAGTTTAAACAGAATTTAAAGACGGTATTTCAGTAATGAAATACCGTCTTTTTTGAAAAATACTGTAACGAAAATCAAAACTTCCCACTTATAGGGTATGAGCACCGAACAGGAAAAAACATTTATCGAATTTTTTAAGCCCAATCAGAGACTGGTTCATAAAATATGTAAAATATATACTGACAACGCAGAAGATCATGAAGATCTTTTTCAGGAAATTACGATCCAGTTGTGGAGATCTTTTTCAGGGTTCAAAGGTGAAGCTAAGTTTTCTACCTGGATGTATCGGGTTGCCTTGAATACAGCCATTATCTTATTCAGAAAGCCTAAAAAAAATGAACGCCGGACTGTAGATATTGATGTCTCCTCTCTCACAATGGAATACGAAGAAGATGAAGATAATGAACATAAGCTGAAAAAAATGTACAAAGCGATCTACGAACTGTCTCATGTGGAAAAAGCGTTAATTATGATGTATCTAGAAGATAAATCTTACAGAGAGATAGGAGAGATTCTCGGAATAACGGAAGGAAATGCAAGAGTGAAAATGAACAGGGCAAAAAATAATTTGAAAACCAAAATCATTGCAGAATAACGATGGACGAACTGGAATTACTGAAAAAAGACTGGAATAAGGAATCTGGGGATTTCAAAGAATATTCCGAAAAAGAAATTGATGAAATGATCAAACATAAATCTGTTTCCATTACCAAAACTTTATTGCTCATCGGAACCGTTGAAGTAATTCTGTGGACGCTCTACGGCTATCTGGATGAGCAGTTTCCTTATGTGAGAGTAGGGATATTTTTAGCTTTTATAACGATGGTCATTATACTGTTTCGGAAACTGAAAGCAGGACAGAGCAGCATATCCTTAATGAAAAATATTCTGAATCTGAGAACCCTTATTTTAGGCTATGCATGTATTTCTTTGGTCTTGGCTGCTGCAGATGGGATCATTCATTTTGATCATAATACCAGAGATTTTATGGCTGGATTTAAAGATGGATGGAATACAAAGCACCATGTCAATACTGAACTTACAGATCCTGACAAGCTTACACTGGTAACTGCCAATTACCTCAATTTTGGTCTTTTCCTGCTGATCGCTTTATTATTTCTCTTTATAATATATAAAATCACCTATGGAAAAATTTTAACAGATCTGAGAAAAAATTACAGAGAATTGAGTAGCCATGAAGAAAAGCTGTTTTAAATAATATCAATATTAAAACTTCCTGTTCAAATGAAATACCTTTTTATGATGTGTATAATAAAAAAACACTACTTTTGTAGTCTAAATTTTTCAAGAAAATATGGCAGAATATACTTTTCGTGAGGTAATTGCACAGGCAATGAGCGAGGAAATGCGTAAAGACGAATCCATCTACCTGATGGGGGAGGAAGTTGCAGAATATAATGGTGCATATAAGGCTTCAAAAGGAATGCTGGATGAATTTGGTCCAAAAAGAATAATTGACACACCGATTGCAGAACTTGGATTTACAGGAATCTCTGTGGGAGCTGCAATGAATGGTAACAGACCCATCGTAGAATTTATGACATTCAATTTCTCACTGGTAGGAATTGATCAGATTATCAATAACGCAGCGAAAATCCGTCAGATGAGTGGCGGACAGTGGAATTGTCCAATTGTTTTCCGTGGTCCTACTGCTTCTGCAGGACAATTAGGAGCTACTCACTCTCAGGCATTTGAAAACTGGTTTGCCAACTGCCCTGGGCTTAAAGTGGTGGTACCTTCTAACCCTTATGACGCAAAAGGATTGTTGAAAACAGCGATCCAGGATAATGACCCTGTTATTTTCATGGAATCTGAGCAGATGTATGGAGATAAAATGGAAATCCCTGAAGAAGAATACTACTTACCAATAGGAAAAGCAGATATCAAGAGACAAGGTACAGACGTTACTCTGGTTTCTTTCGGAAAGATCATGAAGCTGGCTTTACAGGCAGCAGAAGATATGGCTAAAGAAGGAATCTCTGTAGAAGTTATCGACCTTAGAACTGTTCGTCCTCTTGACTTCGATACAATTTTAGAATCTGTAAAGAAAACAAACAGACTGGTTATTTTAGAAGAAGCCTGGCCATTCGGATCAGTATCTTCAGAAATTACTTATATGGTACAGCAAAAAGCATTTGATTATTTAGATGCTCCTATCAAGAGAATTACTACTCCTGATGCACCTGCACCTTACTCTGCAGCATTATTTGCAGAATGGTTCCCAAAACTTGAAAAAGTAAAAGAGGAGATCAAAAAAGCGATGTACGTAAAATAGTTATAGAAAAAAACTTCCGAAAGGAAGTTTTTTCATTTATTATATTCATGAAGAAAAATTCTTGACGTCATAAAATTAGTATAAATTTGCGCCTTTAAAATAAATTAAGCTGATATGGCAGAAGTTACAGAAGATGGCTACCACTTCGACATAAAGAAACTTTCCTTCATAGGAGTTTTAGTGTCTCTAGGAATTGTTTTTGGAGATATTGGTACCTCTCCGCTTTACGTAATGAAAGCAATTGTGAATGCAAGATCCCAGGGAAGCAATATGCCTTTCAATGAATACATAGAAGGAGCTCTTTCATGTATTATCTGGACCCTTACTTTGCAGACCACAATCAAATATGTGATCATTGCTTTGAGAGCAGACAACAAAGGTGAAGGAGGTATTCTTGCCTTGTTTTCACTGGTAAGAAACCTTAAAAAAGGATGGCTGTACCTTATTGCGATTATTGGTGCCGCGGCACTTATTGCAGACGGAGTAATTACCCCATCACTGACGGTAATGTCAGCTATTGAAGGTCTTGAAATTTATAATCCCCATACTCCTGTTGTTCCAATCACCATCGGAATTCTGATTGCCATTTTTGTGGTACAGCAGTTCGGGACCAGCTTTATCGGAAAGTTTTTTGGTCCGGTAATGGTAGTTTGGTTCCTGGTATTGGGAGGTCTTGGAGTAATGCATTTAAGTGAAAACTTTGAGATTTTAAGATCTTTCAACCCTTATTACGCTTATAAGCTTATTGTGAACTCTCCGAGTGCCATTGTTATTTTAGGAGCGGTTTTCCTTTGTACTACCGGAGCAGAAGCACTGTATTCTGACCTGGGGCACTGCGGAGCTAAAAACATCAGAGTAAGCTGGGCATTCGTTAAGATCATGCTTATTCTAAACTATCTTGGACAGGGCGCATGGCTTCTGACCAATCATAACAAACCAGGTTTCTCTGTAATAAACCCGTTCTTCGGAATCATGCAGGAATGGATGATCATTCCGGGAGTAATTTTAGCAACAGCCGCTGCAATTATTGCCAGCCAGGCATTGATTACGGGTTCTTTCACCATATTCTCAGAAGCAATGTCTCTTAATCTTTGGCCGAATCAGAAAATTGATTACCCTTCCGGAGTAAAAGGACAGATGTATATTCCAAGAATCAACTGGGGACTTCTTATCCTGTGTATCATTGTCGTTCTGCATTTCAAAGAATCAGGAAAAATGGAAGCCGCTTACGGACTTTCCATTACCGTAACGATGTTGATGACCACCGTTTTATTAGTATTCTGGCTGCTGAAACACAGAGTAAGCAAGGTCCTGATTCTGGTTTTCGCAATGGTTTACATGGCTATCGAATTAGGATTCTTCAGTGCCAACATCATCAAATTTATGGAAGGTGGATGGATTACTGTTGTATTGGCCGGTTCTATCGGAGTTTCTATGTATGCATGGTATAACGGAAGACTGATCAAAACAAGATTTATCCAGTTTGTGAAAATAGAAAAATATGTATCTATCCTAAAAGACATGAAGCTGGACGAAACTATTCCGAAATATGCTACCAACCTTGCTTACCTGAGCAGGGCAAAAAGAAATGATGAAGTGGAATCCAAAATTATCTATTCCATCATCAAAAAACAGCCGAAAAGAGCAGATCATTATTTTATCCTGAGCATCGTAAACCAGGAAGATCCCTATACTTTCAGATATACTGTAGATGAGATTCTTCCGGGAACCGTCTATAAGATCAATTTCCTTTTAGGATTTAAAGTAGACCGAAGAATCAACGATTATTTTAATATGGTCCTTAAAGACTTAATGGCGGACGGAACCATTCCTTCAAGAAGCAGCCATCCATCTTTAAGAGCTCATGATATACCGCCGGATCTTAAATATGTGATCATAGATAACACCTATATCAACGATATCCTTTTAACTGTTAAACAGAAGATTACTCTTAACATTTACAATTTTGTGAAGTATATCGGAAGTGACGACTTTAAGGCCTGGGGAGTATCTTCGCACAATGTTGAAGTGGAATCTGCTCCGATCACAGAATTAACAGTTTATGACAATAAGATCGAGCAGTCCGGGTATTTCCGTCACAACTCGTAGCCACCCGTATTAACCATACTATCTATTTAAATAAAATTCAATAAATTTGTAGATAATTTTTTTAATGGATACAATACAAAAAGAAAAAAATATAGCTTTGATCAAGGATGTTTTGAGAAACTACTTATTAGAAAAAGGGTTCAGAAACACACCTGAGAGATATACGATATTGGAAGAAATTTATAATATGGATCATCACTTCAATGTTGATGATCTGTATCTTCTGATGATGCAGAAGAAATATCACGTTTCCAAAGCAACGATTTACAACACGATTGAAATTTTCCTTGATGCAGGTTTAATCCGTAAGCATCAGTTCGGAGAAAAGACCTTGACTTCTTCGTCTTATGAAAAGTCTTATTTTGACAAACAGCATGACCACCTGGTGATCTACAAAAAAGACTCTGATAAAGAGATTGAGGAAATTATTGAATTCTGTGACCCAAGAATCCAAGGAATCAAAGAAGCCATTGAAGAAGCATTTGGCGTAAAAATTGATTCTCATTCGCTATACTTCTATGGCACTAAGAATGACTAATTAATGAGAATAGCCCTTTTTCTGTTACTCTTTATTTCTACGCTCAACTTTGCGCAGGATAAAACTCCTGTGAAGAGAGATCCTTATCTGCAGGCTCCTTCACCCACTCAGCCTCAACAGGTGAGACCTGAAGATAAAGTAAAGATCATCCACGCAGACGAAATCAAGAAAGATCCTGAAAAATACGACGGGAATCAATATTTTACCGGCCATGTTCAGATAGAACATCAGGGCTCCATTCTTACTGCGGATGAAGTTGTTCTGTATAATGAAGAAAACTTTGTAAAAGCAATAGGCAATACAAGACTTCAAAATACAGACGGCTCTGTAATCACGGCAGGAGAAATGGAATATGATGCCAATACCCAGAAAGGTATTGCCCGAAAAAATGTGGTCCTGACGGATCCTAAACAGACCATAAAAACAGATATTCTGTATTATGACAGGCTGGCTAATCAGGCGTATTTTAATACAGGAGGAACGATCTCGGACGGCCAGAATGTTACCTATGCTAAAGTAGGAACTTATTTTCTCAATACAAGAGTAGTTGACCTTACAGGAAATGTAAAGATTGAAACCCCTCAGTATACTATAGAAGGTCCAAATATCAAGCAAAATCAAAACACAAAAATTGCCGATTTTAATGGTCCTACAACCATTACCAGCAAAACCAATCCACGAAACAGAATCTATACGGAAAGAGGAACCTATAAAATGGATTCCAAGGAGGCGTATTTAACCAAAAACTCAAGGATATTTTACAATGAAAAAATCCTTACCGGTGATGATATGTACTACAATCAGATTTCAGGGTTTGGTAAAGCAACAGGCAATGTAACCCTGGATGATCCTAAAGAAAGAAGATACATAAAAGGAGGATACGGAGAAATTTTTGAGAAAAAAGACTCTGCAATGATGACCAAAAGTCCGTATGCTGTAAAAGTGATGGAAAAAGACTCCATTTATTTCGCTGCAGAAAAAATTATCTCTTATCAAAGACCGGACTCACTGGATATCAAAGTGAAGAAAAGCTATCTTAGAGCCTTCAAAAAAGCCCGTATTTATAAATCCAATGCACAGGGAAGAGCAGATTCCATTGCTTTCAATGAAACAGACGGAATCATGCATATGTATACCAACCCGATTCTTTGGAGTGGTGAAAAGCAGGTGACCGGAGATAAAGTAGAAGCCTACTTCAATACCAAGACAGAAGATATTGACTCCTTAAAAGTAATAGGAAATGCTTTTGCCATCAGTAAAGTAGACTCCCTGAACCTGAAAGATGAGTTCAATCAGGTGAAAGGGAAATTCATGACGGTGTACTATGAGAAAAATGCTATTAAAGAAGCAAGAGTAGTTGGAAACGCCCAATCTATCGTCTATGTTGATGATACCGATCAGGAAACCAAAAAACCGGAAAGAATAGGGATTACCTTGTCTACCTGCGGAATTATCGGAGCATTGTTTGAAGAAAGAGCATTACAGATTATTTCCTGCAGTATCGGAGCTGTTTCCGATACCTATCCGATGAGTATGATAGAGCCGTCAAAAAGAAAGTTCCCGGATTTTAACTGGAATACCAAAGACCGGATCCGGAAATGGCAGGACATCCTTGTAGACACTCCGAATAATGAAGAAATACAATATACAGCAGATAATGAGCTCTTCGATAAAGCACAGAAAGCCATAGATGATGAAAAGGCCAAAGAAGAAGCTAAAAAACCTAAACGTACCAGAAAATAACGGAAAGACCAGTAAAGTGCTGGTCTTTTTTGTGGATTAATTTTAACGTTTAATGAATCTTTTATAGCTTTGCTGAAATTTTTGGAGACAATGGAAATGCATAAAGATTTTTTTACATATCAGGCACAAACCACAAAATTTGCTGCTGGTTTTGAAGTGGAGAAAGCGGTAGGAAGCTATATTTACGGTACAAACGGAAAAAGATATCTTGACTTTGTGGCAGGAGTTTCTGCCAATACGCTGGGACATTCACATCCTAAAGTTGTGGATGCCATCAAAGAACAGACCGATAAATACCTTCACGTCATGGTGTATGGCGAATATGCACAGGAAAAACCTGTCGCATTATGCAGATTGCTTGCAGAAGCTACTCCAGATCCTTTAGAAGTTACTTATCTTGTGAACAGCGGTGCAGAAGCCATTGACGGAAGCTTAAAACTAGCCAAAAGATATACCGGAAGAGAAGAAATTGTTTCCTTTAAAAACTCTTACCATGGAAATACCCATGGCGCTTTAAGCGTTTCAGGAAATGAAACCCACAAAAGGGAATTCCGCCCTTTATTACCGATGGTTTCTTTTATTGAATTTAACAATGAAGAAGACTTTGGTAAAATTACAGAGAAGACGGCTTGTGTTATTCTTGAAACCATTCAGGGAGCAGCAGGGTTTTTAGTGCCGGATAACGACTACCTGATCAAACTGAAGAGAAGATGTGAAGAAGTAGGAGCACTTCTGATTCTGGATGAAATACAGCCGGGATTCGGACGAACAGGGAAATTATTTTCTTTTGAACACTTTGGAATTGTTCCGGATATTCTTGTGATGGGTAAAGGAATGGGAGGCGGAGTTCCGGTGGGAGCTTTTATGAGCTCCGGAAAAATCATGGAAACGCTTTCACATTCTCCTAAATTGGGCCACATTACTACTTTTGGAGGAAATCCACTCATTGCAGCGGCAAGCTATGCTACATTGAAAGAAGTGCTGGAAAGCGGTTTAATGAACGAAGTAGAGGAAAAAGAGAAATTGTTCAGAGAACTTTTGGTTCATCCTAAAATAAAAAATATCAACGGTAAGGGGCTGATGCTTGCCGTCAACTTAGGAACTCCTGAATACACACTGGAAGTAGCTAAAAAATGTATGGAAAGAGGACTTATTGTTTTCTGGCAGCTGTACAGAAATGAATATCTGAGAATCTCTCCGCCTCTTACATTATCTCTGGATGAAATAAGAGAAGGATGTCAGATTATTATCGATATACTGAATGAAAATTAAAAATAAAATCTCTCTGTAAAGGAGAGATTTTTTTATGTTTTACATGGTAGTTTTTAGCTTTAAAACTTACCATCACAGGGATGTAAAGCCAGTGATAAATATCATGCAGATTCTATAAAAAAGTAATTGTTTTTTTGCGTAATAAAAAAATTAATTTATATATTGCGGGACGATAAAACAAAGATTATATGGCGAAACATAAAGTCCATTACGAATTTCCAATGCACTGTTTATCAGAGATTTTATATGAATATCTGGCGACTGCAGAGGGATTGTCTGAATGGTTTGCGGATGAGGTAACAGAGAAAGGCGATGATTTCTTTTTTAGCTGGGGTGGAGGTCCTGCTGAGAAGGCCACTTTGATCAGATATAAGCCTGAAGGTTTCGTGCGTTTCAGATGGGAAGAAGATGAAGGAACAAAAAATTTCTTTGAAATGACTATCACAATTGATGATATTACAGAAGATCTGGCTCTAAATATTACAGACTTCTGTGAAGAAGGTGATGAAGAGGAAAATGCAATGTATTGGGAAAATCTTATCGAAAACCTTAGAATAAAACTAGGTGCGGCATAATACCGGGCTATATGAAATGATAAAACTGATGAACGATTTATCGTTCATTATTTTTTTGTAAATAAATTACATCAAAATTTGGAAAATCAATATTTTACATCAGACGAGTTACATGTAAAGAACAGAGCTTTTCTTTGGGGAGACTCAGTAAAAGTTTCTTTCTTTCTAAGAAATGGTGGATTGATCATGGACGAAGAATGCTATTTTTTTCTAATGGCTTCCATGAGAAAGATGAGACTGAATATTCCTTTGACTTACACACTGGAGTTTTTCCAGACCCTTTTTCAAAAAGAAATTATTGAAGGCAAAGGCATAAGCAATGGAATTATCAATTTCCAGGTGTTCAGAAATAATGATGGAATGACATTGGCCAAATCTTCTGTTTCTTATTTTTATGAGGTGACGGAAATGGCTGATGTGCTTGCTGTTCATCAAAGACCTCTGGAATTGGATTTGATTAAGGAAATTAATGTTAATAACAACCTTTTGAGCAATATCCGGGTTCACTGTCCGGAAAATATTTACGGAGTGATCTATGCGCAGGAAAATGATCTTGACGATGTGATCCTTCTGAATCCAAACAAAAGAATAGCGCGTACCACTGCCGGAAATCTTCTCTTTTTAGAAGGTGATGTTATCAAAGTACCAAAGCAGACGGAAGGAGCTTACATTTCTCCTTTGATGGAAAACATTGTTACTTTTTTACATAAAAATAATCTTGCTGATATTCAGGAACACGAGATTATCGCATTTGAATCTCAGAAGGCTGAAGAAATTTTAATGATTTCTGATGAGAAAGGTATGTTTTCTGTAGGTAAGATAAGAAACAAGACTTTTGAAACCTCGCGTTTCTCCGGATTGGTAGAAAGCTGGAAGAAAAGTTTTAATTCATAAAAATTGACAAACCCGGTAAACAACAAAGTTCCAGAAGTCCTTTACCGGGTTTTATTCTGAGTAAAATCAGAAATTGTTTCTTTATTTAATATTCGTTGATAATCTCAACAAATTTTTGTGCGATTTCTTTCTGCCCTTTCTCACTGGTAATATAATTCCTGTTATCAGAATTATTAATGAAGCCAAGTTCTACCAATACAGCAGGTGCTTTGGTTTCTCTCAGCATGTGAAGATTTTGGCGTTCTTCAACTTTACGGGCATTAAATTTTTTATAGATTTTTCCGGCCAATTCCTTTGATATGTCAGAATTCTGAACATAAACTTCAAATCCGTTATCAGATCTTTCTTTCTGAGGAGAACTGTTAACGTGAAGAGAAATGACCATTTCAGGGTTTAGCTTATTGATCTGAGCAGTCCTTTCAGCAAGAGTGGGAGAACTGTCTGAATCCCTTGTTAAAATAACCTCATATTTATGCTGGTTTTCATTGATCTTCCGGATTTCCTTTGCAATGCTTAATGCAATATTTTTTTCCAGAATTTCACCATAAGCAGCCCCAAAATCACTTCCGCCATGTCCGGCATCAATGACAATGTATTTTTTGCTGATAGGAGTAAATGATAAAAACGCTGTAGAAAATATTGATAAAGCAAGTAGTGTAATACCTTTCATATCAGTGATTTTAGTTTTTCAAAGAACGGAAAAACTTTCTTTAAAATTGGTTAATAGAATCTTAAAATTTGTTAATTATCAGAGTGGTGTGAAAAATATACTTTTAGTTCAGTGAAATATCCTCAGGAGAATTGGCCCAGAGAAGGAATTCTCCTCCAAGATTCTGCATGATAGATTTCCAGAGTGTCTGATCGTTTGGAAGCGTATAATCAAGATTATAAACATCCACTACTGTCCACATTTTCCTTTGAACTTCAGTATCCAGCTGATGAGAAGACCATCCGGAATATCCTGAAAAGATTTTGATATGGTTGATATCCAGTTCACTGCTTAAAACCGCATTAATGATCCGTTCGATATCTTCTGTAAGATAGTATTCATCTGTAATGTCTGTATAGATCTCTGTAACTCTTTTGCCTTTTACAATGAAAAATACCTTGTCGTTTTCCACAGGTCCTCCATCATATACCTCAATTTTAAAGTCAAAAAAATCTTTGAATTTGCTACTCATCTGGCTGTTCTTTTTATTCAATATCAAACCAAATGCACCACTTTCATTATGTTCAATAACCAATACTACCGATCTTGAAAAAATATCGCCGGAAATGTCGGGTGTCGAGATTAATATTTTACCTTTGTATGAGTGATTCATACTCAAATTTAATAAAAAATATTTATGGAAAACCTGCACGACAGAAGAAAAGTGTACGAGAAATCCCAACTTATTGAAAGTGAGATAAAACAAAATCCAATTGAACAGTTCAGAGACTGGTTTTTGGAAGCCAATGAGAGCCTGATGATCTCAGAAGCTAATGCTATGGCGGTTTCTACAGTGGAAGAAGATGGGTGCCCAAGAACAAGAATGGTATTGCTTAAAGCATATACCCACGAAGGATTTATTTTTTATACCAATTATAACAGCAGAAAAGGAAAAGCAATAGAAAACAACCATAAAGCCTGCCTGCATTTTTTCTGGCCTAATCTTGAAAGGCAGATTATCATCAAAGCTGATCTTGAAAAGGTGGCAGAAAACCTTAGCGACGGTTATTTCCATTCCAGGCCGAAAGGAAGCCAGCTCGGCGCTGTGGTCTCTCCGCAAAGCCAGGAGATTCCCAATAGAGAATTTCTGGAAGATAAATTAAAAGAGCTGGAAAAGGAGTATGAAAATACGGAAGTTCCAAGGCCAGCTCACTGGGGCGGATATCTTGCCAGACCTTATGAAATTGAATTCTGGCAGGGAAGACCCAATCGCCTTCATGACAGGATTATTTATGAGCTTGAAGATCTTGACTGGAAAATCTCGAGACTGGCTCCATAATGAGAAGTTAGAAGTTAGAAGTTAGAAGTTAGAAGTTAGAAGTTAGAAGTTAGAAGTTAGAAGTGGCGGTTTTCAATAGGAGATAAGCCACTAGAAAATATAAAATTTGTAATATCAATAGAGGCGGGCTTTAGCCCGCTTATTTTTATTAGATATGATGATATCGGCTTTAGATTCTGTGTTAACTTCCAAATATTTTTTATACATTTATATTTATAAAAGCGACCTTGAGTTAGCTTGCGTAGGGTGAACGTCTTTGATTTTTACCCTACTTTCTTCAAAATCTATCTGGTAAAAAGTTTTATTTTTAAATAAAATA